>JBKOWN010000120.1:0-22343 GCA_046724435.1 Actinomycetota bacterium
CGGCCAGCGGGTGTTCGGATTGACCGACTGGTCCCGCAACGGCTCCCTTGCCGAGTACACCGCGGTGGAGGCCCGCAACCTCGCTCCGCTTCCAGCTGACGTCGATCACACGGTGGCCGCTGCTCTGCCGATCTCCGGGCTTAGCGCGGCGCACGCGGGCGACGGCCGACCCGAGGACGATTGATCCGCTGACCTGCACCTTTCGTGGTCGGGCTGGCGGGACTCGAACCCGCGACCTTCGGTCCCCCAGACCGACGCGCTAACCAAGCTGCGCCACAGCCCGTAGACGGGCGAGTCTACGCCCGGGCTCGATTCAGAGCTGATGGATGACCCACTCGATGCCCTGCCACGCGCGGAAGCTGAGATACACAGTCAGCGCGGCGGCGAGCAGCCAGAGGTGCCACGGCAGCGATGATGCGCGTCGCGGCTTGTTCGTTTCTTCCGTCGTCGCGGCAGCGTGAGCCTGGCCGCCCTCCACGGTGGCGCCGCACGTGGGGCATGTTCCGTCCGCTCGCACCGACGGCGGCGACAGGAACCGGTCGCAGGTCGAACACCAGGGCACGACGCCATTGTCGCGCCCCGCGATCACACGGGCGGAACGCCGTGGTTGCGCTGGAAGCCCTCGCGGCGGCGGGTGCGAGCTAGGGCGAGTCGGTTGACGAGCTCAGATCGGAGGTCGTCGGGCTCGACGACAGCGTCGACGACGAGCTCGGCGGCAAGGTGCACGAGATCGACGTCCGCTTCGTATTCGGTCCGACGTTCTGCGACGTACGCGGCGCGCTCCTCGTCATCGTCGATGGCCTGGATCTTGTTGTAGAAGACCGCGTTCACGGCCGGCTCGGGGCCCATCACCGCGATCTGCGCCGTCGGCAGCGCCAGGCACGCGTCGGGGTCGAACGCCGGCCCGCACATGGCATACAACCCGGCGCCGTACGCCTTGCGCACGATCACCGAGACCTTCGGCACCGTCGCCTCGGTCACGGCCGTGATCATCTTGGCGCCGTGGCGGATGATGCCCTCCCGCTCGACGGCGGTCCCGATCATGAACCCGGGGACGTCGGCGAGGAAGACGAGCGGCACGTTGAAGGCATCGCACAGCCAGATGAACCGGGCCGCCTTGTCGGCCGAGTCGACGAACAGCACCCCGCCGAGGTGCATCGGATTGTTGGCGACGATCCCGATGGTCTCGCCGGCCATACGTCCGAACCCGATGATCAGCTCTTTGGCGAACAGCGGCTTGAGCTCGAAGAAGCTGCCCTCGTCGACGAGCGCGTCGACGACTCGGTGCATGTCGTACGCGCGCCGCTCCTCTGCCGGGACGATGTCGCCGATGCGCCGCGCGCCGGCGTGTGGTGCGGCGGCTTCGGCCGCGGGCGGCGCCTCGCGCCAGTTCGTCGGGAGGTACGACAGCCACCGCTTTGCCGCATCGAGCGCGGCGGCGTCGTCGGCGACGAGGTTGTCGCCGGAGCCGCTGACGGTCGCGTGCATGCGGGCCCCGCCCATCTCTTCGAGCGTCGCGTGCTCGCCGATGACCTCTTCGGCCATGCGCGGCGAGCCGAGGTACATCGACGCGTTGCCCTCGACCATGAACACGACGTCGCAGAACGCGGGGATGTACGCGCCGCCGGCGGCCGACGGGCCGAAGAGGCAGCACACCTGGGGCACCCGACCTGAGAGGCGCACCTCGTTGGCGAAGATGCGGCCGGCGCCCCGCCGTCCCGGGAACAGCTCGACCTGGTCGGTGATGCGTGCGCCGGCCGAGTCGACGAGGTACACGACCGGAGCCTCGTGACGGAGCGCGGTCTCGGTCAGCCGGACGATCTTCTCGACCGTGCGGGCGCCCCACGAACCGGCCTTGACCGTCGGATCATTTGCCATGACACAGACCGAGCGCCCGTCGATCCGCCCCATGCCCGTGATGACGCCGTCGGCGGGCAACGAGTCGTCGAGGGCGTTGGCGAGGAGCCCGTCCTCCGCGAAGGAGCCGGGATCGAGGAGGCGCGCCAAGCGATCGCGCACGAACATCTTGTTCTGGCGCGCGAGCTTGTCGCGCTCCTTCTCGAGATTGCCTTGCAGCGCGCGTTCGACGTGCTTGTGAACCTGGTCGTCGCCCATCGAGAGTCCCAAGGCTACCGACCGCGCAGCCTGACCCGGAGCTTGACCGGGGTCGGCCCGAGGTCGAACGCATCACGGATGCGGTGTTCGAGATAACGCAGATACGTCGCCGGCAGCTCGTGCGTCGCGAACAACGTGAACGTCGGCGGGTCGCTTGCACCCTGCGTCGCGTAGAGCACCCGTGGTCGGCGCTTGCGCACCACGGGCGGGGGCTGCCGGTGTTGTGCATCCGTGACCACCCGGTTCAGCGCCGCGGTCGGGACGCGGCGGTGGTAGGCCCGCTCCGCCTCCCGCAGTGCAGGCAGCACGTGGCGAAGGTTGCGGCCGGTCAGCGCCGACACCTTCACCACGGGCGCGTACCCCAGGAACGACAGCCGGTCCGCTGCCTGTGCCACCACGTCCCGGCGCTGCTCGGCGTCCGTGAGGTCCCACTTGTTGAGGACGACGATCGCGGCCGTCCCGGCGGCGTCGACACGTTCGGCGAGCCGCTGGTCCTGGTGCGTGACGCCTTCGGTCGCGTCGATCACGAGGAGGGCGGCGTCGGCGCGGTCGACCGACTCGAGCGCGCGCACGAGGCTGTAGTACTCGGTCGGCTCGTCGACGCGGCTGCGGCGTCGCATGCCGGCCGTGTCGACGAAGCGGAGCGGCCCGGACTCGGTGTCGATCACGGTGTCGATAGAGTCGCGTGTAGTACCCGGCTCGTCGTGCACGACGGCGCGCTCGTCGCCGACGAGGCGGTTGAACAACGTGGACTTCCCGACGTTGGGACGGCCGACGATCGCGATCGAGAACGGGCCTGCGTCCGCCTCCGCCTCGGATTGAGTCTCGGGCGACACCGGGGGCGGCAACGCTGCGACGACCGCGTCGAGCAGGTCGCCGCTTCCCCTACCGTGCAACGCCGACACGACGTGGGGGTCGCCCAGGCCGAGCTGCGTGAACGCCCACGCGTCGCTCTCGCGGGACCCGTCGTCGACCTTGTTGACGACGACGACCGCCGCCGTTCCGGCGCGGCGCAGAAGCGACCCCACGCGCGCGTCCTCCTCGGTGATGCCGACCGTCACGTCGACGACGAGGACGATCACGTCGGCTTGAGCGACTGCTCGTTCCGCCTGCCGGCTCACCTCCTGATCGAGGTCGCCGCCGCCGGAGAGCCAGCCGCCTGTGTCGACGACGCGGAAGTCACGGCCTGCCCACTCGGCGACGAGCTCCTTGCGGTCCCGGGTGACACCCGGCTGTGCCTCGACGATGGCCTGCCGTCCGCCGGCGATGCGGTTCACGAGCGTCGACTTGCCCACGTTCGGCCGGCCGACGATCGCGACCACCGGCAGCTCCGCCGTCATTGCAGGGCGGCGACGAGCGACGCGCCGTCGGTCGGGACGATCTCGACCGGACGCGGAAGGTCGGCGACCGCCATGCCGTCGAGGAAGCGGTCGCGTGACAGCACGACGTCGGGCAGGAGGTAGCGCTCGCCGGGCGGCTCGGACGCGAGGGCGTCGTACACGTCGCGTCCTGTGAGCAGGCCGGTCACCGCGATGTTCCCGCCGAAGAAGGCGTTGCGGACGGGCACGAGCCGAACCGGCGCATCGGTCACGGTGCGGAGCAACGGCAGGAGCGGCGAGAGCACCTGCTCCCCGTACTGACCCGTGACGATGGCGACGCGTCCTGCCGGCACACTCTCCGCGGGCACCGGGCGCGCTGCGTCCTCCACCCTCGGCGCGCGGTACCCGTCAGCGGGTGCCCCGTCGACCCACGCGAAGAAACCGGGGCGGGGACCGATGCCGGCGGTGGACGTACCCGCGAGTGCAGCGCGCACGTCTGCCTCGAACGCGCGCGCCATGCCGATCCCGTTCTCGTGCTGCGAGAAGCTCTCGTAGTCGTCGGCGCCCGGGAACGGCCGCCCGGCGAGGACGTAGTACTCGTCGGCCGCGAACGCGAGCCGGCGTCCGAGCACGTCCCGGAAACGCGATTGCCACCGACCGACGGTGTCGAGCACGGCAGCCGCGGCGGCCGCGGTGTGTTCGTGCATGTCCGGCTCGGTCGTGTGCGCGCTCACGCCCAGGGGCACGACCCCGATCGTCGCCAGCCGCGGGAACCGATCGAGGATCCCGAGCAGCGTGTCGTCGAGCACCGCGCCGTCGTTGATCCCGGGGCACACGACGATCTGACCGTGCACCTCCACTCCGGCGTCGAGCAGGGCTCCGAGCCAGCGGAGGCTGGTGGCGCCCCGGCGGTTGCGCAGGAGGCGGGTCCGCACGTCGGGGTCGGTCGCGTGAATGCTGACGTACAGCGGACCCAGCTTCTCGGTGACGACGCGCTCGAGGTCGGCTTCCGTGAAGCGTGTGAGCGTCGTGAAGTTCCCGTAGAGGAACGACAGCCGGTAGTCGTCGTCCTTGAGGTACAAGCTGCGCCGCATGCCCTTTGGTAGCTGGTGGATGAAGCAGAACGGGCAGTGGTTGTCGCAGGTCTGGACGCGGTCGAAGACCGGGCTGTCGAGCTCGAGGCCGAGCGGCGCGCCAGCAGGCTTCTCGACCACCGCGAGCTGCTCGAGACCGCCGCGGCGGAGCTCGAGCTCGACGAAGGGCTCGTCGGCTTGGAGCTGGTAGCGGATGACGTCGCGGACCGCTTCGCCGTTGAGGGCGAGGACCTCGTCGCCGGGCTGGATCCCGGTCGAGGCTGCCGGCGAGCCGGGCGCCACCGCCACGACACGCGCGGGGGGCATGAGGACATCCTACGGGACGCCCGGATCATCAGGCCGTGCGGGAAGCCAAATCGTCCGGCGGTACGCTCAGCGCGTGCGGCGGCGACGTTGTCGACCGCCGCCGCAGAGCCGGAGCTTGCGACGGCGACAAGGAGAATCGTGCCAGTCCAACGTGTGCTCCTCGCACAGCCCCGCGGCTACTGCGCCGGCGTCGAGATGGCGATCAAGGCGCTGGCATGGATGGTCCGGGTGTTCCAGCCGCCCGTGTACTGCTATCACGAGATCGTCCACAACCGGCTCGTCGTCGACCGGTTCCGCGAGCTCGGAGTCGTCTTCGTCGACGACGTCGACGCGGTCCCCGACGGCTCCCCGCTCATGCTCTCCGCCCACGGTTCCGCTCCGGACGTCGTTGCGCATGCCCGCAGTCGCAATCGGTTCGTAGTGAACGCGGTGTGCCCGCTCGTCACCAAGGTCCACCACGAGGCGAAGGTGCGGGCCGAGAAGGGGTTCACCGTCCTCTACGTCGGCCACGCCGGCCACGACGAGGCGATCGGCACGCTCGCGGTCGCGCCCGACTCGATGCAGCTCGTCGAGCACGAAGGCGACCTCGATGACGTGCTGCCCGACGTGAAGGATCCCTCGAAGATCGCGTTGCTCGCGCAGACGACCCTCTCGCTGCACGACTGGGAGGGCATCATGGATCGTACACGCGAGCAGTTCCCCGAGCTGTGGACGGCGACGCGCAACGATCTCTGCTTCGCGACGACCAACCGCCAAGCGGCGCTCACGGCCATCGCCACCCGCGCCGACGCCGTCGTGGTGATCGGTAGCGCCAACTCGTCCAACACCATCGCCCTCACGAAGGTCGCGCGCAGCGCCGGATGTCCCGTCGTCGTACGCGTCGACGGGCCCGATGAGTTAGAGATCGACGAGCTGGCCGGTGTCCGCGTCGTCGGCGTCACCGCTGGCGCCAGCGCCCCGGAGGACCTCGTCCAGGCCGTGATCGCCAAGCTCGACCCGCGTGACGGCGTGGAACCTGTCTACGTGACCGACGAGGACGAGTACTTCCCGCCGCCTCGCGAGCTACGCGAGCTGGTGCCCGCGCTCGACGGGTTGGCCGCGCTCGTGGTCGGCGGTGACCCGGTCGACGCCCGGCGCCGCGGCGGGCCGTTCAGCGACGATCGGGGAATGGACGCGTCACTGGTGTTGGCCGAGCTCGCCGGCTGACGGCGACGCCGGCGGGTCGTACGGCACGCCCGCCAGCGCGAGCGCCTCGTCGAAGCACGCCTGGAGCTCCAGCCGAACCTTCTCCGTCGTGTTGCTGACTTCCTGGCGCCGCACACGCCCCGCGCCGTGGTCGGGCGGGTAGATGGGATCTCCGACGACGATCGCCACCTCGTGCAGGCGCGGCAGCGTCCTGCCCGAGGCGAGAATCTGCTCGCTCCCCCCGATCCCGACGGGCACGATCGGGACACCGAGCCGGGTCGCGAGGTAGGCGCCGCCGTCGAAGAGATCGACGACCTCCCGACCGTGCCGCCGCGTGCCCTCCGGGAAGATCGCGACCGGCTCACCCTTTTCGAGCGCTTCCTGTGCAGCACGCAAGGCGGCGCGGTCGGCGCTCCCCCGCTCGACCGAGAAGCCACCCAGCGCGGTGAACAACCATGCGAGGAACGGCTTCTCGAACAGCTCCTGCTTGGCCATGAAGCGGATAGGCCGGCGCGTGATGTACCCGGTGAAGAAGATGTCCATGAGCGAACGGTGCGACGGCGCCACCACGAACGCCCCGTTGCGCGGCACCTTCTCGCGTCCGCGGACGCGAACCCAGAAGATCGCCTTGAACGGCGTGAGGGTCAGAGCGCGCGCGACGCGGTAGAAGATTCGTTTGCCGAGATCGTCCCGGCGCGCCGCGGTCATCGGTCTGGCTCCACGGGTCGCACCGTGGACTCGTAGCGCTCGACGATCTCCTTCACGACGTCGTCGACGTCACGTGCGGTGGTGTCGATGACGATCGCGTCCGGAGCGGGCGCGAGCGGCGTGGTCTGGTTGTCGAGCGCGTCGCGGCGGTCCACCGCGTCGCGTACCGACTCGAGGTCGGCGGGACGGGCGGCGGCTTCCTCGTCGCGATGCCGCCGGCGCGCCCGCTCGGCCTCGTCGGCGGTGAGGAAGACCTTGAGCGGCGCGTCGGTGAACACGACAGTCCCGATGTCGCGACCCTCGACGACGCCTCCACCATGTTGCTCGGCCCATTCCCGCTGCCGGGCGCGCAGGAGCGCGCGCACCGGCGGATGCGACGACACCTCGGACACGCCCGCCGACACCGCCGGGCCGCGGATCGCGGCACTGACGTCGCGGCCGTCGAGCCGGACGCTCCCGGGTGGGTCACCGAGCTCGAGGACGGCTTTCTCGGTCGCCCGCGCGATCGCTTCCCCGTCACCGAGGTCGAGGCCGCGCTCGATGGCGAGCAACGTCGCCGCCCGGTACGTCGCGCCCGTGTCGAGCACGTCGAGACCGAGGGCCGAGGCGACGCCGCGTGCGACAGTCGACTTGCCCGATCCCGCCGGCCCGTCGATGGCCACGACGTCGATCACGACCCGTTCCCGTCCGTCAGCGTGCCGAGGTCGTCGGCGAAGCGCGGGTACGACACCGCGACTGAGTGCCAGCCGCGCACGGTCGACTCGCCGGGCATCGCGTTCGCCGCAACCGCCGCCGCCAACGCGATGCGATGGTCGCCGTGGCTCTTGAACATCGCCGGACGGGGCTCGCCGCCGTGGATCGTCAGCGCGTCCAGCTTCTTCTCGACGCCGACGCCCATCTGCGTCAGCTCCTGCTCGATCGTGTTGATGCGGTCGCTCTCCTTCACGCGCAGCTCGGCGACGCCTCGGATCTCGGTGATCCCATCTGCGAACGCGGCCGCCACCGCGAGCACGGGGATCTCGTCGATCATCCCCTCATCGGGCCGGATCGTCGTGCCGACGAGTGGCGAGGCCTCGGCCGCCAGGCGGCCGACCGGCTCGCCGAGGCGCTCCTCCGTCGGCTCGGCATCGACGTGCGCGCCCATGTCCCGGAGCACTTCGACGAAGCCCAATCGCCGCGGGTTGAGGCACACGTCCTCGATCACGACGGACGAGCCCGGTGTGATGCACGCGGCCACGGCGAACAGGGCGGCCGATGACGGGTCGCCCGGCACGTCGAGCTCGAACGGCGTCGGAGCGCCCGCTTCCACCCGGGTCGTGCGGTCGTCGACTCGCGTGACCGGCGCCGCCAGCGCCTCGAGCATCCGCTCCGTGTGGTCGCGGCTGGGGGCCGGCTCGACCACCTCGGTCACACCCTCGGCCTGGAGGCCGGCGAGGATCAAGGCTGTCTTGACCTGCGCGCTCACGACGTCGAGCTCGATCCGCTGACCGGTGAGGCCACCGCCCCGGATCACGAGGGGCGCGAGCTCGCCCTCCGTGCGCCCGTCGACGCGCGCTCCCAGGGCGCGCAACGGACGGGCAACTCGCCCCATCGGCCGCGCCCGGAGCGAGCTGTCGCCGCTGAGCACGCTCAGGAACGGCCGGCCCGCGAGCAGACCGGCGAGCATGCGCATCGTCGTACCCGAGTTGCCACAGTCGATCACCGCGTCCGGCTCGCGCAGTCCCGCGGCGCCGGTGCCGAGCACGGTTACCGTCGACGGCTCGGAGTCCTTCACGCGCACCGCGAGCTGCCCGAGCGCGCCGCGTGTGCGTTGCACGTCGTCCCCGTCCGCGAGGCCACGGATGGCGCTGCGACCGGATGCCAGCGCGGCCGCCAACAGAGCGCGGTGTGAGATTCCCTTGTCTCCGGGGACGCGCACCGTTCCACGGAGCGGACGCGGGCCCGCGATCGTGATCTCGGCGCCGATCACCACGATGCGCGGCTACTCCGGGAGATCGTCACGGAGCGTCCGGGCACCGTCGAGGTACACGTGGTGCAGCTCATCGCGAGAGCGCTCCGAGTAGCAGTGGACGAGAACCCGGATGCACATGGGCTTCCCGCCGTCGATGGCGAGCTCACGGGCGCACAGCAACGGGATGTCACCGAGCCCGACTCCTCGCGCCGCGGCGGCAGGGAACTCCGCCGTGAGGTCGTCGGTCGCAGTGAAGACGACGCTGACGAGGTCATCGTGCTCGAGCTCGTTGCGGGTGAGGAGCTCCTTGACCAGGCGCTGGGTCTTCTCCTCGATCTCCTGCTTCGTGTTCTCGTCGCACGTGATCGCGCCGCGCAGCGCCTGAAGTCTCACGCGATCTGAGACTAGTCGGGGTTCGAATCGGTGCTCCGGGACGTTGCCGGTGCGGACGCGGCGGCGTACAGCGCTCGGACCTCACGCGGGCGCAACGCACGCCACGCCCCGGGGCCGAGGCGCCGGTCGGCGATCGGGCCGATGCGAGTCCGGACGAGCCGCCGAACCGGATGGCCGACGGCTTCGCACATCCGTCGCACGATCCGGTTGCGGCCCTCGTGGACGACGATCTCGAGCGCGGCGTTGCCGCCCCGGTGTTGCACGAGGCGAACGCGCGCCGGCGCGGTGCGTCCGTCGTCCAGCGCGACGCCCTCGCGGAGCGCCCGGATCGCGGCGCGGCCGGGCACGCCCGAGACCTCGGCGAGGTACGTCTTCTCGATTCCGTGGCGAGGGTGCGTGACGAGTTGCGCGAGGTCACCGTCGTTGGTGAGCACGAGGAGACCTTCGGTGTCGTAGTCGAGACGACCGACCGGGAAAACTCGAGGCTCCGTCGGGACCAGCTCGACGGCCGTCGGCCGACCTTCGGGGTCCCGCGCCGTGGTGACGACCTGCCGTGGCTTGTTCAGCAGGTAGTACACGACGCCATCGCGCACGGTGACGGGCACGCCGTCCACCTCGACATGCGCGTGCTGCGGATCGATTCGCTGGCCGAGCCGCGCCACCCCGCCGTCGACAGTCACGCGTCCGTCGGCGATCAGGTCCTCGGCCGCGCGCCGCGATCCGAAGCCGGCCCGGGCGAGGATCTTCTGGAGTCGCTCACCTTCCGCGCTGTTGCCGGGTTGCCCGGACGGCGTCCGGGTCACCATCTACGGGTTGGGCGCGGGGTCGTCGGACACGCGCAGACCACGCTCGAGCGCGTCGACGACGTCGGGCGCGGGAACGAAGTCGCCGAGCGGCGGTAGGTCGGCGAGCGAGTCGAGGCCGAGCCGTTCGAGGAACTCGCGCGTGGTCCCGTACATCACGGCTTGTCCCGGTCCGGGGTCGCGGCCGACTTCTTCGATGTAGCCGCGCCGCAGGAGCGTGCTCAGCACCGATTCGACGTCGACGCCGCGGATGGCGGACATCTGCGCGCGCGAGATCGGCTGCTTGTAGGCGATGATCGCGAGCGTCTCGAACGCGGGAGCGGACAAGCGAGCGTGCTGTCCTTCGAGCACGAAGCGCTCGACGTACGCAGCCAGATCCGGATGGGTCTGGTAGCGGTAGCCGCCCGCCACCTTCACCAGCACGAAGCCACGCCCGTCGGCCTCGTAATCGGCGGCGAGCTCGCGGCACAGCTCTTCCATGCTCGCGACCGGCAACTCGAGGAGCTGGGCGAGGAAACCGGGCTCGACCGGGTCGGTCGCCGCCATCACGACCGCCTCGACGACACGGCGCGCCTCATGGGCTCGCAGGCCTCGGGTGGCTTCGTCGAGCGGATCGTCGTACACGGCTACTCGCGCTCCGAGCCCACCGTCTCACGGCCGCCCGCGGGTGCGCGGTGTGGTGCACTGTCGGGCTCGTCCCACTCGGCCAGGCTGGCGGCGTCGAGGGCGGTCTCGCCGTCGCGCAAGCGCCGCACGCGCAGGTCGCCGAGCGTGCCGAACTGCTCGAGGTCGACGACGCCCTGCTTGTAGAGCTCGAGGATCGCGAGGAAGCGAACGATCGCCTCGAGCTGCGTGGGGGCGTCGGCGACCAAGTGCCGGAAGCTGAGCGGCTCACGCTCGGGCAGGACGGAGAGGACGACCTCGACCGCCTCGCGCACGCTGGCCCGGATCGGCGCGATGTGCTCGACCGGGATCGCCTGTGCCGGCTTCGGCGCCAAGCCGCGCAGCGCCGCCGCCAGCAGCGTGGACGGCGCCACCCGGTCGAGGGCGTCGGGCTTCAGTGACGCGAACGGCTCCTCGGCGCCGGCGCGTCGCGCCAGGCTGCGGTCGGCGCGCCGCACGAGCGTCTCCATGGCGCGGGCCGCGTCCTTGAACGTCTTGCACTCGAGGAGCCGGGCGAGCAGGAGGTCGCGTTCCTCGAAGCGGAGGAGCTCCTCGTCGAGCTCGACCTCCTCCAGCGTGGGTAGCAGGCGCCGCGCCTTCAAGTCGACGAGCGTCGCCGCGATGAGCAGGAACTCGGTCGTGACGTCGAGATCGAAGCTCTCCATGCGCTCGAGCTCGGCGAGGTACTCGTCGACGATCCGCGAGAGGGAGATCTCCCAGAGATCGACCTCCTGCTTGAGGATCAGGTGCAGGAGCAGGTCGAACGGTCCTTCGAAGACGGACGTCGACACCTCGTACGACATGCTCTCCCCACTGTCGCCGTCGCAAGCTCCGGCTTTGCGTCGACGGTCGGCAAAGCCGCCGTCACCGCGTCAGAGTACCCAAGGCGTTCCCCGACACCGCGCAATGCTCGAAGGCGCGAGCGAGGCCGCAGGTAGCCTCCAGGCCGATGCCACGCGTGTTCTCCGGGATCCAGCCCACGGGCGAGCTGCACCTCGGCAACTATCTCGGCGCGGTGCGCCGCTGGGTGGCCGACCAGGATCGCCAGGACGCGATCTACTGCGTCGTCGATCTCCACGCGATGACGGTGCCGTACTCCGCCACCGAGCTCACCGGGCGCACGCGCCAGACCGCAGTCCTGTTGATGGCGGCCGGCCTCGACCCGGCCCGGTGCGTGTTGTTCGTGCAGAGCCATGTGGCCGCGCACAGCGAGCTGACCTGGCTCCTCAACTGCGTGGCGACGTTCGGTGAGCTGCGCCGGATGACGCAGTTCAAGGACAAGAGCGAAGGCCAGGAGTCCGTGACGGCCGGGCTGTTCGACTACCCGGTGCTGATGGTGGCCGACATCCTCCTGTACGACACCGACGAGGTGCCGATCGGCGACGACCAGCGTCAACACCTCGAGCTCGCCCGCGACGTCGCGATGCGGTTCAACAACCGCTACGGCGACACGTTCGTGGTGCCGACGGCCACGTTCCCGCCCGTCGGCGCACGCATCATGGATCTTCAGAATCCGACGGCCAAGATGTCGAAGTCGGCCGACTCGCCCCAGGGCACGGTGCCGCTGCTCGACCCGCCCGAGGCCGTGGCCAAGAAGATCAAGTCGGCCGTCACCGACTCGGGCACGGACGTCCGGTACGACCCGGCGAACAAGCCGGGGGTCTCGAACCTGCTCGAGATCCACGCCGCCGTCACCGGCCGAAGTGTTCCCCACGTGGAGCGCGAGTTCGCGGAATCGGGCTACGGCGCCTTCAAGACCGCTGTCGCCGATGCCGTGGTCGAGGAGCTGCGCCCGCTCCAGGAGGCGTACACGAAGCTGGAAGCTGATCCCGGCGAGGTGGACCGCCAGCTCGCCCTGGGCGCCGACAAGGCCCGCGCTATCGCCGAGCCAGTGCTCGCCCGCGCCCGCGACGCGGCCGGCTTGCTGCCCCGACCCCGCTAGCTGCCGCGCCGCCGGGGCGGAAACCGACGCCATCCACCCAGTTCGTGACCCAACGCCGCGCGCGCGCGGGAGCGGTCACGCGTTGTCGGCGGCCTCCAGGGCTTCGGCGACCGCGATCGGGACGCCGCTCGCCTGCCACCGTCCCCGGTGATGGTGGGCCCACGCCCAGCACGCCGCCTCGTCGCGTCCGCCGGCGGCCCGGATGCGATCGGCGCCGCGCTCGTCGTGGCGGAGGTACCGCGCCGCCCGGCGACGGAACCCGGACGTCTGCGCCCAGCGGTCGACGCGGGCAGGTCCGGCGACTGCGCCCATCACGGTCGCGACGCTGCGCCCGACCACGCCGAGGCCGGCGTCGAGCTTGCCGACGTCGTGGAGCAGTGCCGCTGCGAGCCAGCGCGGCTGCCCGGCGTACTCGGTGTCGGCAAGGCCCGCCTCGACGAGCTTCGCGACGCGGATCGTGTACCGCCGGTCGTGGTTCGGGAGCGTGCTCCACAACTCCAGCTCGGCGGGGTCGAGGATGCCGGCGACCCACGCGACCTCGCGCTCCCGGGGCGGGCCCGGCCACAGGGCGCGGACGAAGCGGCGGCCGAGGTGGACGGGCCTCATCCGCGTCATCTGACGATGAAGTCGAACAGCCCGTTGATGAACGGCGAGAACAGCCGCCCGAACAGGTTGGTCGACAAGCCGACGATCAGCAGCACGAGGATGCCGTACGGACGGAAGCGGTACCAGCCCGGCAGCCACTCGCGTGGCAGGACGCGCTCGATGAGCGACGAACCGTCCAGCGGCGGGATCGGCAGCAAGTTGAACAGGCCGAGGATCAAGTTCGCGAGCGCGAAGAACAGCAGCACCTGGATCACGAGCGGCAAGTCCGCGATCCGGAACGCGTTCCCGGTGTAGGCGCCGTACGCGGCGCGCGCGGCCAGTGCCGCAACCACCATCAACGTGAAGTTCGACAGCGGGCCGGCGAGCCCGACAAAGAGCATCTCGCGGCGCGGGTTCCGGAGCTTCGCCGGATCGACCGGGACCGGCTTCGCCCAGCCGAAGGCGCCGAACCCGCTGATCGTGAGCAGCGCGGGCAGGATGATCGAACCGAACGGATCGATGTGCGGGATCGGGTTCAGGGTAAGGCGGCCGGCGCGCTTCGCGGTGTCGTCGCCGAAGAACAACGCGACGACGCCGTGGCTGATCTCGTGCAGGATGATTGCCAGGAACAGGCAGGCGAAGAAGACGAGGCGCTCTTCGACCTCGGCGCTCAAATCGCGACGGTCGAGCTCAGCGGCGGCGCGACGCGCAATTGATGCACAGCCGGGCTGCCGGCATGGCCTCGAGGCGCGCCTCGGCGATCTGGTTCCCGCACGACTCGCACCGGCCGTAGGTCCCGGCGTCGAACTTGCCCAGCGCGTCCTCGATCTCGCGGAGCGTGTCGAGCAGGGTGCCGCCCAGCGCCTCGACCTCGCCGCGCTCCGCTGTCACCTGTCCCGAGTCGGCGAAGCCGTCGTCGAAGTCCAGCTTGCCCCCCGGACCGACGCCCATCTGGCGCAGCTGGTCGTGTAGGCGGTCGCGCTCCTCTTGCAGGCGGTCGCGCAACGCCGGATTCAGCGTCTCGGCCATGAGACAAAAGCCTACTGCCCGGCCCGGACGGGCCCTCGGGCGAATCGTGCCCGGGGATGGGCCGCCTCGTAGACCGCCCGGAGCCGCTCCGGGGACACCTTCGTGTACACCTGGGTCGTCGAGAGGCTGGCGTGGCCGAGCAGCTCCTGCACCACCCGGATGTCGGCGCCCCGCTCGAGCATGTGCGTCGCGCACGAGTGCCGCAGCACGTGGGGCGACAGGCGCCCGCTCAGGCCCCCGCGCTCCCCCGCCCCGCGCACGATCTTCCAGCAGCTCTGCCGGCTCAGCCGGCCACCGCGAGCGTTGAGGATCACGGCTTCGCCGTCGCCGCGGGCCGCCCGGCCTGAACCGACGAGCCGCGGACGGCCGGCGGCGAGGTACGCCGTCAACGCGTCGCGGGCCGAGCGTCCGACCGGGACGATGCGCTCCTTGCTTCCCTTGCCGAGCACGCGCACAAGACCGTCGTCGAGATCGAGGTCGCGCCGGTCGAGGCCGACGAGCTCGCTGATGCGCACGCCGGTCGCGTACAAGGTCTCGACGATCGCGCGGTCCCGCAGCGCCCGCGGCGTGTCGCCGACGACGGCCCCGAGGAGCGCCTCGACCTCGTCCTCGGTGAGCGCCTTGGGGATGCCCAAGGGCACCCGAGGCGCGCCGACCTCCTCGCTCGGGTCCACGGCGAGGAACCCCTCCTCGAGACAGAAGCGATGGAACGAGCGCACGGCCACGAGCGCCCGGGCGATCGACGAGGGCGCGTACTGCGGGCGCCCCTCGTCGTCGCGTGCCGACTTCAGGTGCTCGACGTAGGCGAGGATCGCCTCCTCCCGCACCGCGGTCGGGTCGCGTTCGCCTCGGTCACGGAGGAACTCGGCGTACCGGCGGAGGTCGCGCCGGTACGCGATCAAGGAGTTGGCGGCGAGGCCGCGCTCGACCGTCAGCCACGTGTCGTGCTCGACGAGGAGCCGGTCCAGCGCCTCGTCCGGCGGCGCCTCAGCGGCTCGGACGGTACCGGTCATGTCCCAATGATGGCGACGGCGTGCGCGTCAGCCGCGGAACCCTTCGAACTCCCTACGCAGGTAACGGCGCGCGAGCAGGAGGCCCACGATGCTCTTGGCATCGACGATGCGACCGTCGGCAACGAGGTCGTCGACGGTGTCGAGGCGGACCCGCTCGACGGTCAAGGCGCGTTCCTCGGCGTTGACGGCGGCGGGGGCGTCGAGCTCCTCCACGTCGAGAGCCACGTAGAGGTGGGTGTACTCGTCGCAGAAGCCCGGCGAGTTGAAGAACTCGCAGAGCTTCACGAGCCGCCCCGGTCGACGGCCGATCTCCTCGTGCATCTCACGAGACGCGGTCGTCTCGGGCTCTTCTCCTTCGACATCCCGCTTGCCCGCCACCACTTCGAGCAGCTCGCGGTCGGCGGCGGCTCGGTACTGGCGCACGAGCAGCACGTGCTCGCGGTCGGGCTCCACCGGGACCGCGACGACCGCGCCCGGGTGACGGACTACGAGGCGGGTGAACCGCTCACCCTCGCCTTCGACGTCGAGCTCGGCGACCCGGATGAATCCTGTGTCGACGACGGTCTGGGAGCCCAGGATCCGGAACGCGCTCAAGACGCGGCCGCCGGGCGCGCCGGCTCGGCTTCCATCGGCAGCCGCGGCGCGCGTCCCTCGGCCCGGTCACGGGCCGCGGCCACGAACGCGGCGAACAGCGGATGCGGGCGGTCGGGGCGGCTCTTGAACTCCGGGTGCGCCTGCGTGGCGACGAAGAACGGGTGCAGCGAGGTCTGGAGCTCGATGAACTCGACGAGACGATTGTCGGGCGACGTGCCCGAGAAGACCATGCCGGCGTCCTCGAGCGGGCGGCGGTACTTGTTGTTGAGCTCGTACCGGTGCCGGTGTCGCTCGTAGACGACCTCTTGGCCGTACGCCCGTTGGACGAGCGTGCCGCTGTGCAGCTTGGCCGGGTAGGCGCCGAGCCTCATCGTGCCCCCGAGATCGACGACCTCGCGCTGCTCGTCCATGAGGTCGATGACGGGATGAGGAGAATGCGGGTCGAACTCGCTCGAGTTGGCGCCGGACAAGCCGCAGACGTCGCGCGCGAACTCGATGACCGCGCAATGGAGGCCGAGGCAGAGGCCGAGGAACGGGAGGCGGTGCTCCCGGGCGAAGCGGGCGGCGGCGATCTTGCCTTCGATGCCACGGAAGCCGAAGCCGCCCGGGATCACGATCCCGTCGAGGTCCTTGAGCCGCCCTTCGGCGAGCAGGCCCTCGGCGTCGTCCGACGCGATCCAGTCGATCTGTACCCGCCCCGAGCACGCGTATCCGCCGTGGCGGAGCGCCTCGGCGACGGACAGGTAGGCGTCGGGAAGGTTCACGTACTTGCCGACCAGGCCGATGCGCACCTCCTGGTCGGCGGCGCCGACGCGGTGCACGAGGTTGCGCCACTCTCCGAGGGCCGGGGCCTGGCGCTCGAGATGCAGCACCTCACAGACGTAGTCGTCGAGGCCCTCGTCGTGCAGCACGAGCGGGATCTCGTAGAGGCTGTCGGCGTCGACCGCCGAGACGATGCCCGCTTCGGGCACGTCACAGAGCTGCGAGATCTTCTCCTTGAGCCGCGTCGGGATCGGCCGGTCCGACCGGCACACGATGGCGTCGGGCTGGATGCCGCGGCTGCGCAGCTCGGTGACCGAGTGCTGCGTCGGCTTCGTCTTCTGCTCGCCGGAGGGGCCGATGAACGGCACCAGCGTCACGTGCACGTAGAAGACGTTCTCGCGGCCGACATCCTTGCGGAACTGGCGAACCGCCTCGAGGAACGGGAGGATCTCGATGTCGCCGACCGTCCCGCCGATCTCGGTGATCACGACGTCGACCTCGTCGTCGGCGAGGCGAACGATCCGCTCCTTGATCTCGTCGGTGATGTGCGGAATGACCTGGACGGTCTGGCCGAGGTACGCGCCCCGCCGCTCCTTCGCGAGGACCTCCTGGTAGATCGAGCCCGTGGTCGCGTTCGACTTCTTGGTGAGGGGGACGTCGACGAAGCGCTCGTAGTGCCCGAGATCGAGGTCCGTCTCGCCGCCGTCGTCGGTGACGAAGACCTCGCCGTGCTGGAACGGGTTCATCGTGCCCGGGTCGACGTTGATGTACGGGTCGAGCTTCTGCATCGTGACCCGGAGCCCGCGGCTCTTCAGCAACCGCCCCAGCGACGAGGCCGTCAACCCCTTGCCGAGGCTCGACGCCACGCCGCCGGTCACGAAGATGTGCTTGGCCACGCCAACTCCCACCTCAATGGACCCAATTCCCGGCGCGCGTCACCACCACGCAGATGTGCGGAGAGGCACCAGGGGACACCGCCGAACTTACCACGACGCGACGCGGAGAAACGCGGATGGCGCGGTAACTTCCGCCGCGGCGACGGCCGCGGCGGCGGCGGCTTTGACGACCGGCGCCGCAGAGCCCGAGGTTGCGACGGCGGCGGGGACGCAGGTCGCCGACCGGCGCCGCAGAGCCCGAGCTCCCGAGGGCGACAGGAGGGATCATGGCAAGAACGGTGGCGGCGGAACGTACGCGCGCCGCCACTGACAGGCGCTCATGGTGGATCGACGCCGCCGTGCTCGCCGCTGTCGCCGTCCTCCTGCGCCTTCCTGCGTTCGTCGCCAGCCGCCATCTCACCTACGACGACGGCTTCTTCGGGTTGTCGGCGATCGAGATGCGTGACGGCGTCGTCCCGTTCCGAGACCTGTTCTCGCCCCAGGGTCCCCTGCACCTGCCGCTGCTGTACGTCGCCGACCTCGTCGGGCTGCGTACGGCGAACGCGCCCCGTGTGCTGCCGCTCGTCGCCGGCGCCGTCGTCACCGTGCTCACGTACGCGGCCGGGCGGCGGATCACGTCCCGTTGGGGGGCGATCGTCGCCGCCGTGCTCGTGACGACGAGCGGATCGATCCTCTGGACCACGGCCGGGATCGCGTCGGACGGTCCCGCCCTCGCGTTCGCGATCGGTGCAGTCGCGGTCTCGTTCGTCTACACCGAGACACCGACGAGCTCTCGGGCCGTCGCCGCCGGAGCGCTGCTCGGCGCCGGCCTCGCCGCCAAGGCGCTGGCGGCACCGGCGGGCCTGGCGGTCGCGCTGCTGTTGCTCTCTCGCAGGCGTCCTCGCGATCTCGCCTACGCCGCCGGCGCGGCCGTCGTCGTCGTGCTCGGCGCCGCCCTCCCCTGGGGTCTCGGGCGCGTCTGGGACCAGTCCGTCGTGTACAACCGCGAGGCATCACGGCTGACGTCGTACCCGGGCGCGGTGACGAAGGCCCTGCACACCCTGGTCGACCGCGACCCGATCGTGCTCGTCGCCGCCGGCCTCGCCGTCGCGATGCTCTTACTCGCCCGCGTCGGTTGGGTGCGCGCCGCCGCTCCCGACTCCCCCACCCGCGGACCGCTGCTGTTCCGTCCTGCTTCGGTGCTCGCGCTCTGGTTGGCGGCTCAGTTCGCGCTGCTCGTCTACGAGCCGGCGTTCTGGCGTCCGCACGTGGCGTTCCTCATCCCACCATTGGTGCTGCTCGTCGCGCTGCGACCGCCGCCCCTGATCGCGCTCCTCGTCGGAGCGGCCGCGGTCACGCCCTGGTATCTGAGCAATTTGCATCCCATGCTGTGGCCCGACCCGTACAGCCGCGCCGAGCAAGCCGCCGTCGACGGCCTGCACGATCTCCCGGCCCGGAGTCTCGCCATCAGCGACGAGCCGGGCCTCCTGTGGCGTGCCGACCGGCTGACCGTCCCGTACTTCGACGACTCGTCCATCAAGCGGATCGAGCAGCGGCAGATCACGGCGGTAAAGCTCCAGAACGCGGCGGCAAAGCCGAACGTGTGCGGTGTGCTCGTATGGACGTCGCGCTACGCGAACCTCGATCTCGGCCCGCGTCTCGCCCAAGTCGGCTACGAGGTCCGAGCCCGTTACGGCGGCCCCCGCGTCCTGTACGAGAAACCCGCCTGCCGTCCGTGACGCCCGCTCGTGTCACGCGTGACGACGGTCGGGGCGTTGCCCGAGACGGTCGAAGGCGCGCAACGGAGGCACGCGCTCGATCACGCGACTGAACGACACGATCTCTGCCAGCACGTTCAGCACGATCAGTATGACGAGAACGCTCGTCCGTGCCTCGCTCCCCAGGCCGAGCACGACACCGAGTCCGAGCACGCCGCCGATCACGTTCGCGCCGGTGTCGCCGAGCATGAGGCGCTCCCCGAGGTCGTCGGGAAGCAGCCCCAGGGCGGCGCCCATGACCGGCGCGATGGCGACGCCGATCGCGTCGGTGCCGAGCGCCACCGCTAGCGGGATGTAGAGGACCCAGGACACCTTGATGAGACGTCCGGGGGCGAGGTCGAGCAGGTTGGCGAAGTTTGCCGCCAGCGCGATCAGGACCGCGTCCGTGATGAGCCTGCGCCCGCTCGCGAACCCCGGTGTCGCGACGAGCACGACGGCGACGCCTGCCCCACCGAACAACTTGATGAACCCGGTCGTGAGGCGACCCTCGGCGAGAGCCCGCACGTGGCCACGGAAGCCTCGGTCCCCGGCCACCCCGAGGAGGTCGTCCACGAATCCGAGGAAGCCGAATCCGAACGCGGCGAACAACACGAGGCTGCGGGACAACGTGAGCCCAGGCTCGTCGCCCAATCCGGCCGCGCCTGCGATCGCGCGCCCGGCTTCGATGACGAGCACGGTGAGCACGATGACGATCCCTCCGGCTGTCGGCAAGGGAACGCCGCGGTAGTTGGTGCGCTCGAGTGGCGGGAGCCGCAGGATGTCACGGCCCGCAATGCGGAGGAACCATGACGTGATCACGCCCACGAGGACGCCGACAAGGACGCTCACGCGCGCGTTACCACTGCGGGAGCCGGTTCGGCCTCCGGCGGCGCGGGCTCACTGGGCGGGACGCGGCGGTGCGCGAGAACGAGGAGGACGACGATGACGGGCATCAAGACGCTGAGCATCATGCCCGGGATCGCGATTCCCGAGTCGTTGAGCGCGAAGCCGAGCGTTGCGAGGATCGCGAAACCGACGTATGAGGCGCGCAGCTCCGGCACCCAGTCCACGATCGCCTGCAGCCGGTCGCGCCGTCTCGAGTACGTGTACGCGAGGAACGCGAGAACCGCCAACACGACGAGCAGCCACGTGGAGCCGAGCAGCACCGAGAGGTTCGCGTAGATCTTGCGCTCGATCACGGTGGAGACGCCGGACCAGCCGCGGGTCTGCACGGTCTCGAGCAACCGGCCGAGGTGCGTCCGCTTGTCGGACGGACGCGTCAGGTCGAACACGCCGAACGCCACGAGTGCAACGACCGTGGCAACCAGACCGAGTAGCACGGTGCGGAGGCGGATCCGATACCCGAGCAGGAGATACGCGGTGGCCGCGTAGGCCGGGAGGATGGAGAGGACGCCGCCGACGTCCGAGCCCCACATCGGCGCGCCGTCGACGACGAACACCACTGCGAGCACGGCGATCGCGGTCCAGACGCCCCGCCGGCCGCCGATCCGATGCGCGAGCAGCCCGGCAATGAGCACCGCTGCCGAAGCGAGCGCCGAGTATGCGATGTTCCCGTACCCGCTGAAGCGCGCTGCGAGGAGAGGCGAGTACCCGAGCGGGTTGCTGAGCTGCAGCGGAGCGCCGAAGAGGACGTCGACCACGAGGACGACGACGATCGCTCCCAACGCAACCACTACGGACATGATCCGGTCGCGCCGACCCGCGAGCCGATAGAGCGCAGCGAGCGCGAGCGCTGCCGCGGCGAGCGCGCCCCAATAGGCGAACTGTCCGTAGTCGTGGAACGGCACGAGCTGCGCGAGCAGCAACGCCACGATGAACCCGAGCGCGGCGAGGCCCGAGAAGTGCAGCACCGCTCCCACGCGTCGCCGGCCGGGTCTCGCGAGCCACACCAGCGCGCCGAGGACGAGCGCGATCTGGATGACCACGAACACGATCGCGACGACGCTCACGACCTCGTCGCGGAAGGTGGCGGCGGCGTTGGCGTCGACGATCCCCGCGCGCCGCTGAACGGCCGATCCACCCTCGTCGCGGATCTCGAACGGGCGACCCTCCATCGCGTCGGGCGCCGTGAGCCCGATTCGATCGAGGATTGTGGGCGCGATGTCGACGATCTGGACGAAGCCGGGGCGGCGCGTCGTTCCCGTTCGCAGCAGTCCGGGCTTGACTCCCGGGGCCCGCAACGCGGCGACGGAGAGCTGAACCTTGCGGGCGGGATGGACCGGCCCGACGACCATGACGGCGTCATGCTCGGGGTCCACCTGGCGGAGCAGTCCGCCGACGAGCTCGTCCGTGCGCCGGAGGGCCTGCCCCAGCAGCCGAGCGCGTTGGCTCGAGGTGGCGAGCGGGCGGTAGGCGTCCTCGCGGACGAGGTCGGACGCCTCGACGAGCGCGACCGTGTGCGGCTTCCACACGTCGCGGAACACGTCGAGCACGGCATCGTTGTCGTACCGCAGGCCAAAGGGCGCGCGGGCGTCCGGCACGAGCAGCTCGGGACCGACGGCGCCGGCGGACACCTCTCCGTTGGAGCCCATGAGGCCGGAGACGGCCTGACGTCGGTAGTACCCGCCGAGGGGCTGCTGCGTGTCCTCACCGTCTCCGTTCGCGATGACTGCTCTCGACCAGTTGGAGCTCGCGAGCTTGTCGCCGAGCGCGCCGATCTCGGCGTCGAAGAGCTCTTGCTCGTTCTTGTCGACGATGCCGCCGATCCCAAGATTCACGAGGCCGTGGTCAACCGTCCTCCCGGTCCGGCGCTCGAACACCTGCCCGGCGGTGGTGTCGGCGAACGGCTCGCCGACCTCGAAGCCCTCGCCGTCGGTCTCCGTCTCCGTTCCGACCGAGCGCGCCCCCGCGCCCAGCGTCACGTAGCCGTCGGCCAGCGTCGTATGCCGGTCGATCGTCCGAGTCGTGAGACCGCCGATGGCGGACTCGTCGAGAAGACGTGTCAGGTTCGGGAGCTGGTGCACACGGTCCTGGATGTCCTGCCACGTCACCGCCGGGAGCGAGATGACCAGGAGCCGGCGAGCCTTCGGCTTCGCCGTGTCTGCGGCGGCCGGATCCGCGGTCGTGGCCATGAGCAGGGGCACCGCCAGCACGCCGATCACCGCCGCGGCTGCGACCCGCTTCACGCCTCGACCTCGGCGCTGTCCGGTTCGAGGTCGGGAACCTCCGGTTCTTCGATCCGGCGTCGCTCCATGCGCCCGCCGGTCACTCGGACGCCGAGGAGGTACA
>JBKOWN010000062.1:0-5477 GCA_046724435.1 Actinomycetota bacterium
TTGTTGCCGTGGTACTCGCCGCCGCGCTTGCGGTAGCGGAAGAACCCGGGCTCGTCGAGCGACGCCTTCTCGCCCGCGAACGCGGCTTCGTGCCGTCCGAGGATGTCGGCGCCGAGCGTGTCGAAGCCCACGCCCCCGACCTCGGACACGGTGAACCGGAGGCACGTCTCGATGACCTCGGGACCGAGCCCGATGGCTTCGAAGATCTGGGCGGCCCGGTAGCCGTCGACGGTCGAGATGCCCATCTTCGAGAAGATCTTCAGGACGCCGTCCTCGAGCGCGGCCTGGAGCTTCGCCTGCGCCTCGGAGGAATGGAGCTCCCCGAGCTGGTCGTCGTCGGCCATGCTCGCCACCGTCTCGAGCGCGAGCCGCGGGCACACCGCGTCGGCGCCGAACCCGAGGAGGCACGCGACGCCGTGGACATCGCGGGCGTCGCCCGAGGCGACGACGATCGACGCCTGCTGACGGGTGTGCTCAGCGACGAGCCGGTGGTGCACCGCCCCCAGCGCGAGGAGCGACGGGATCGGCGCGCGGTCGGCGCTGACGCTGCGGTCGGAGATCACCAGCACCGCGGCGCCGCCGGTGACGGCCTCGACGGCCGTATCGGCCAGAGCCCGGATGGCGGGTTCGAGCCCGTCCGGCCCGTCCGCGACTGGGAACGTCGCGCTGAGACGGACCGCCTTGAACACGGAGCGGTCCGGGTCGAGCAGCGACTCGACCGCCTCCGGGTACAGGAAGAAGGACGGCAGTTCGAGCAGGCGGGCGGCGCCGGGCTCCTCGGTGAGCAGCGGACGGCGCGGCCCGAGGCACGTGCGCAGCGACATCACCAACCGCTCGCGCAAGTGGTCGATCGGAGGGTTCGTGACCTGCGCAAAGCGCTGCTTGAGGTAGTTGAACATCGGTCGGGGCCGGGTGGCGACGGCCGCGAACGGCACGTCGTCACCCATCGAGAAGGTCGGCTCCTTGGCGTCGGTAGCCATGGGCTTGAGAACCATCGCCACCTCCTCCCGGGTGAGACCGAACGCGACCTGCTGCCGCACGAGGTCCTCGGGAGCGGGTGGCATCTCGACGGGAGCGCCGATGTCGGCCGGGAGCAGACCGTCGCGTGCCCACTGGGAGTAGGGCTGCAGCCGCGCCAGCCACGTCTTGACGTCCGTGTCGTCCTGCACGGCTGCCGTGGGCACGGCACCGTTTCCGGCAGCGCGATCGGGGTCGACGCAGATCATGTCGCCGGGACCGAGCCGGCCGCGGCGCACCGAGCCGTGGCCCGAGACGGGCACGGCGCCGACCTCGGACGCGCACACGACCAGGCCGTCGTCGCACACCTGCCAGCGCAAGGGGCGCAGCCCGTTCCGGTCCAGCGCGGCGCCGACGCGCCGGCCGTCCGTGAACACGAGCCCGGCGGGGCCGTCCCATGGATCGGTGAGGCACGCGTGGTAACGGAAGAAGCTACGCACGCCGCGCGGGAGATCGCGCTGGCCCTCCCAGGCTTCGGGCACGAGCATCGCGACGGCGTGGCGAATGTCGCGCCCTCCCCTGACCAGCAGCTCGACTGCCGAGTCGAGCTTCCCGGAGTCGGAGTCCTCGGGATCGAGCACCGGACGGAACAGCTCTTCGGGGCCGAGGCCCGCGTCCTCGGTACCGAGGCGGCCGCGGGCGATCATGCGCAGCTCGTTGCCGCGCACGGTGTTGATCTCGCCGTTATGGCAGAGGTGCCGGAAAGGCTGCGCGCGCTCCCATGCCGGGGTCGTGTTCGTCGAGAAGCGGCTGTGGAAGATCGCCAGCGACGCGCCGAACTCGTCGTCGGCCAGATCGGGATAGAACGCAGCGAGCCGGTCGCTGATGACGAGTGCCTTGTACGTGACGGTGACGAACGAGAAGCTGGCGAAGTAGTGGCGCACGCGTTCCTCGCGGCAGGTGGCCTCGGCCCGCCGGCGGGCGCGATACGCGCGCCGTTCGGCGTCGGCGTCGTCGACGTGAGCGGGGCGCTGCAGGATCCCGTGCCAGAGCGACGGCTGGTCGACCTTTGCCGCCGCGCCGAGGTGCGTCTCGTCGACGGGAACCCGACGCCACCCCGCGAGCTCGATTCCCTCGGCAGCGCAGGCATCGGTGACGGCCTGCTGGGCCACGCGCACGCCGTCGTCGTCTGCGATGTCGAGGAACGCGGACACGACTCCCAGACGGTCGGGGTCGAGTGAACGACCGAGCTCCTTGCCGCCGATGCGGGCGAAGAACGGGCGCGGGATCGGGACGAGCAGGCCGGCGCCGTCGCCCGAAATGCCGTCCGCCGCGATCGCCTGACGGTGGCGCACGCACGCCAGCCCGGTCAGCGCCAGCTCGACGATCTCGCGGCTGCTGCTGCCGGAAGCGTGCGCGACAAAACCGATGCCGCAGGCATCGAGCTCAGTGCGGCGGCGGGCATGTCGGCGCGCCGCGCGATCGAAGTCGGCCAACCGAGGGACTCCTCGCTCCCGGGACGGTGCTTTTGTTTCGGAGATCCAGCAGGAGCGACGACGCTGTCGCGGAAAGGCTCACGATAGCGGACCGGCCGCCGAGCGCCGCCGCTTTGGGCGGCGGCGGCTTCGGGCGTGCGAGCATGCGGCGTGCCCGACGCCCAAGACGGCCGGCCAGCACCGCTCGTCGCCGTGCTCGGGGGCGGGCAGCTCGGCCGGATGCTCGCGCTGGCCGGGATCCCTCTCGGCATCGAATTCCGGTTCCTCGATCCCAGCCCCGATGCGCCGGCCGGCGCGCTCGGCGCGCTCGTGACCGGCGCGCTGGGAGACGAGACCGCGCTCACGCACGTCACCGAGGGCGCTGCGGTCGTGACGTACGAATGGGAGGGCGTGCCGGCGGTCGGCGCGCGCTTGGTCGCCGCGACCGGTGTACCGGTGCTGCCTCCTCCGGTGGCGCTCGACGTGGCGCAGGACCGTGTGCGCGAGAAGGAGCTCTGCCGCCGGCTCGGGATCGCGACCCCCGAGTTCGCGGTGGTCGGCGACCGCGCCGATCTCGAGCGCGCCGTGAAGGAGCTCGGTCTGCCAGGAGTGCTCAAGACCCGCAGCGGCGGGTACGACGGCAAGGGTCAAAACACAATCCGGGAACCCGGCGATGTGGAGCGCGCATGGTCGGAGCTCGGCGGCGTTCCGCTCGTCCTCGAATCTCATGTGCCCTTCGATCGGGAGCTCTCGGTTCTCTCCGTGCGCGGGCGGGATGGCGCGACGGCGTGCTGGCCGCTCATCGAGAATCACCACGAAAGCGGGATCCTCCGTCGCAGCTACGCCCCCGCCCCCGCCCGCACTGAGCAGCTCCAAACCGCAGCCGAGCGTCTCGCGGGCAACCTCCTCGACGAGCTCGAGTATGTGGGGCTCCTCGCCGTCGAGCTCTTCGACGTGCGCGGGGAGCTGCTCGTCAACGAGCTCGCGCCCCGAGTGCACAACTCCGGCCATTGGTCCATCGAGGGCGCGGTCACCAGCCAGTTCGAGAACCATCTGCGGGCGATCATGGGTTGGCCGCTCGGGTCGACCGCCGCGATCGGCGTGAACGCGATGGTCAACTTCATCGGCGCGATGCCCGAGCCGGGCACAGTTCTGGAGATCCCGGGCGCGCACCTCCACGACTACGCGAAGGCGCCGCGCCCGGGCCGCAAGGTGGGTCACGTCACGATCACCGCACGAGACGCGGGAGAGCTGCAGGCTCGCGTCGCACGGCTCGCGGATCTGCCCGGCGTGGACGTCCCCGCGTGACGTCCGAGCCGCTTTCTCCCTACGTCCGGTTCGAGCGCGACGAGTGGGCACGGCTGCGCGCGGCGACGCCGCTCACGCTCACCGAAGGAGACCTCGAGCAGCTGCGGGGCATCAACGAGCGCATCGCGCTCGACGAGGTCGCCGACATCTACCTGCCGCTCTCGCGGCTGCTGAACCTGTACGTCGCCGCGAGCCAGAACCTCCACCGCGTCACCGACACCTTCCTCGGGAGTCCGGCCGCGAAGGTCCCGTACGTCATCGCCGTCGCCGGGAGCGTGGCCGTGGGCAAGAGCACGACGGCCCGCATCCTGCAGGCCTTGCTCGCCCGCTGGCCCGACCACCCGCAGGTCGACCTCGTGACAACCGACGGCTTCCTGTTCCCGAACCGGGTGCTCGAAGAGCGCGGGCTCATGGAGCGCAAGGGATTCCCCGAGAGCTACGACCTCCGCCGGCTGGTGCGGTTCCTCGCCGACATGAAGTCGGGCCGGCGCGAAGTGAGCGCGCCCGTCTACTCCCACTTGACGTACGACATCGTTGCGGGCGAGGAGCAGGTCGTCCGGCAGCCCGACATCGTGATCGTCGAGGGCCTGACCGTGCTCCAGACGGGTGACGGCGACCGCCGAGCGCCGCAGCTGTTCGTATCGGACTTCTTCGACTTCTCGCTCTACGTCGACGCCCACGAGTCCGACATCGAGCAGTGGTACCTCGACCGCTTCCTGACGCTCCGCGAGACGGCCTTCGCCGACGAGCGGTCGTTCTTCCACCACTTCGCCTCGCTTTCGGAGGACGAGGCGGTCGCGGTCGCCCGGAGCATCTGGCGGTCGATCAACGGAGTGAACCTGCACGAGAACATCCTCCCGACGCGTGAGCGGGCACGGCTCATCCTGGAGAAGGAGCCGGACCACTCCGTACGGGCGGTGCGCCTGCGCAAGCTCTAGACCCGACAAGCCGAAGAAAATCGTGTGCCCACCCGTAGGAGATCGCCGGCTCGGAGCGATGATGGGGTCGTGAGCGAATGGCCTGAAGCGGCCGTGAGTGCAGGGTCCGGAGTCGGCGAGCCCGATCGCGCCGCGTTCCTCGCCTTCTATCAGGAGACGGTGCCCGAGGTGTACGGGTACTTCCTCCATCGGTGCGGCGACTCGACCACCGCCGAGGATCTCACCTCCGAGACGTTCCTCGCCGCCGTCCGCAATCTCGAAGGCGGTCGACCCACCCCGCTCGACGTTCCCTGGGTGATCGGCGTCGCCCGCCACAAGCTCGCCGACCATTGGCGTCGTCGCGCCCGGGAGCTGCGCGTGCGCGACGCACTCGAACAGGATCCCGCGCCGAGCGAGGATCCGTGGGACGTGCGCCTCGACCAGCTGCGGGCCAACGAGGTGCTCGACGCGCTCGAACCGCACCACCGACTCGCGCTGACACTCCGCTACGTCGACGGCCTGCCCGTGGCCGAGGTGGCGGAGCTCATCGGGCGCACGCCCGGCGCCACTGAGGCGCTGCTGGTGCGAGCGCGGTCCGCCTACCGCCGCGTCTACCTGGAAGGAGAAGGAGGCGATCATGACTGATCCCTTCGAGGCCCTGCGCCGCACGCGCGACGCGGCGTCCCCCCGACCCGCGTTCGTCGCCGAGCTGGCCGACCGGCTGCGCGTCGAGCTCGGTATCAGCGAAGGAGACGAAGCCACAGTGACCATGCGCACCGCGATGGGCGACATGCCCGTGCCGGGCGGCGTCCCCAACGCG
>JBKOWN010000146.1:0-7691 GCA_046724435.1 Actinomycetota bacterium
GTGTGCTTCCTCGCTCGCTCGCGGTCGTAGCCGGCGAACTCCTCGGCGAGGTTGATGATCCCGCCGGCGTTCACCACGAAGTCCGGCGCATACATGATCCCGCGCTCGGCGAGCGCGTCGTCGTCGGCAGCGTCGGCAAGCTGGTTGTTGGCGGCGCCACACACTGCTCGGCACTGCAACCGGGGGATCGTCTTCTCGTCGAGTACGCCGCCCAACGCGCACGGCGCCAGGATGTCGCACGGCTCTTCCAGGGCCCGCTCGACGGGGAGCGGCTCCGCGCCGATCTCCCGAACGAGGATGTCGACGCGTTCGCGGTTTACGTCGGCCACCGCGACACGAGCGCCGGCGCCGGCGAGCAAGCGCGCGAGATGCGTGCCGACGTGGCCGACGCCGTCTACGACCACCCGGTTGCCGGCGACCGCGGCTTTCCCGTCGAGCTCCTCGAGCACCGCACCCATCGCCTCCACCACGCCGTAGGCGGTCATCGGCGACGGGTCGCCCGACCCGCCCGGCCCCTCGAGCCCCGTGACCCAGGGTGTCTCCGACGCGATGACCTGCATGTCATGCGGCGTCGCGCCGACGTCCTCGGCTGCGATGTAGCGGCCGCCGAGGTCGTCGATCGCCCGTCCCATCGCCTGCAGCAAGGAATCCGCCCGAGGAGCGTCGGGATCGTCGACGAGCACAACCGCCTTCCCACCGCCCTGGTGCAGCCCGGCGGCGGCCGCTTTGAGGCTCATCGCCTCGGAGAGGCGCAGCACGTCGACGACCGCGTTGTGCTCGGACGGGTAGTGCCAGAAGCGGATGCCGCCGAGGGACGGTCCGAGCGCGGTCGAGTGCACGGCGATGATGGCCCGTAGTGCCGACGGCGCGTCGGCCACGAAGACAAGCTCCTCGTGGCCCTTCGCTGTCATCAGCTCGGTGACCGCCACGTCGGTTCCATCCATCACGGCCGACGGTACTGTGCCGCGCGCCGCTCGCCCGATGCACCGCATGCAGGAAGGAGCGCCCGTGGCTCGCCTCAGGATCGGCGTCCAGCTCTCGCAGCAAGACACGACCGTCGACGAGCTACGCGCCGCGTGGCGAGGGGCCGACGATCTCGGCGTCGACACGATCTGGGTGTGGGACCACTTCTTCCCGCTCTACGGCGACCCGAACGCGAACCATTTCGAGGCCTACTCGCTGCTCGGCGCGATGGCCGTGGACACTCGCCGCGCGCAGTTCGGAGCCCTGGTGACCTGCTACCCGTACCGCAACCCGAACCTCCTCGCCGACTTGGCGCGCACGATCCACCTGCTGAGCGGCGGACGGTTCATCCTCGGGCTCGGCTCGGGCTGGTTCGAGCGCGACTTCCGCGAGTACGGCTACGAGTTCGGCACCGCCGCCGGCCGGCTGCGGGCGCTCGGCCATGGCCTCCCGGTGATCAGGGCGCGCCTCGCCGAGCTGCGACCACCAGCCGAGAACATGCCGATCCTCGTGGGCGGCGGCGGCGAACGGGTGACGCTACGACTCGTCGCCGAGCACGCCGATGTATGGAATGCGTTCGGGCCGCCATCGTCGTTCCGCCACAAGAACCAGGTGCTCGACGACTGGTGCGCCGACGTCGGTCGCGACCCGGCCGACATCGAGCGCACGGTGGCGATCTCACCCGGCGAGATCGGCGCGATCGACGCGTACGTCGACGCCGGCGCCGAGCACGTGATCGTGATGTTGACCTCGCCGTACGACCTCGACCCGGTGCGCGCGATCCTCGAGCGCTGACCGTTCCAGGCGTTGCGCCTGATGTGTAATGCACCCGGTGCTGTGCGAAGCTCACCGCTCGTGCGCGCCCGGTCCTTGCCTCTTCTTGTCCTTTCCCTCGTGGGCGCCCTCGGCCTGCTCGCGTCCGCCTGCTCGAGCGGCAGTGGCACGAAGGCCAAGCAAGTGGAGCCGTCCACGACCGCGAGCGCGCCCACGACGGCGCCGCCGACGACTTCGGGGACGCTCAGCAACGTCTACCAGTACACCCAGGCGAACCAGCTCGCGCCGTCGGTCCGGGACATCCCGTCGCGCGTATACGTGCCGAACTCGATGTCGAACACCGTCGACGTCATCGATCCGAACACGATGGCCGTTATCGATCACTTCCCCGTCAAGGAATTGCCGCAACACGTCGTGCCGTCCTACGACATGCAGACGCTGTACGTGAACAACAACAACGGCAACACGCTGACGCCTATCGATCCCCGCACGGGCAAGCCGGGGCCGGACATCCCGATCGACGACCCGTACAACCTCTACTTCTCCCCTGACGGGACGAAAGCGATCGTGATGGCCGAGCGCAACAACGCCGTCGACTTCTACGACCCGAAGACCTGGACGCTCATCAAGCACTTGCCGATCCCCCACAACGGCGTGAACCACGCCGAGTTCACCGCCGACGGGAAGACGATGGTCGCGAGCTGCGAGTTCTCGGGGTTCCTCGTGCGCATCGATCTCGACTCCATGGCGATCACGGGCGAGCTCAACGTCGGGGGGAAGCCCGTCGACGTCAAGCTCTCTCCCGACGGCAGCGTCATGTTCAACGCGAACGAGACCAAGGACGGCGTGACCGTGGTCGACTGGGCGAACATGCGTGAGCTCCAGTTCATCCCCACCGGCAAGGGTGCCCACGGCATATACCCCAGCCGCGACGGCAAGCAGCTGTACGTGACGAACCGGGGCGCCGGCTCGGTGAGCGTTATCGACTTCGCCTCCCGCTCCGTCGTGGGCAACTGGCAGTTCGGCGGCAGTCCCGACATGGGCGGCGTGAGCAGCGACGGCAAGCAACTCTGGGTCAGCGGCCGGTACAACTCCGAGGTCTACGTGATCGACACGACCACGGGGCAGCTGATCAAGAAGATCCCCGTCGGTCAGGGACCGCACGGCTTGGCGCTCTTCCCGCAGCCTGGCCGGTTCAGCATGGGCCACACCGGCAACTACCGCTAGGTCAGCCGGCCTTCAGCTCGACCACGGTGGCAACCGGCGCCCGATCGGTGCCTTGGCCGCCGACGAAGTACGCACTGGCGCCGACGGTGGTCACGGCCCCGTCGGTCACGGGTGTCGGGAGTGTGCCGGCGGGAGCGACGGACCCGTGCTGCGGGTCGAACTGCAACACCTGCCCGGTCACCTGGTTGCTGACGAAGCCGCCGAGCACGTAGATCCGGCCGCCGACCTCGACTGCGCTGGCGTGCGACAGCGGCGCGGGCAACTGGCCGACGACGGTCACCTGGCCGGTTCCGGGATCGATCTTCTGGATCGAGCGGGTGTCACCGCCGCTCGCGTTGATGACCCCGCCGAACAGGTAGATCGCGCCGCCGGTCGCGGCGACGGCCGGGTACCGGACGGGCTCGGCGAGGGCGCCGAGTGTGCGGTATTGCACGCCGTCGTCGCTGACGAGCACGTTCCGGGAGATCTGGTGGCCGTCAAACCCGCCGACGACGTACACCTTGTTGCCGATCGTCACGGCCGCGTGGTCGGAGAGCGGGCCGGGCAGGTTGCCCACCGCCTTGGCCGGAGAGCCGGGCTGGAACGACTGCACCGATGCGCTGCCTTCCTCACCCGTGCCGCCGGCGATGACGACGTACGCCCCGTTCACGAACGCACCGGCAGCGTCGTGGACGGGCTGAACGAGAGCCCCCAGCGTCTGCGACGCGCCGTTCGACGGATCGACGCGCACGATGTTGCCCGTCGTCTGCCTGGACGCATCGAGACCGCCCAGCACCACCAGCTGCTTTCCGTCCGAGAGCGCGACCTCACGCGCCGAAGGCGACGGCAGCCGCCACGACGCCGTCGCGATGCGCAGCGCGCCGGCGCTCGTGGTCGAAGGCGCGGGCGACGCCGTCGTCGCCGGGGCGGTCGTCGACGGTGCGCGCTTCGACGTGGAGCCACCGCCTCCGCCTCCGCCGCACGCGGCCGCAAGGAGCGCGAGCGCGCCGAGTGCGACAACGGATCGGGCGGCGCGCGGCACGGCCGCACCCTTGCACACCAAACCCGAGCTCCCCAGTCGGGTCGCACGCTACGATCGGGCTCGACCCGTGGGGAGCTCGGGACAGCCGGGCTGAGAGGGTGGCCGCGCCGAACAGCGCGTGGCAGCGCCACCGACCCGTGGAACCTGCACCGGGTAATTCCGGCGAAGGGAGGGATCGTGGAGACGCCCGAGGAGAGCGTGGCGCTCGTCTTCGCGGGCGGTGAGCCGGTCGCCGCCGCGAGCGCGGCGCGCCTGCCGGACGCGGCCTTCACCGTCGCCGCCGATTCGGGCGTCGAACACGCGCTCGCACTGGGGCGGGACGTCGACCTCGTCGTCGGCGACTTCGACTCCGCTGACCCGGCCGCCGTCGACGCCGCCGCCGGCGGCGGCGCCGAGGTTCGCCGGTACCCGGCAGAGAAGGACCAGAGCGACCTCGAGCTCGCGCTGCACGCGGCGCGCGAGGCCGGCGCCACCCACCTCATCGTCGTCGGCGGCTCCGGCGGACGTCTCGACCACTTCCTCGCCAACGTCCTGCTCCTCGCGTCCCCGTCGTTCGCCGACATCGATATCGAGGCACGGCTGGACGACACCGTCCTCACCGTTATCCGCCGGGACGCGCGCCTGTCGGGCGCGCCGGGCGCGCTGTGCTCGCTGCTCGCCGCCGGCGGCCCCGCCCGCGGCGTGCGGACGACGGGCTTGCGATATCCGCTCGCCGGCGAGGACCTCCTACCCGGATCCACCCGCGGGCTCAGCAACGAGCTCGCCGAGCCCGTCGCGACCGTCTCGATCGAGCAGGGCACCCTGCTCGCCGTGCAACCCGACCTCGGAGGAACCTGACATGCGCCGACTTCCCGTGCTCGCCCTCGCCATCTCGATCTTCGCGACGGCCGTGGCCGCCGCCGGCCCGGTCGGGGCGACGGCGTCGGCGCCCGCCGGCTCGAGCGGCACGACGATCACGCTCATGACCCACGACTCGTTCGCCGTCTCGAAGAGCGTCATGCGGCAGTTCACGAAGCAGACCGGCGTGAAGGTCCAGGTGCTGCCGTCGGGCGACGCCGGCGCGGCCGTCAACCAGGCGATCCTCACGAAGAGCAATCCTCTCGGCGACGTGTTCTTCGGCGTCGACAACACGCTGCTGAGCCGGGCGCTCGACGAGGGTCTCTTCATCCCCTACCGGTCGCCTGAGCTCGACCACATCTCGAAGGATCTCCAGCTCGACCCGCGAGACCGGGTCAGTCCCGTCGACACCGGGGACGTGTGCGTGAACTTCGATCGGAAGTACTTCGCGAACAAGAAGCTGTCCGCTCCCAAGACGCTCGACGATCTGACGAAGCCGGAGTACAAGGGCTTGCTCGTCGTCGAGAACCCGGCGACCTCGTCGCCGGGCCTCGCGTTCCTGCTCGCCACAGTGGCCAAGTACGGGCCCGACGGCTGGCGCGCCTATTGGGAGAAGCTCCGGAACAACGACGTGAAGGTCGTCGACGGCTGGGAGCAGGCGTACAACACAGAGTTCTCGGGAAGTGCCGGCAAGGGCGACTACCCGCTTGTCGTGTCGTACGCGAGCAGCCCGCCGGCGGAGGTCGTGAACGCCCACCCCCAACCGAGTGAGCCGCCGACCGGCGCGCTGCTCAACACGTGCTTCCGGCAGATCGAGTTCGTCGGCGTCATGAAGGGCACCGCGCACGAGAAGGCGGCGAAGAAGCTCGTCGACTTCATGCTGTCGGACCGGTTCCAGCGCGACATGCCGCTCCAGATGTTCGTGTTCCCGGCTCGTGACGGGACGAAGCTCCCGACTGCGTTCGTGAAGTTCGCCAAGGTCGCTCCGAATCCGTTCGCGCTCCCGCCCGACGAGATCGCCCAGAACCGCGACACCTGGATCGACGAGTGGACCAACACAGTCGTCCGATGAACGCAGCGCCGTGATGCGTGCAGAGACCAGAGCTGTCATGGTCCCTGCACGCCTCGACCGGCGGCGACTCGCGCGCTGGCTGCTGCTCGCGGTGCCGCTGGCATTCCTGGGGGTGTTCTTCGTCTATCCGGTGGCGTCGATCGTCGGTCGTGGGCTGACGCCGGGTGGGACGCTGGATCTCAGCCCGCTCGGCGGAGTCGTGACCGACTCGCACCTGCGCAGTGTGGCGTGGTTCACGATCTGGCAGGCGACGGTGTCGACCCTGCTCACGGTGCTCGTCGCGCTTCCCGGCGCGTACGTGTTCGCGCGGTACGAGTTCCGAGGGAAACGACTCGTGCGGGCGGCAGTCCTCGTCCCGTTCGTGCTGCCGACGGTGGTGGTCGGGTCCGCATTCCTCGGGTTGCTCGGGGACGGCGGCCCGCTCGGGTTCCTCGGCCTCGACCAGTCGCTCGCCGCCATCCTGGTCGCCCACGTGTTCTTCAATTACGCGGTTGTGGTGCTGATCGTGGGGGGCCTGTGGGCGCACCTCGATCCCCGGCAGGAGGACGCGGCACGCGTCCTCGGCGCCGGACGGTGGCAGACGTTTCGCGCGGTCACGCTGCCGACGCTCCGACCGGCGATCGCGGCCGCGGCTGCGATCGTGTTCCTGTTCACGTTCACGTCGTTCGGCGTGATCCTGATCCTCGGCGGGCCGGGTTACTCGACGCTCGAGACCGAGATCTACCGCCAGACGGTGCAGTTCCTCGACCTGCCGCAAGCGGCCGCGCTGTCGATCGTGCAGCTCGTGGCCGTCGTCGCCGTGCTCCTCGTCGCCGGACGCGCGCAAGGCCGCCGCGCCCAGGCGCTGAGCCTGCGCGCGAGCGCGGAGACCTCTCGCCGGGCCCGGACCACCGGCGAACGCGCGACGGTCGGCCTCAACCTCGCCCTCATGGCCGTGCTGCTCGGCGGTCCGATCGCGGTCCTCGTTGCGCGGTCGTTCGACACCGCCGGTGGGTACAGCTTTGGCTTCTACCGGGCGTTGTCGGAGCTCCGCCGGACGAGCACCGTCTTCGTGCCTCCGATCGAAGCCGTTCGCAACTCGGTCGTGTTCGCGTCGATCGCGACCGTGATCGCTCTCGTCATCGGTGGCCTGGCCGCGTTCGCCGTCGTCGGGCCGAGCCGCCGGGCGGGGCCTACACACGGCCTCGACACGCTGCTGCTCCTGCCGCTCGGCGTGTCGGCGGTGACGATCGGGTTCGGCTTCCTCATCGCGCTCGACCGACCGCCGTTCGACCTGCGCGCCTCTCCTGCGCTGATCCCGATCGCGCACGCGCTGATCGCGGCGCCGTTCGTCGCCCGGGTCATGATCCCGGTGCTGCGGTCCATCGACCAGCGCCTGCGCGAGGCGGCCGCCGTGCTCGGCGCGTCGCCGCGGCGGGTCTGGCGGGAGATCGACCTGCCGATCGTGGCCCGGGCGATGCTCGTGGCGGCGGGCTTCGCGTTCGCCATCTCACTCGGCGAGTTCGGCGCGACGATCTTCATCGCCCGTCCCGACTACCCGACGCTCCCCGTCGTCATCTTCCGCCTCCTCGGCCAACCCGGGCCGCTGAACTTCGGCGCCGCCATGGCGGCAAGTGTCGTCCTGATGGTAGTGACGGCGGCTGCGATCTTCGCCAACGAGCGCTTCCGCTTCGGCGACATCGGGGAGTTCTGATGTTGCGGGTCGAAGCGCTCGAAGTCCGCTACGGCGACACGGTCGCGCTCGACGGCATCGACCTCGTCGTAGAGGACGGCGAAGTCGTGTCTGTCCTCGGACCG
>JBKOWN010000122.1:0-13486 GCA_046724435.1 Actinomycetota bacterium
ACGCCCACCACCGACATCTACACTCTGGAATTATCGTCGGCAGCGTCAGATGTGTATAAGAGACAGGCACCGCGTGGACCTCCGGAACGACGTCCCTGCCGTCCACCACGATGCGCTCGCCCTCCGGGGCGCGCAAAGCGACGTGCAAGACCGCACGGTCCTCGGTGAGGTTGATCTTCTCGCCGGCGAACATGGCGTCGATCCGCGCCCGCAGGCCGGCCTGCTCGGCGAGCGCGACGAGGAGCCGGACGGTCTCGGTGGTGATCCGATTCTTGGAGTAGTCGAAGTAGACGCCTTCGACCTCGAGGGTCATCGCCTCACCGCGCGTTGCATCGTCGGCGAACAGCTCGCGTAGCTGGACGCGCTCGATCTGCTCGTAGTGGTCGCGCAACGCCTTCCACTCGGGCGTCTGGGTGATGGCAGTCACACCCTCTTCCTATCCCGTCCCCCGCGAGCGGTCGAGCGCCCGGCTGCGAGGCGTCGGTCGTTCGGTCCGCGGCGAGCCCTTCTATCTTCCGCCTGCCGGACTGTTTGCATGTGGTGAGGGAATTGCGGCGGCCGGCTTGGGGTTGACAGATACCGACGGGTATCAGATACTGACTGGTATCGAATACCGCTCGGTATCAATGGAGGTCCGATGAACGACCTGAAGACGAGTGCCCCTCCCACGGTCACCCCGATCGGCAAGCGGGAGGCGCAGGCCTGGCTGGTGAAGCAGCTCGGCTACGAGCGCCTCCTGGCCTCGCTCCGGAAGGCCCACGCCGCGAAGCAGGCTCACGAGCCCGAGCGGGACGTGGCAGCCTGACCCTGTGACCCAACCGCAAACATCTGAACGGTTGACGCGTGACGAGAAGAAGGCGCGCACCCGCGCACAGCTGATCGACGCCGCCGCAACCGTGTTCGCTCGGCGCGGCTACATCGCCGCATCGCTCGACGAAGTCGCCGACGAGGCAGGGCTCACCAAAGGCGCGGTGTACTCGAACTTCCAGAGCAAGGAAGACCTCTTCCAGGCTGTGATCGAGGCCCGGCTCAACGAGCCGATGAAGAACATTGTCGAGGTCATCGACACCAGCACGGGTACAACCGAGGAACAGGCGATGGCGGGCGCCCGAGCCTTTGTCGGTGTCGTCGAGCGCGAACGCGAGGTGTTCCTTCTCTCGCTCGAGATGAACATTCACGTCGCTCGCCACCCCGAGCTGGCGCCGGCGTTCGCGGCACTCCGCCGGGCGCAGCTGGCGGAGGTCGCTGCCATCATCACGGAGCACGCAAGTACATCGGGGGATTCGTTGCCTCTGCCGGCGGATCAAATGGCGATCGCCGTCGAGGCATTGTCTCAAGGCATCGCGTTGCATGCCCTCGCGGATCCCGAAGGCGTGCCCACCGACCTCCTCGGGCGCGTGTACACACTGCTGTTCAACGGGCCGCCGAGCGAAGACCCCTGAAACCAGCTCGTTTCCTGAGGCGCGCCGGTACGATTCGTCCGTGACGCGCGTCGGATTCCTCGGCCCCCACGGCACGTTCGCCGAAGAGGCCGTCCTCACTCAACCCGATCTCGCCGACGAGGAGCTCCGGCCCCGGAGGTCAGTGCCCGATGTGATCGGTGCGATCGAGCGCGGTGAAGCCGACGTCGGCCTCGTGCCCATCGAGAACTCGATCGAGGGCACCGTGACGGTCACGCTCGACACGCTCGCGTTCGATACCGATCTGCTCATCCAGCGCGAGATCGACCTGCCGGTGTCGCTCAACCTGTGCGCGCTGCCCGGGGCGAAGCTCGACGACATCAAGACCGTGCTGTCACACCCGAGTCCGTTCGGGCAGTGCCGGGTCTGGCTGGCGTCAAAGCTCCCCGACGCCGACAACATCGTGACGAACTCGACCGCCGAGGCCGCGGCACAAGTGGCGCGCGCCGGCGATCCGACCAACGCCTCGATCGGTACAGCGTTCGGCGCCCGGCTGAACGGCCTCGACCTTCTCGCCACCGAGATCGAGGACCATCCGGAGAACGAGACGCGCTTCGTGCTGGTCGGCCACGGGATCCCGACGCCCACCGGCCACGACAAGACCAGCGTCGTGTGCTTCCAACGCGAGGACCGACCGGGCTCGCTGCTCGCGATCCTCCAGGAGTTCGCCGCCCGCGCCATCAACCTCACGAAGCTCGAGTCGCGCCCGACGAAGCGCAGTCTCGGCGACTATTGCTTCTTCATCGACTTCAACGGCCACATCGCCGACGAGCTGGTCGCCGACTGCCTCCGGAACCTGTCGGCGAAGCAGGCCGAGGTCAAGTTCCTCGGCTCGTACCCGGTCGCGGGCGAGGAGGACGCGAGGATTCGTCGTGAGGAGGCCGACAAGGCGTGGCGTCAAGCAGCGCAATGGGTCGACGAGCTGCGCGGCCGCGTCGCCCCGCCTGACCCCGCCACGTGATCGACCTCAAGCGCCTGCGTGAGGAGCCCGAATATCGGGCCGGCATCGAACGCAAGCGGGTCGCCGGCGGACTGCTCGACCGCGTGCTCGAGGCCGACGACGCCCGGCGGGTTTTTCTGACCGAGGTCGAAGAGCTCCGCGCCCGGCAGAACGTGGCCTCGAAGGAGATCGGACGGGCGCCGGCCGGCGAGCGCGACGCCAAGATCGCGGCGGCGAGCGCCCTCAAGGACGAGCTCGCCGCGAAGGAGCCGCTGCTGGCCGATGCGGAGGCGCGTCTTCGCGAGCTGTTGCTGCAGGTGCCGAACCCCGCCGATGCATCCGTCCCGGTGGGCGGCGAGGACGACAACGAGGTGGTGCGCGTCGTCGGCGAGCCACGTGACGCTCCTGCGCTCGATCACGCCGAATTCGGTGTCCGCATCGGCTTCGTCGACACCGAGCAGGCGGTCGAGATGAGCGGGTCGCGCTTCGCGTACCTGATGCGCCAGGGCGCGCTGCTCGAGCTCGCGCTGGTCCAGTGGGTGTTGAGCCGCGTCGTCGCCGAGGGCTTCACACCCGTCGTTCCACCAGTGCTGGTACGCGAGCACGCCATGGAGGAGGCGGGTTTCTTTCCGACCGACCGGGCCCAGGTCTACGAGGTCGACGGGGGCGAGCTGTTCCTCGTCGGGACGAGCGAGGTCGCGCTCGCTGCGCTGCATCGCGGTGAGATCGTCGACAAAGACGCGTTCCCCTTGCGCTACGCCGGGTTTTCGACGTGCTTCCGGCGCGAGGCCGGCACGTACGGCAAGGACACCCGCGGCATCTTCCGGGTGCACCAGTTCGACAAGGCGGAGATGTTCAGCTTCACGCATCCTGATCGGTCCTGGGACGAGCTCGAGGCGATCCTCGGGTTGCAGGAGTCGATCGTGAGCGGGTTGGGTCTTCCGTACCGGGTCGTCAGCTGCGCGACGGGGGAGCTCGGCGCGGCCGCGGCGAAGAAGTACGACATCGAGGTGTGGCTGCCGTCGGAGGGCCGTTACCGCGAACTCACGTCGTGCTCGAACTACCTCGACTACTCAGCGCGGCGGCTCGGCACGCGCTTCCGTTCCGATGGCGGCACGAGCCCGGTGCACACCCTGAACGGCACCGCCTGCGCGGTCGGGCGAACGCTCGTCTTCCTCTTCGAGCACTACCAGCGTCCCGACGGGTCGTTCGCCGTGCCCGAAGTGCTGATCCCCCTGTGCGGCTTCGACCGCGTCGAGGCGCGCCGGTCCTAGCCTGGCGTCCGGAGGGATGCCGGAGCGGCCGAACGGGATGGTCTTGAAAACCATTGAGGCGCGAGCCTCCGTGGGTTCGAATCCCACTCCCTCCGCGTCACCGGCGATGGTCAGCGCTTTCGGCGCTCGTTGATCCGGTCGTAGTTGATCCGGAGGAGCTCGACGACCTCGTCGGCGTCGGCGTCGGCGCGGATGTACTTCGTCGTCCATCCGGAATCCGGATGGACGTGGTGCGGGCCGGTGCGGCCCTCGGCTACGAGGTCGTCCCGGACCCGGCGCGGGAACGGGATGTCGGCCATGCGGCTCCCGTGCACGTGCCCGATCGACCGTCCGTCGAGCAGGAACTCGGTCTCGCCGAACTCGCCGGAGTCGGTCGTGATCCCCGGCCAGCCCGTGACCTCCTGGACGATTCGTTCTCCTCGGGTGGTGACCGGCGTTGCCTGATCGTTCGGTGCCATACCCGAGCGAACGCCCGCTGCGACCGCTCCATTCCTCCGCGGCGCGTACGCTCCCGCGCCGTGATCGACGACCGAGATCGATGGTGGAAGGAAGGCGTCCTCTACCAGATCTACCCGCGCTCCTACGCCGACTCGAACGGTGACGGCGTCGGCGATCTCCGCGGGATCGTCGACCGTCTCGACCACCTCGCCTGGCTCGGGGTCGACGGCATCTGGCTCAATCCGGTCAGCGCCTCGCCCGACGCCGACTGGGGCTACGACGTCGCCGACTACACCGGCGTGCAGCCAGTGCTGGGCACGCTCGACGACGTCGACGAGCTGATCGCCGCGGCGAACGAGCGCACGATCAAGGTGCTCCTCGACCTCGTCCCGAACCACACGAGCGTCGAGCACCCGTGGTTCGCCGAGTCGCGCTCGTCACGGGACAACCCGAGACGTGACTGGTACGTGTGGGCCGACCCGAAGGCGGACGGCTCGCCGCCCAACAACTGGCGGAGCAGCTTCGGCGGTCCGAGCTGGACGCTCGACGAGGCGACCGGGCAGTACTACCTGCACAACTTCCTCGCCGACCAACCCGATCTCAACTGGTGGAACGAGGAGGTGCGCAACGAGTTCGACCGCGTCTTGCGCTTCTGGTTCGACCGCGGCGTGGCCGGTTTCCGGATCGACGTCGCGCACATGGTCGTGAAGGACGCGCTGCTGCGCGACAACCCGGCCGCGACCGACGACGACCACTGGATGGTCCGGTTGATGGGCCAGCGGCAGGTCTACAACGGCAATCGCCCCGAGGTGCACAACGTGATCCGCCGCTGGCGCCAGATCGCGGACTCGTACGACCCGCCCCGGATCCTCGTCGGGGAGACGCACGTCTTCGACACCGAGGCGATGCTCTCGTTCTACGGCGCCGGCGACGAGCTCAGCCTCGCGTTCAACTTCTTGCTGCTGCACTCGCGCTTCGAGGCAGACGCGATGCGCAAGGTCGTCGAAGAAACGCTCGCTGCGATCCCCGCCGAGTCATGGCCGGTCTGGACGGGCGGCAATCACGACATGTACCGGTTCCCGAGCCGCTGGGCCGAGAGTGACCCGGAGAAGAGCCGATGCGCGCTGATGATGCTCCTCACGCTGCCGGGGAGCGTGTTCCTGTACTACGGAGACGAGCTGGGCATGCCCGACACCGATGTGCCCGAGGAGCGCCTCGAAGACCCGGTGGGCAAGCGGCTGTACCCCGTGTACGGCCGGGATCCGGAGCGGACGCCGATGCCGTGGTCGCCCGTGAAGGGCGCTGGGTTCACGGCTCCGGACGTCGAGCCATGGCTGCCCTTCGGCGACATCGGCGCGTGCAACGTCGAGGACCAACGCCGCGATCCGAGTTCGATGCTCTCGCTTTGCCGCGACCTCATCGGCCTGCGGGCCGCCGTTCCCGATCTGCGCGCCGGCGGCTACACGCGAGTCGCGGCCGAGGGCGGGCTGTGGGCGTGGCGGCGCGGGGAGCGGGTGGTCGTGGCGCTGAACCTGGGCGATGAGCCCGCCCGGCTCGACACGGCAACCGGGATCGTGAGGATCGGCACCCGGCGCCAGCGTGACGGCGAGCGCGTCGCGGGATCAGTGACTCTTCGCCCCTGGGAGGGCGCGGTCATCTGGCTCGACGAGACACAGGCATGACCGCGGCGCGGAACTAACCGAGGAAATCGACGAGACGGCGGGTCGTCTCGTCCGGAGCTTCCTCCGGAATGAAGTGCCCGGCCGAGACCGGACCGCCGTCGACGTCGTCGGCCCAGGCCTTCCAGACCTCGAGCGGCTCGTACCAGGCGGCGACGGGGCCGGTGTGGCTCCAGAGGACGAGCGTCGGGCAGGTGATCTGTCGATTCCCGCGGTCGGCTTCGTCGTGCTCGAAGTCGAGGGTCGCGGCGGCGCGGTACTCCTCACAGATCGCATGGATTCGATCCGGCGTGCCGAAGTTCGCGATGTACTCGGCGCGAATCTCGTCCGGGAAGACGCCACGGTCGTCGGACCAGTCGTCGAGCATGTAATCGACGACGACGTCGGGCGCGCGGGCGATGAGCTCTTCGGGTACCGGCTCCGGGGCGCCGAGAAACGACCAGATCCAGAAGCCCAGAGCAAAGTCCTTGTCCGCACCGCGGAAGACGTCGCCGGTGGGGACGATGTCGAGCACCGCGAGACGATTGACTGCGAGTGGGTGGTCCAGTGCCATCCGATAGGCGCAGCGCGCTCCGCGGTCGTGTCCGACGACGCTGAACTCGTCGAACTCCAGCGCGTTCATCACGTCGACCTGGTCGCGGGCGATCTCGCGCATACTGTACGGCGCGTGGTCCGGCGTGCTCGGCGGCGTGCCGCTGCCGCCGAAGCCGCGAAGGTCGGTTGCGATCACCGTGAACTGCTCGGCGAGGCGAGGCGCGACCCGATGCCACATGACGTGTGTCTCGGGGATGCCGTGGAGCAGGAGAATCGGCGGGCCGACGCCGCCCCGACGCCCGTGAATGGTCGTACCAGTGGTGGCGATGTCGAACGCTTCGAAGCCGTCGAACACGAGCGAGCCCTTCCGGCGAGGAGTCGGCTAAGCCGACGCTTCCTCGTCGGCGTCGAACTCGGCTTCGAGTGCGGTGGCTTCCAGCTCGGCGATGGCCGGTCCCCACTCCTCGCTGCGCCGGAACCCGCGGACGCCGTACCAGATCGACCACGACATCAGCGCCATCGTGATCGGGAAGCCGGTGACGAAGCCGACCGCGACGAAGGCGTCGACGCCCAAGGCCACCAGCACGATGAGCCGCAGCACCGAGCGCAACACCATGTACGCGCCCCACGCCAGCGAGATCTGCCTGAAGACGCGCCGGTGGGTGCGCGAGGCCTTCACCTCGTCGGGCAGCGGCAGCATCTCTTCCGCGAACACGCCCGCGAGCGGCTTCCAGATGACGGTCGAGCCGATGAAGACGAGGCCGTACCCCGCGTTCACGACGACGGGGATGGCCAGGTAGATCTCGGCGCTGCCCGTCCACAAGCCGACCACCGCTTGGATCAGGACGAACAGGAGCGCGATCCGGACGACGAGCGCGGGCCGGCCCTGCTTCCGCTCGTAGCGGTACGCCACGAGGGCGACCAAGGTCGCGGCGATGATCCCCGGGACGAGGCCCCACAGCTTCCACAGCACGTAGAACGCGAGCACGGGCCCGAACGCGTCGCGTGCGAAGCGGGGGCCGTTCCCGAACAGGATCGCCTTGGCGGTGATCGGCGGCATGTGCGCCGCTCCGTCGGACGTCGGAGTCGCCGCCGCGTCGGCCACGACGATCAGGCCGCCTCGTGCGACGCGGTCCACGCGAGGAGGTCATCGCGCTCCCACGTGTTCACGATCCGCTCGATCGGCACCGCGGCCTCGGCTGCACGGGCGCACCCGTAGGGCTGCCACTCGAGCTGCCCGGGCGCGTGCGCGTCGCTGTCGATGGACACCTTGCAGCCGGCGTCGACGACTTCTTTCAGCAGCCGCATGGGAGGGTCGAGGCGCTCGGGACGGCAGTTGATCTCGACCGCCTTGTCGAAGTGCGCGCCGGCGCCGAACACGAGCTGCGAGTCGAACTGCGACTCCGGCCGGCCGCGCCCGAGGACCATCCGGCCCGTGCAGTGACCGAGGATGTCGGTGTACGGGCTGGCGAGGGCGGCGACCATGCGGTCGGTCATCGGCTGGGCGGGCATGCGCAGCTTCGAGTGGACGCTGGCGACGACGACGTCGAGCTGGGCGAGGAGGTCCTCGTCCTGGTCGAGCGTCCCGTCCTCGAGGATGTCCACTTCGATGCCGGTGAGGATGCGGAACGGGGCGAGCTCCTCGTTGAGCTCGGCGACGAGCTCGAGCTGGCTGCGCAGCCGCTCCGCGGTCAGCCCGTTGGCGACCTTCAGACTCGGCGAGTGGTCGGTGAGCGCCATGTACTCGTGCCCGAGCTCGGCGGCATGGCGGGCCATTTGCGCGATTTCGGAGCCACCGTCGGACCAGTTGGAATGCAGGTGCAGATCACCCCGCAACGCCGCCCGGATCGGCGCACCCGGACCGGCGTCGGGCGCGTCCTCGGCTCGCAGGCGGGCGAGGTACTCGGGCACGTCGCCCGCCAGCGCTTGCGCGATCACGCCCGCCGTGCTGCTGCCGACGCCGGGAAGATCCTGGAGGCGCCCCCGGTCGGCGAGCGTCTGGAGCTCTTCCGCGGGCATCTCTCGGACGGTGTCGGAAGCACGACGGAAGGCCTGCACCTTGTAGGTCGCGCCGCGGCTCCGCTCGAGCAACGTCGCGACCTCGTCCAGCGCCTCGACGGGGTCCACGGGGGTGACGGTACCCTCCGCCGCATGACAGAGCATATGAAGTCGGTCTCGGTCGAGCGGGTGATCGCGGCGCCGCCGGAGAAGATCTTCGACGTGCTCGCCGACCCCTCCCAGCACCCGGTGATCGACGGGTCCGGCACCGTGAAGGCGACCCGTGGGCAAGAACCTGCCCGCCTGGAGCTGGGCAGCAAGTTCGGCATGTCGATGCGATTCGGGATCCCGTACGTGATCACCAACAAAGTGGTCGAGTTCGACGAGAACCGCTTGATCGCCTGGCGGCACTTCGGCGGTCACCGCTGGCGCTACGAGCTCGAGCCCGTCGACGCCGGCACCCGCGTCCGCGAGACCTACGACTGGTCGACCGCCATCCTCGGCACCCGCCTGTACATCGAGACGACCGGCTGGCCCAAGCGGGCCGAGCGCGCGATGTCCGAAACGCTGCAACGACTCGACGCCCACCTGGCCGGCGGCGACGGACCCTGATCGCCGGCCGGCATGCGGCGACCCGCCGGTAGAGTTGATCGACCCGGAGGGATGACCGAGCGGCCGAAGGTGCTCGCCTGCTAAGCGAGTGGGGCTCACGCCCTCGAGGGTTCAAATCCCTCTCCCTCCGCCATTGTCCAGGACGCTTCCGATGCCCGATCTCGCTGATCAGCTCACGGCCCTGGGGGCTGCGACGCTCGGCGAGTCCGGCGGCAAACCGATGGCCGCTCGGATCCGGTCGGTCTATCCCGGTGCACGCCTGGCGGCGCCCGCATTCGCGGTGCGCTGCACGCCGGGCGACAACCTCGCCATCCACGTGGCGGTCGCGCGCGCCCCGGCCGGCAGCGTGCTCGCGGCGGACGTCGGGATCGAGCGAGAGCGTGGCTACTGGGGCGAGGTGCTCACCACGGCGGGGAAGGCGCGAGGCGTCGCCGGTCTCGTGATCGACGGCTGCGTCCGAGACGTCGCGGCGCTCCAGGAGCACGGATTCCCCGTGTTCAGCAGCGGCGTGGCCCTGACGGGCGCGACCAAGGAGCTGCCGGGGGCGGCCGGCGGGTCGGCCGAGGTCGGAGACGTCCGGGTGCACACCGGCGACTGGCTCGTCGGGGACGCCGACGGCGTCACACTCATCGCGGCGACGGAGCTCGACGACGTGCTCGCCGCCGGCACGGCCCGCGCCCGGCGCGAACAGGCGCTCTTCGCCGCCCTGCGCGAGGGCAAGACCACGGTCGAGCTTCTCGGCCTCGACCCCACGCCCATCGACGACGGCGAGGAGCCGTAGCCCGCGCTACGAGCGCCGGGCGCCGACGAGGATCGACAGCATCGTGCACGGCTTGGACGACCGGTTGCGCCACGCGTGGCGGGTCCCGTTCTGGACGACGCAGTCGCCCGGCCGCAGGTGCACCTCGGCGCCGTCGTCGAGCTCGAGGTCCATCTCGCCCGAGAGCACGAGGTCGAGATCGACGGTGTGGGTCGTGTGCATCCCGGGATTCTCGAGCTCGTTGTGCTCGAGCATGCCGGGCAGCTTCTCGTTCACTTCCGCCAACGCGCCGGCTATGTCCAGATCCTCGGGCAAGTCCCCGGATCCCTCGGGCGGGATCGTGACGAAGACGAAGCGGTAACCACGTTCCGGCGGGAAGAATGTGGGTGCCGCCGGTGGTGTGCCGTCGGTGGGAAGCGACGTTGTCTCGTCACCGCCCCACACGCGGGCGAACTCGAGCCCGGGCATGAGTGACAGCTTGATCGGCTCGATCTCGTCGTCGCTGACGAACACCGATTTTCCGCTGTCCGTCTGGCCGGTCACGACTCGCCGCATCTCATCCTCCTATGACGGGATTCCGGGGGCGGTCGCCTGCGAGGACGGCCACCACGTTCTCGGCGGCGACCTGCGCCATACGCGTGCGCGTCGCCACCGAGGCGCTCCCGATGTGCGGGAGCAGAACGGTGCGCGGCGCGACGAGGAGACGCGGATGCACCTCGGGCTCACGCTCGAACACGTCGAGGCCCGCCGCGAAGATCGCACCCTCCTCGAGCGCGACCGCCAGCGCCTCCTCGTCGACGACGGGCCCGCGCGACGTGTTGACGAGCACCGCGTCCGGCTTCATGAGAGCCAAGCGTCGGGCGTCGATCAAGTGTCGCGTCTCGTCGGTGAGCGGCACGTGCAGCGTCACGATGTCGCCGTCGGCCAGCATCCGGTCGAGATCGCCGCGCCAGCCGGCCGTGCCGGTATCGCGACGCGTGTGGTGTAGGACCTCCATACCGAAGCCGGCGGCGCGCCGTGCGACCGCTTGTCCGATGCGACCGAAGCCGACAACGCCGAGGACCGCACCGTGCACGTCGCGCCCGAGGTACTGGTCGATGTCCCAGCCCGGCCACTTCCCCGCGCGGAGGTCGGACTCTGCTTCCCAGATCCGCCGCGCCGCCGCCAGGATCAGCAGGAACGCAAGATCGGCGGTCGTGTCGTCGAGCACCCCCGGTGTGTTGCACACCGTGATGCCACGGGCGGCGGCGGCGTCGAGGTCGATGTTGTCGTGCCCGACGGCGACATTCGCGACGACCCGCAGCCGGGGCATGCCCGCCGCGAGCACCGCGTCGTCGATCTGGTCGGTCAGCAGACAGACGATCGCGTCGACGCCGGCGGCCTGCTCGACGATCTCGTCGTGTGTGAACGGCCGATCCACATCGGGCTCGATCAGCTCGTGGCCGGCTTCGACCAGCGGTTCGAGCCCGCCGGGGAGCCGGCGCGTGACCAGGACGCGCGCCAAGCCGGGATCAGTGCTCGTGGTAGTCGACCGCGGGCGCGTCCTTCACGCCGACGGCGAAGCAGAAGCAGTGGATCGGCGCGTAGTCGCTCACGGGACGCAGGCTGTGGACCAGGTCGGGCGGGATGTGGACGAGGTCGCCCTGCTTGATCTCCCGCTCCTCGCCGTCGATCGTCATGATCCCGCGCCCGGAAGTGACGTAATAGAACTCGTGGGTCGGGTGGGAGTGAGGATCGACGAGGCCGCCGCCCGCAACCTCGAACTCGCTGACGAGCTCGAGAAAGCCACCGTCGGTGATCTCCTTCATCTCGCGCGGGTTCACGAGCCACCACACCGGCACGGTGCCGTTGTGCTCGACGACCGGCGGTACCTCTTCGATCGACCGCACGTCCATCCGTCCTCCTCGCCCTATGCTGACGTGCCCGTCAGAGCGTAACCACCGGCAGGGAACGCGGCATGGCCGAGACCATCACCATCGACGCCCAGCCATTCGATCCCGGACCGTGGCGCGAGTTCGGTTGGGTGCCGGTGCCCGACAGCGACCCGTCCGACGGCATCCACTCGCTCGAGTTCGGTTGGGAAGACGCCCATCTCAACTACATCAGCCACCGCCCCGACGAGGTCGAGCGCAGCGGAGACACCTTCCTGCTCGACAGGATGTACCACCACGACACCCACACCCAGGCACTCATGCCGCTCAACTGCCGGTCGTGGATCGCGGTCGCGCCGGCGTTCGTCGACTTCTCGTTTCCTTCGCAGGTCGAGAGCGTGCGCGCGTTCCTGCTGAACCCTCTCTCGTGCGTCGTCCTCCATCGCGGCACCTGGCACGCCGGGCCCTTTCCCCTCGGGCCGGAGCCGGTGCGGATGCTCAACCTCCAGGGGCGCCGCTACGAGGAGGACAACGCGTTCGTCGACCTCGACCAGGCCACCGGGATGCGCGCGGTGGTGCGAGTGAAAGTTTGACCAGCTAGCTGTTCGCGGGGCGCAGCCCGTCGAGCAAGCGGTCCATTGCCGCTTCCATCTCGGAGCGCGCGGTGCGCGGTTCGTCGGCGCGGGCGACGACCATGCCGGCTTCGGTGAGCGCGCCGAACAGCACGTGGGCGAGCGGCTCGACCGGCTGCGCCGCAATCAGGTCGGCGGCGATCGCCGCCTCGACGCCGGCGAGGACGAGGCCGTACCCGTATCGCTGTTCGATCTCCTGCCACGTCTCCCAGCCGAGCACCGACGGGCCCTCGAGGAGCACGACGCGCTGCACCGCCGGATCGATGCAGGCGTCGAGATAGGCGCGGGTCCCGCGCCGGAGCTGCTCGAGCGGGTCGGTGCTCGTGAGCGCTTCCCGCGCGACGTGCTTGGTGATCTCGTCCTCGAGTTGCTCGAAGACGGCGCGGAACAGCTCTTCCTTGGCCGCGAAGTGGTGGTAGAGCGCGCCGCGGGTGACTCCTGCCCGCTCGACGACCTCGGTCGTCGACGTCGCCGCATAGCCCCGTTCGGTGAAGAGCTGTCGCGCGGCGGCGCTGAGCGCGGTCCGCGTCGCGTCGGCTTGCTCGGACCTTCGGGGCGTCACCCGAAGATGTTGACGCTTTCGTCGAGCCCAAGTGGGGACGGATCGGCGCGGCCCGTCGCGACCAGCAGGAACTCGTAGGGGTCGCCGGTGACCTTGTCGCCCCCGCCCCCGACGTCGATGACGTCGACGCCATTGAGCGCCAGCGTGGCCGGGCCCCATCCCCGACGGCCGAGGTCCACGGCGACCCAGTGAATTGACCCACGGAGGCCGTCGCCGCGCATCGGCGGCGACCCCAGCCCGGCCCGGATGTCGTCGGCGTGTAGGTAGCCGTCGAGCCAGAGGGCCAGGACGCCCTCGCCGAGCGTTCCCTCGAAGTCGCTCGCTACCGGGGCGTCCCACGCCGAGTCGTCGAGGGCGTCGGCCAGCGCCACGATGCCGGTGCGGCCGTCGGCGAGCTCGTCCGCGAGCTCGTCCGCGGATCGGCCCGAGCGCTCCTTCGCCTCGCGTTCGGTGACTTCAGGGGTCCCGAGCCCGTCGAGCCGGCCGTTCACGACGTCGGTCACCTGGCCCACCACGTGCCCGGCGACGTCCCGGACGGTCCAGCCCGCGCATCGGGTGGGCGCTTCCAGGTCGGCGGGCTTCAGCGACCGGAGCAGCTCGCCGAAGTTGTCGAGCTCGGCGACGAAGCCGGCGGAGATCTCGGTGCGGTCGAGGACGGTCATCGCGGTACCTCCCGGTTCACATACAGGCTGCCGGTATGTGAACACGCCAGCGGTCCGGGGTCAA
>JBKOWN010000157.1:0-10830 GCA_046724435.1 Actinomycetota bacterium
CGTCGATGTGGGTCGCCGCGGCCGTCGGACTGGCCGTCGGGCTCGGCTACTACTGGGCGGCGGTGGCGGTCACGGTCGCCGCGCTGGTGAGTCTGACCGGGTTCCGCCGACTGCGTTCATGGGTCCGCCGTCGATTCGGGCGCCACACCGAGACCGTCACGTTCCGGCTCGCGCCCGGGGTCGAGCCCACCGGGGTGGTCGGGGCGCTCAACGACCTGCCGGGCGTCAACGTCCGGAACCTCCTGATCGACAGCAGCGGCGAGGCGACCGATGTCACCGTCGGCCTCAAGAGCGAAACCCGCGTCCCGCTCGAGCGGATGCTCGGAGAGCTTGCGAGCCGCGACGACGTCACCGAGATGTCGTACGACGAGCGGTAACGGGGCGCGTCAGTTCCCCGGCGCCGGCGGCGGGACCTCCTTGCGTAGGTCGACGACCACGATGTTCCCGGCGCCCGGCTGGTTCGAGATGCTCGTCCCGTATCGCCCGATCTGGTCGCTGCGTAGCCGGTCTCCGCGGCAGTCGACGAAGCTGTTCACGCTGCCGCGCCAACGGATGCGGCACGCATCATCGCCCGGGGTGTGCGTCATCAACGCCACGACCTGGTCGCCCTCGAGCGCGAACAGGATGCTGCGCCCTCCGCCGAACGCATCTGGGTAATAGAAGGGGCCACCGTCACGGAGCTCGCTGCGCAGCTGGGTCTCGGGGCCGGCGGGGAACGGTCGGTACTTCTTGGGCGACTCGGCCCGGCTCGTGGCCAGCAGCAGCACGACGGCCACGAAGACACCGGCCAGCACCGCAGCCACACCGGCGCCGATGAGCAGACGGGTATCGCTGCGTTCCGCGGGCACGACCCCAGTGAACGTTGCCGTCGGATCGGAGTCCAGTCGGGCGCCGGAGCCTGCGACGGCGTCCGAGCCCGCGGAGGCGGCGGCTTTGCCGACCGCCGGAGCAGGAGCCGGAGCCTGCGACGGCGACCGAGCCAGGTATCGTGACCGGCGCCATGCGGGAGCTCACATCGTGAAGCGGCGCTACCGCGTCGTCATCGCCAAGCCCGGTCTCGACGGCCATGACCGGGGCGCGAAAGTGATCGCCCGCGCTTTGCGCGACGCCGGATTCGAGGTCATCTACACCGGGTTGCACCAGACGCCCGAGCAGGTGGCGGAGACCGCGTTGCAGGAGGATGCCGACGCCGTCGGCCTGTCGGTGCTCTCGGGCGCCCACAACACGTTGTTCCCGCGCATCGTGTCGCTCCTGCGCGAGAAGGGCGTGGGCGACGTGCTGGTGTTCGGGGGCGGCATCATCCCGGCCGACGAGATCGCGGGGCTGCGCGAGGCGGGCGTGGCCGCCGTGTTCACCCCCGGCGCCCCGCTCTCGGACATCGTCGGGTGGCTCGAGCAGACGCTCGACGCCCGCGAGCCGCAGTTGGCCGGCTGATGGACCTGCTCGAGTACCAGGGCAAGCAGCTGTTCGCGGAGTACGAGATCCCGGTGTCGCCGGGACACGCCGTCTTCACCGTCCAGGAGGCGGTCGAGGCGGCCGACCGCATCGGGTACCCCGTTGTCGTCAAGGCGCAGGTGCACGTGGGCGGCCGAGGGAAGGCGGGCGGCATCCAGCTCGCAGCCGACCCCGACGCTGTCCGCACCCACGCCGAGCACATCCTCGGCATGGACATCCGAGGTCACGTCGTCCGGACACTATGGATCGAGCGGGCGAGCGACATCGCCGATGAGTACTACGCCTCGTTCACGCTCGACCGGTCGGCCAAGCTGCACCTCGGCCTGCTGTCGGCACGCGGGGGCGTCGACATCGAGCAGGTGGCGGCGGAGGAGCCGGAGGCGATAGCGCGACTTCACGTCGACCCGGTGGACGGCCTGAGCGAGGCGGTCGCCGGCGAGTGGGTCGACCGCGCGAACCTGAATCCCGCCGCCGCCGACGGCACGGTCGACGTGCTCGTGAAGCTGTACCGGGCGTATGTCGACGGTGACGCCGACCTCGTCGAGATCAACCCGCTGATCCTCACGACCGACGGGCGCGTCCACGCCCTCGACGCGAAGGTGACGCTCGATGACAACGCCGCCTTCCGGCACGAGTGGTCGGAGTACGAGGCGACCCAGGAGCGCGACGAGCGGGAGGAGGCCGCGCACGCCAAAGGCCTCCAGTACGTGGGGCTCGACGGGTACGTGGGGATCATCGCCAACGGCGCGGGTCTGGCGATGAGCACGGTCGACATCGTCAGCCAAGTTGGCGGGGAGCCCGCGAACTTCCTCGATATCGGCGGGGGCGCCAACGCCGACGTGATGGCGAACGCGCTCGAGGTGATCAACAACGACGCCGAGGTCGAATCTATCTTCATCAACATCTTCGGAGGCATCACGAAGGGCGAAGAGGTCGCCAACGGGATCGTGCAGGCGCTGGGCCGGGTGGCGATTCGGTCGCCGATCGTCATCCGCCTCGACGGGACCAACGCCGACGAGGGGCGGGCGATCCTGGCCGAGCACGAGTCCGACCGGCTGGTCTCGCAGCCGACGATGATCGACGCCGCCCGCAAGGCCGTCGAGTTGGCGGGGGCGCCATGAGCATCTTCGTCGACGAGACCACACGCGTCGTGTACCAGGGGCTGACGGGGTCGCAGGGGCGCTTCTACGGGTTGCGCAACCGGGCGTACGGCACGAAGGTCGTCGCCGGCACGAACCCGAAGAAGGCGGGGACGGACGTCGACGGGATTCCCGTATTCGCGACCGTGAAGGACGCGGTGGCGGAGACGCGAGCGAACGCGTCCTGCGTGTTCATCCCCGCGCCGGGCGTGTCGGACGCAGTGCTCGAGGCGGCCGAGGGCGGCGTCGAGGTCGTGGTCGTGATCACCGAGGGCGTGCCCGCCCACGACGAGGCGTACTTCTACAACCGCCTCGCGCGCGACTACCCCGGCACGCGACTGCTCGGCCCGAACTGCCCCGGGATCATCTCCCCCGGCAAGTGCAACATCGGGATCACCGCCGGCGAGATCGCCGTGGGCGGCGGCCCGGTCGGGATCGTGAGCCGGTCAGGCACGCTCACGTACCAGGCGCTGCACGAGATGACGCAACGGGGGATCGGTCAGACCACCTGCGTGGGGATCGGCGGTGACCCGGTGCCCGGGACGAGCTTCATCGATGCTCTCGCCGCCTTCGAGGCCGATCCCGAGACGGGCGCGGTGATCATGATCGGCGAGATCGGCGGCTCGGCCGAGGAGGAAGCGGCCGAGTTCATGAAGGAGCAGATGAGCAAGCCAGTGGTCGCGTACATCGCCGGGCTCACGGCGCCGCCGGGGAAGAAGATGGGTCACGCAGGGGCGATCGTCTCCGGCAGCAAGGGAACGGCGGCGGCGAAGATCGAGGCGCTCGAAGACGCCGGGTGCCACATCGCGCGCAACCCGTCCGAGATCGGCGAGGTCATGGCCGAGGTCGTCGCCGAGCTGTAGGCAAATCCGGCGAAGTCAGCCGCAATCCGGCCACGCCAGAGCTGGAGTCACCCCATGTGGACGATGCCGGCGGCTTGCCCTCGTGGTCGAATCGACAGCGCAGGTGCAGGCGCGTCGAGTCGGCGCGAACCCGAAGCTGGAGGTCGCCGCGATGATCTATGCCGGACTCGGGATCCTGTACGTCGTCCTGTTGATCACGCTCGGGATCTTCACGATCCGCAAGGGCCACTGGATCATGTTCATCGTCGGGATCTTCTTCCCGTTGTTCTGGCTCATCGGCGCGGTCCTGCCGCCGACGCGAGCCGCGTACGAACGCGCCTGAGCTTTCGTCGTCGACGTCGGCGGCACGTCGGAGCAGTTGCCGTAGCATCCCGCCGATGAGCCAGCCGCCGCCGACGCCGCCGACGGGGTGGGGAGGCCCGGCGCCGGGCACGATCTACCCGGGCGGCGCTGCTCCTGCGTCTCCGGGTGCAACGGGTGCGCAGACCAGCGGCCTGGCGATCGCGTCCTTGGTCACGGGCCTGTTCTTCTGGTGCTGGGTGATCCCCGGGGTCGTCTCGATCGTCCTCGGGTACCTCGCGCTCGAGAGCATCGAGAACTCCGACGGCGCGAAGCGCGGGCGGGGGATGGCCATCGCCGGAATCGTGCTCGGCTGGGTCGGGATCGGAATCCTCGGACTGCTTGTAGTGGTCTGGTTCGTGACCGTCCTGACGATCTGACCCTCGGCGGCGACGCCCGCTAAGATCCCGGCATTCCGGACAAACGTCGAGAATGCCCGAGACTGCGCGGCGCGCTCATCGCGGCGGCGCTCGCGGTGGCGGCGTTGTTCGCTCTCCCCGCCGCCCCGGCGGGGGCCGCCACGTACCCGGTGCCCTACAACTTCGGCGCCGGCATCCTCGCCGCCACGCTCCATCCGGGCTCGTCTCCACCGGGATCGAACGACTGGAGCTGCCGGCCGACGACCGCCCACCCGTACCCGGTGGTGCTCGTGCACGGCACCTTCGGCAACATGACCGACTCGTGGCAGGCCCTTTCGCCGCTGCTCGCGAACAATGGTTACTGCGTCTTCGCCCTCGACTACGGCGGGTCGCCGGGCAACCAGATCCAGGCAACCGGCGACATCCCCACGTCCGCCGCCCAGCTCGGCGCGTTCGTCGACCGGGTGCTCGCCGCGACGGGCGCGACGAAGGTGGACGTGGTCGGCCACTCGCAGGGCGGCATGATGCCGCGCTGGTACATGAAGTTCCTCGGCGGCGATCAGACCGTGCACGCGCTCGTCGGCCTGGCGCCCTCGAACCACGGCACCACCTTCAACGGGCTCGCGCCCCTGGCACGCGCCTTTCCCGGGGGACCGTCCGCGTTCGGGGCGCAGTGCCAGGCGTGCGAGCAACAGTTCGTGGGATCGAGCTTCCTCGAGGAGCTCAACGCCGGCGGCGACACCGTGCCTGGTCCCGTCTACACGGTGATCGAGACCAAGTACGACAACGTCGTGACGCCCTACACGTCGGCGTTCCTCTCGGGCCCGAACGTCACGAACATCACGCTCCAGGACCAGTGCGCTAGCGACCTCGTCGATCACCTGGGGATCATCTACGACGCGATCGCGCTGCACGACGTGCTCAACGCGCTCGATCCCGCCGGCGCGACGCCGCCGGCGTGCACGGTGGTTCTTCCCGGCCTCGGCGGAGGGGGCTCGCTCACCGGTACGCAGGGAGCATGATCAGCTCTCCGTGCCGGTGTCGGCGCTCTCCTTCTCTGTTTCGCCGTCGCCCGCTTCGGCCGGCGGCGGGTCGGTCCGTTTGCTCTCGACCGTCTTTTCGCTGTCGTCCGGCTGCGGCGTCTTGCCGTCGACCGTCGGGGTCTCGTCGGGATCTGTTTCCGATGCCACCGCGCTGAGCGGGGCGACCCGTGTCGGCTTCGCCGCTTCTTCCTCTTCTTCCTCGGTGTCTTTCCCAGCCGGCTCCTCGGAGACCTTCGTCGCAGGCTCGTCGACGGCCGGTTCCTCGACGAGCATGTCGTCGGCCGGTGCGACGGGCTGCTCCGCGGTCAGTTCCTCGCCGGGCGTCTGGACTTCTTCGCCCGCCGGCTCCGTGACGGCCTTCGCGACTTCCTCCACGGTCGGTTCCTCGATGTCCTCGACCGCAGTGCGCGCCTCCGCCGGAGCGACGTCGGCGTTCTTCGCGGCGGTGGGCAACTCCGCTGCCGGTACGTCGAACGTCTCGGTCGGGGGCGGCGGTTGCATCGCCGGCGCTTCGGGCGTGTCGACGGGTACGACGGCGTCCCTGGCCGCGATGTCCGCCCGCTGCTCGGCTTCCGCCTTCGCCTTCGCCGCCGCGGCCGCGGCCGCCGCTGCCGCCGCTTTCGCCTCGGCCCTGGCCTTGCTTCGCTCCTCGAGCCGCGCCCTCACGTTGTGGCCGAATCCGGCAACGTTCTTGCCGAACTCGGTGCCGACGCGGTTGACCGTCGCGATGGCGGGCCCGAACACGGGGCGCGATTCGCGAACCGGCTGCTCCTCGCCCGGCGCACGCGCGAGCTCGGCGCGTCGCGTCATGACACCGCCGGCGAACGTCGCCAGCGCCGAAATGGACAACGCGAGGTAGCCGAGGCCAAGCGTGCCGCCGGCGCGGTCCTGCACGATGTAGCTCAAAGCGAGCAGGATCATGAACGCGCCGACGGCCAATCGCACTTGTTCCCACGTGAAGTTCAGGAACGGCGAACGTGGTTCGTGACCCCTGATCAACACGAACAGCGCCTCGACACCGATCGCGAATCCGAGCAGTGGGATCAGCGCGGCCGTCGGGAACAGCCCGCGGCTCCATACCGTGGCGTAGACGTCACCGGCGAACGTGTAGAAGGGAAGGAACGACCCGAGCACGGCCGCCAGCCCCGCGAGCGCTAGGACAAACCACCCCGGTTCGGCTCGTTTCATGACGGTCCAGGCTACCCATGGACGGGACGTTGCCCGCGTGCGGGCGGAGAAGGGCCGTCGAACCGCCGGTCAGGCGCTCGTCCGGGCCTCATTCGTCGAGATACCGCACCCGCAGGCCTCGCCACGATCGCAAGGTCGCGTGCCGGCGGGTGGCCCTCGGGTAACTTGCCAATGTGTGGCGGATCGGGGTGCTCGCGTCGGGAAGCGGAACGATCCTCGGGTCGCTGATCGAGGCCCGGCTCCCGATCGGCGTCGTCGTCGTCGACCGGCCGTGCCGGGCGATCGAAGTCGCCGAGAGCGCGGCCATCCCCGTCGAGCTCGTCGAGCGCGAGAGCTTCGGGCCCGACTTCGACCGGCGGGCGTACACGGAGCGAGTCGTCGACGCGCTGAAGCGCCACGAGATCGACCTCGCTGCCATGGCCGGTTTCATGACGATCCTCGAGCACCCGATCCACGATGCGTACGGAGGCAGAATCACGAACACGCATCCGTCCCTGCTCCCGGCGTTCAGGGGCTCGCACGCTGTCGAGGACGCGCTCGCCGCCGGCGTCAAGGTGACCGGCTGCACCGTCCACATCGCGACGCTCGACCTCGACAACGGCCCCATCCTCGCCCAGGAGGCCGTGCCGGTCCTGGCCGGCGACACCCCCGAGGCACTCCACGAGCGCGTCAAGGAAGTCGAGCGCCGCCTCTACCCACAGGTGCTGCGGGCGCTGCTCGAGGAAGGAAGGAAGGAGTGAAGCGAGCTCTGGTCTCGGTGTACGACAAGACGGGCCTCGTCGAGCTCGCACGCGGGCTCGTCGACCTCGGCTTCGAGCTGGTGTCGTCGGGCAAGACCGCCACCGCGCTGGCCGAGGCGGGCGTCCCCGTGACGACCGTCGAGGACGTCACCGGCGCTCCCGAGATGCTCGACGGGCGCGTGAAGACGCTGCACCCCCGCATTCACGGCGGCCTCCTCGCCGACCTGGGGAACGACCGCCACCGCGCCGACCTCGAAGCCCAGGGGATCACGCCCATCGAGCTCGTCGTGAGCAACCTGTACCCGTTCCTGGATCGCCCCGACATCGAGACCATCGACATCGGCGGGCCGGCCATGGTCCGCGCCGCGGCGAAGAACCATGCCTGGGTCGGCGTGGTGACGAGCCCGGAGCAGTACGACGCCGTACTCGACGAGCTGCGGGCGCGCGACGGCACGCTCTCCGACGAGACCCGCCGGCGCCTCGCGCTCGAGGCGTTCGCGCACACCGCCGCGTACGACGCTGCCATCGTCCGCTGGTTCGAACGTGACGAGCTGCTGCCCCGCCACCTCGTCCTCGCGCTCGAGCGAACCGACGACGAGCTGCGATACGGCGAGAACCCGCATCAGCGGGCGGCGCGGTACCGGCGCGCCGGCAGCACGAGCTGGTGGGACGCCGTGACGCAGCACAGCGGGCTCGCGCTGTCGTATCTGAACTACTACGACACCGAGGCGGCGTGGCAGCTCGCGCACGATCTCGGTGAGGCGCCGGCGTGCGCCATCATCAAGCACGCCAACCCTTCCGGCGTTGCCGTCGCCGCCGACACTGCCATCGCCTATCAACGCGCGCTCGAGTCCGACGAGCTGTCCGCCTTCGGCGGGATCGTCGCGCTGAACCGCCCGATCGACGATGCGACCGCCGAGCACATGGTCGCCGGGCCGCAGGCGGACGTCATCGTCGCGCCGGCGTACGCGCCGAGCACGATCGATGCATTGGTGAAGAAGCGCAAGAACACGCGGCTGCTCGAGGCGCCCGCGCCCACGCGGGACGAGCTCGACTTCCGTCCGCTCACGGGCGGCTTCCTGGTGCAAGAAGCTCCGCACTTCGCTGCCGGCCGCGACGCGTGGCGGGTGGTCACCAAGGTCGCACCCACGACCGAGCAGTGGCTCGACGCCGAGCTCGCATGGAGGGTCTGCGGGCACGTGAAGTCGAATTGCGTCGTGCTGGTGAAGGACCTCCAGGCAGTCGGCATCGGCGCCGGCCAGCAGAGCCGCGTCGGCGCGGCGGAGATCGCGGCGACGAAGGCCGAAGGTCGCGCCCGGGGCGGCGCGTCCGCCACCGACGGGTTCTATCCCTTCGCCGACGGCATCGAGGCGGCCGCGGCGGCCGGAGTCGCGGTCGTCGTGCAACCGGGCGGCTCGGTGCGGGACGACGAGAACGTCGCCCGCGCCGACGAGCTCGGCCTGGCCATGGTCCTGACCGGAGAAAGGCAGTTCCTGCATTGACCGCCCGACTCCTGGATGGCAACGCGTTCCTGGAATCGGTCAAGCGCGACCTTGCCGAGCGGGTGAAGCGCCTCGGCGACCGGGGGATCACGCCCGGGCTCGGGACGATCCTCGTGGGCGACGACGAGAGCAGCGCCGTTTACGTCCGGCTCAAGCACGAGAACTCGGGTGAGATCGGGATCGCCTCGTTCGGTCGGGAGCTTCCGGCCACGACCACCCAAGAGGAGCTCTTCGCGGTCATCCGCGAGTACAACGAGAACCCCGAGATCGACGCCTTCCTCGTCCAGCTCCCGCTCCCGAAGCACCTCGACGAGGAGGAGACGTTGCGCGCCGTCGATCCCGGGAAGGACGTCGACGGGCTCCACCCGGTCAACCTCGGCAAGCTGGTCATGGGCGTCGAGGCCCCTCTCGCGTGCACGCCGGCGGGGATCCAGGCGCTGCTCGTGCACTACGGCGTGCCGATCGAGGGGCGACACGTCGTGATCGTCGGCCGGGGCCTCAACGTCGGGCGTCCGCTCGCCATCCTGCTCAGCCTCAAGCGGCCCCATGCCAACGCCGCCGTCACGGTGGTTCACACGGGCGTCGGCGACCTCGGGCTGTACACGCGGACCGCCGACATCCTCGTCGTCGCCGCAGGCAGCCCGGGCATCGTCACTCCCGACATGGTCAAGCCGGGTGCCGCCGTCGTGAGCGCGGGGGCGACGTACGAGGGCCGGCGCGTAATCCCCGACGTGGAGGAGTCCGTCGCCGAGGTCGCGTCGTGGATCACGCCCCGCCTTGGTGGCGTCGGACCCACGACGCGCGCCATGCTTCTGAGCAACACCGTGAACGCCGCCGAGCGGCGATCATCCCGCTGAGCGGGGGGCGAGGCGAGGGAGCACGACCTGAGCGCACAGTTCGACACACCCGCGCCTTCGCCCACGGAGTGCCCGTTGTGCGGGGCGTCCGTCGCGGCCGACGCGACGCGCTGCGGTGAGTGCGGCTACCACCTCGCAGGCGTGGCCGGACGGCCGGGGCCGTTCGACCGCCGGGCGATTTGGTGGTCGGCCGCGGGTCTGGTCGCCGTCTACCTCGTCACGCTGCTCGTGGTCGCGCTCGCCCGCTGAGGAGCGTCCCGCGACCCCCGGGTACGATCCGGGGCATGGCCCCCGAGAAGATCACTCTCGTCGACGGTGTTCTCCGAGTTCCCGACGAGCCGATCATCCCGTTCATCGAGGGTGACGGCACCGGCATCGACATCTGGCCCGCGTCGCAGATGGTGTTCGACGCCGCCGCCGCCAAGCACGGCAAGGCGATCGCCTGGAAGGAGGTGCTCGCCGGGCAGAAGGCCTTCGACGCAACCGGCAACTGGCTGCCCGACGAGACGGTCGAGGCGTTCCGGGAGCACCTGATCGGTATCAAGGGCCCGCTGACCACCCCGGTCGGCGGCGGGATCCGCAGCCTCAACGTCGCGCTGCGCCAGATCCTCGACCTGTACGTGTGCCTGCGGCCGGTGCGCTGGTTCACGGGCGTCCCATCGCCGGTCAAACAGCCCGAGAAGGTCGACATGGTCATCTTCCGGGAGAACACCGAGGACGTCTACGCCGGCAAGGAGCTCCAGGAGGGCACGCCCGAGGTCAAGCGCCTGATCGACTTCCTCCACGACGAGTATGGCTGGGAGATCCGCCCCGACTCCGGCATCGGCATCAAACCGATCTCCGAGACGGGGTCGAAGCGCCTCATTCGCGCGGCCATCGAGTACGCCGTGCGGCGCAAGCGCAACTCGGTCACGCTGGTGCACAAGGGCAACATCCAGAAGTTCACCGAGGGCGCATTCCGCAACTGGGGCTACGAGCTCGTGCGCGAGGAGTTCTCCGACGTCGCCGTCGGGTGGGACGACTGCGGCGGCAACCCCGGCGAGAAGATCCTCGTCAAGGACAACATCGCCGACATCACGTTGCAGCAGATCCTCACCCGGCCCGACGATTTCGACGTCATCGCAACGACCAACCTCAACGGCGACTACTTGTCCGACGCGCTCGCGGCGCAGGTCGGCGGCATCGGCATCGCGCCCGGCGGGAACATCAACTACGTCACCGGGCACGGCGTGTTCGAGGCGACCCACGGCACCGCCCCCAAGTACGCGGGACAGGACAAGGTGAACCCTGGCTCACTCATCCTGTCCGGCGTGATGATGTTCGAGCACCTCGGCTGGCAGGACGC
>JBKOWN010000066.1:0-26467 GCA_046724435.1 Actinomycetota bacterium
CGGCCGCCACCACCACGACCGCCGCCGCGAGCAACGCCGTCGCCGCCCCGGCAGCGACAATCCGTCGCCTCCCATTCCGCGCGTCCATCGCAACCAGGTTGTCACCCGCTGCAGAATTCGGGCGCAGTCTCGCTGCATACACTCGTGCGGTGGCATACCTCGATTACGCGGCGACGACGCCGATGTATCCGGAGGCCGCAGCGGCCATGCGGCCGTTCCAGTCGGAGACGTTCGGGAACCCGTCGGGCTCGCACGCCGCCGCCCGGGCGGCCAAGACGGCCTTGGAGGAGGCGCGCGAGCAGATCGCGGCCGCGCTCGGCGCCCAGCCGTCCGAAATTGTCGTCACCGGCGGAGGCACGGAGGCCGACAACCTCGCCGTGAAGGGCGCCGCCCGAGCTGCCCGCGAAGCCGGCGCCGGCGACGGCGTGGTGACTACAGCCTTCGAGCACAAGGGTGTACTGGCGCCGTGCGATCGATTGGCAAGGGACGGCTTCCGGGTGACCCTCGTCCCGGTCGACGGTGGCGGGATCGTCGAGCTCGGCGCGCTCGAGGCCGCGCTCGACGACCGAACGGTCGTCATCTCCGTGATGCTCGTGAACAACGAGGTCGGGACGATCCAGCCTTTCGCGGACATCGCACGGCTCGTCCGCACCCACGCGCCGCGCGCCGTGCTGCATACCGACGCGGTGCAGGCGGTGCCGTGGCTCGATGTCGCCGAGACGGCCGCCGCAGCGGACCTCGTCTCGGTGTCCGCACACAAATTCGGTGGGCCCAAGGGGTTCGGCGCGTTGGTGCGCCGGGGCGACGTGCCGATCGAGCCCCTCATCGAAGGGGGCGGACAGGAGTGGGGGCTGCGCTCCGGCACCGCCAATGTCGCCGGGGCCGTCGGCATGGCTGAGGCCCTGCGCGTGACGGGAAGGCGGCGGGGCGACGAGGTCGCTCGCATCCAACTGCTGCGTGACCGCCTCGCCCACGGGCTCGCCGAGCGTGAGCCCGACTCCTTCGTCAACGGCGACGCGGCGCGCAAGGTCGCCGGGAACTGCCACGTCGGCTTCCCCGGCGTCGAGGCGGAAACCCTCCTCGTCGCCCTAGACCGCGTCGGGCTGTGCGCGGCGGCGGGTTCGTCGTGCACGTCGGGCGCCACCGAGCCCTCGCACGTGCTGGCGGCGATGGGCGTTGCCCGCGAGGCCGCGCTGGCATCGATCCGGCTGAGCCTCGGCTACGCGTCGACCGACGCCGATGTCGACTCCGCTCTGGAGCTCATCCCGCGCGCCGTCGACCAGCTCCGGCCCGCCGTCACCGCGTCGCGATGACCGCCGCGACCCGCGTGCTGGTCGCGATGAGCGGCGGGGTCGACTCGTCCGTCGCCGCCGCGCTCCTCCGCGAGGGCGGACACGACGTTACCGGTGTGACGCTGAAGCTGTGGGGCGGCGAGTCCGACTCGGGATGTTGCAGCGCAGCCGACGTCGAGGACGCACGGCGCGTCGCCGCGCAGCTCGACATCCCGCACTACGTGTTCAACTTCGCCGACGAGTTCGACGCTCGCGTAGTGATGCCGTACGTGGACGCATACGCCGACGGCCGTACCCCCAATCCGTGTGTCGAGTGCAACCGGTCGATCAAGTTCGGTCGGCTGCTCGAGCGGGCCGACGTGCTCGGGTTCGATGCCGTCGCCACCGGGCATCACGCGCGCGTCCATCGTGACGACGCTGGGCACTGGCAGCTCCGCCGTGGACTCGACGTAGCCAAGGACCAGTCGTACGTGCTCTACATGCTCGGGCAGCGCGAGCTGGCGAGGACGCTGCTGCCCGTCGGCGAGCTCACGAAGGCGCAGGTGCGCGACCACGCGGCGCGCCTCGGGCTGCGCACGGCGGCCAAGGCGGAGAGCATGGACGTCTGCTTCATCACACGCGGTGGCCGGGAGGAGTTCGTGGCTGCCCGAGCGGGCGCGAAGCCCGGCGCCGTGGTCGACGGCGACGGCGCCGTGATCGGGGAGCACGACGGCGTCGCCGGCTTCACGATCGGGCAGCGCCGCGGGGTCGGCGTTGCGACGGGGGAGCGCCGGTACGTCGTCGACCTCGACGCGCCCAGTGCCACCGTCACGCTCGGGCGTCCTGAGGACCTGCTGCGCCCCGCGGTTGAACTGCGGGACCTGCACTTCGTGGACAGCGAGCCCACAGCCGGCCACGTGCTCGACGTGCAGGTGCGCGCGCACGGGACGCCGCGGCCGGGCCGCCTCGACGGGTCGCATGTGCGATTCGAACGCCCCCAGCCCCGGGTTGCACCCGGCCAGGTCGTCGCGCTCTACGCCGGCGACGCGCTGCTCGGCGGCGGCATCGCTACCTGATCAGCGGTCCTCGCGGCGGTGGATCTTGCTGATCTCGCTGAGCGCGTCGGGATCGAGGTGACCGGCCGGGACTACAGCAACCTTGCACCTCGTCTCCGCCCGGAGCGTGGACGTGCGCACGCCTCCCTCGAGCACGGCACGCTCGCCGAGGATCGCGCCCGGCCCGAGCTCCGCCAGCGGCTCATTGTCCACGTTCACGGATAGCACGCCGTCCAGCAGTAAGAACACCTCGTCGCCCGGCTCTCCCTGCTTGGTGAGGGTCTTGCCCTTCCGCAGCTTCCTGATCTTCGGCTCGACGCCACCTCGCATAACGACGTGTGACAGCTGGCGCTCGAGTGCGGTCTCGACCGTGGTGACGAGCACCTTGGAGTCCTCGTCACCCCACGGTGTGTGCTTCCCGAACGCGTGCCGGTACCACTCCCTGAACTCGGTGAGGCCGGCCTTCTGGGCGAGCTTGCCGGCCTCGTCGTACACCCAGTGTCGAGGGAACGGGCTCGCGCCTGCCAGGTCGAAGCGCGCCGAGCCGTCGACGCCGAGCGTCAGGGCCAGCGTCGTCCACACCGTCGGGCCTTTGAGTTGCACGAACGGTGGATGGCGGACGCGCCGCGGGGCGGGGATCGCCGGGCGCCCGCCCGCGGTCTGCACGAAGCGGACCGACGTCGGCGAGACCTCGGGATCGCGCTGGAGCTCCGGGAAGCCGACCGCCTGGAACGTCGCCTGCTTGCCGAGGCGCACGGTCGTCGAGCCCATCACCGCGCCGCCGGCGTAGCCGCGGTCGACGATCTCCCCGCCCTCGACTTCTATCCACGCGCGCAGCCGGTTCGCGAACCGGAAGCCGTCGGCCGCGCCCAAGCCCTCTAGGTCGTCGATCACGTCGGGCGGCGGGTTGTCGTAGTGCGTGACTCCCACCTCGAATGGCAGCTTCGTCATGCCCGTCACCGCTTCCGACGGGATCCACGAGACGGACGTGACCGACGACTCGATGCGCATGAGCTCCCTCCCTTCCGGGGGGCAAAGGTACCTTCACCGCCGATGGCGACGGTCCTTGCGGTGGCGGCGCTCGCCGGGGGCGTCGCGCTCGTCGTCGTGGGTGCCGAGGTGTTCGCCGAGCATCTCGAAGCGGCTTCGCTCCGCCTCGGCGTCAGCGCGTTCGCACTTGCGCTGCTGCTCGCCGGCGCCGAGCCCGAGGAGCTCGCGACCACGGTCACCGCGTCTCTTCGCAAGGCACCGGCGATCGCGTTCGGTGACGTCATCGGCGCCAACATCGCGATGTGCCTGGTTGCGCTCCCGGTTGGAGCCCTCGTCGCGCCCCTGCCGTTCGGACGCCGGGTGCGGCGGTATGCGCTGCTCGCCCTGCCGCTGGGCGTCGTGGCCGCGGTCGTGGTGTGGAACGGTCACGCCGGCCGGCCCGCTGGCGCGTTGCTCGTCACGCTCTACGTGGCGTATGTCGCGGCGATCTGGGTCCGGGAGCGCCAGCCTCCGGCTCTCGGCGAAGTGGCGGAGCTCGCCGCAGTTGAATCGGAGGCACGTTCCCGATCGCGCCGCATCGGACGCGAGCTCGCGCTGGTGCTCGCCGGCGTAGCGGCGCTCGCAATCGGATCGATCATCCTCGTCGAGGCGATTCGCTCCGTCTCCGGTGTCGAATCGACCCAAACCAACCTCAGCCTGACCCTCGTCGGATTCGCGACGACGCTGGAGCTCGTGGTGCTCGCGTGGTCGTCCGCCCGCCGCGGGATAACCGAGGCCGTCGTGGCTGCGGTCGTCGGATCATTTGCTTACAACGCGACGGTGAGCCTCGGAGCAGCCGCGCTCGTGCGGCCCCTCTCGATCGCCGACGCGGATCTTCTGCACGGTCCCCTCGTCATCATGCTCGGGGCGCTCCTGGCGGTCATTGCCCTCGCCGTCCCACGCCGTCGCCTCGTCCGCACCAGCGGCGTCGCCCTGCTCGCCGCGTACCCGGTGTTCGTCGCCTACGTCGCGCTGCGCTGACTGTCACACGTCCACACGGATGCGGCGACCGGCCGCCGCCGCGAGCAGTTCGGATCCGTAGACCGTCGCGAAGCAGAGCACGCTGGGGTGCTCGGTGGCGGCGCGGCCAAGCCGGCGCGTCTGGAGCATCTCGGTTGGTCGGTCGAGTGTCATCGTCGTCGACCCGCCCCGCGCCCCGAGACGCAGGTCGAGCGCGCCGGTCGGTGGCGCGGCGCGCCTCGGCATCGCCCGCAACGAGAGGATCCGCTCGCGCTGGAACAGCACCGGGTCGGGCAATGTCATGGCGTCGACCAGCACGAGGCCGGCCGGCACGAGCACGGCCCATCGGCGCGACAGGCTGTGGAGCGATCGCCCGGCGAGGGCGGCCACCACGAACCCGAGGACGAGCGTCACGGTGCCGGCGACGATGCGGCCATCGGCCAGGAGGAGCGGCCCGCATACGAGCCCCGCCGCGACGAGGAGGGGCGCAACCGGCAGAGGCCCGAGCCACAACACGGGAGGCGTGCGCAAGGGATATCGGCGCTCGTCCCCGTACGCGACGCCGTTGGCGCACGCGAAAGACACCGCGGGCAGCCCGATCACCAGCACCGCGGCTACCGCCGTTGCGACCAGGGCGACCGCCGCGCGTGCCGCGTCCGCGCTGTCTGTGGCGACCACGATCGCCGCGAGCACGACAAAGGCGGGCGCCACGACGCGCAGCGCGGTCAGCCCGATCGGGTGCGGCGCGAGCAACGCGAGGAACGACGTCGCCCACGCCGCCCACAACAGCACCTCGGCGAGCGTGCGCGGCGGCGTCGACCAGCCTGCGAGCGCGTCACCCGCGGCAGGGCCGGCGGTGAGCGGGAGCGTCGCCCACGCCAACCGCACCAACCACAACGTCATCGGCGCGATCGGCCTCCGGGGGCTTCGGGAACGCTCCATATACTACGGGCCTCATGGCCGCCGCCCTCGATGCACCGCCGCTCGTTCCGGCGGTCGCCACTGCGATCGGAAGCCTTCCCCACACCGATCCGCGCGTCGCGGCGGACCTCGTGCTCGAGGCGCACCCGAGATTCCCGGCCGCGCCGCAGCTCCCGATGCGTACCCCGCTCGAAGGCATCGTCGCGCAATGGGCGCGCGCGCTTCCGGAGGTGACGGTCGAGCCCGACGGGTCGATCGCAGTCGCGGGGGTCTCGAACGAGCCCGCGGTCGCGACGTTCGACGCCGAAGCGCACGGCGGTCTCCTCACCTTTCTCGAGGCAGCGGCGAACGGTCGACGGCCGCCACGCGTCAAGGTGCAGATCGCAGGACCGTTGACCTTGGGCGTCGCCTTGGCTCGCAGCGGACTGCCGGTGGCGCACGCGTTCCGGCGCGGTGGTGAAGCGGCACGCGCGTGGGCGATCGCAACCGAGGACCTCATCGAGGAGCGTCTTCCCGGCTCGGCGCTCGTGCTGTTCTTCGACGAGCCCGCGCTCGTCGCCTGGCGGCGCGGTGAGACGCCCCTCGACCACGAAGCCGCCATCGATGTGCTGTCGGGCGCGCTCGCCGCGCCCGCGTGCCCCACCGGCGTGCACGTCTGCGGCGCCGGCAACCGGCGTCTGGCGCTCGAAGCGGGACCGCAGGTGCTCGGCGTCGAAGTCGGCAGTGACCTCGTCGATGACGCCGAGGTCGTCGCTCGTCATCTCGACGCCGATGGGTGGATCGCGTGGGGCGCGGTCCCGACCGACCGGCCGGTCGGCGAGTCGGTGGACCCGCTGTGGCGCGCGCTCGTCGGCGTGTGGTGCGAGCTGACCCGCCGCGGTTGCGACCCCGTCCGCCTACGCACCCAGAGCATCGTGACGCCCGCGTGCGGGCTCGCCGGCCACGGGCCGAGCCAGGCGGAACGCACGCTGCGTCTGGCTCGGGAGCTTGCCGACCGCGCACACGACCAGGCCATCGCGGCCCGCTTGACGCTCGGAGCCTGACCCTGTCGAACGGCGCCGATCGCTGCCGGGTGTGCGACGAGCCGCTCGCCCCGGGCGCGACCTTCTGCCCGCGCTGCGGGACTCGCGTCGAGGACGCCGCCGCCCCGGGCGACGAGGCCATGACCGGCCAGGTCGTGGACGACCCGACCGCCGCGCCCGGCGCGTACGACGCCACGCAGGCGATGCCAGGAGCGGGAGAGCCGACGGGACTTCCCGTCGCAGGCGCGCCGGTCGACGCCGGTGAGCCCGCCGGTGCCGCGGGCCCGACCCCCCAAGACGAGGAGAAGGCGCGCCGGATGCGGCTGCTCGTCGCCGGGATCGTCGTCGTCATCGTGATCGCGCTCATCGTCCTGGTCGCGCTCGCCTTCACCAGTGGCGGCGGAGGCGGAAAACCGCCCAGCTCAACCGTGGCGACCACGGCCGTGACGACCACCACGCGTCCGCCCGTCACCACGCGTCCGCCGGTCACCACGGCGCGTCCCCCGGTCACCACGTCGCCACCGCCGCCGACGACGAGCGCCCCGCCACCGACGACGAGCCCGCCGCCGACGACCTCACCGCCGAGCTCGACCTGACGGAAATCGCCGTCACAGCGCGTCGGTAGGCTCGGCGGTGACGGCGACCCGGAGGATTGCGTGGCCGTACCGCCCGAGATCGAGGCTCGCGTCACGGAGCTGCGCGAGCTCGTCCGGTACCACCGCGAGCGCTACTACCAGGACGACGAGCCGGAGATCTCCGACGCCGAGTTCGACGAGCTCTACCGTGAGCTCGAGAGCCTCGAGGGAGAGTTCTCGGAGCTGGTCGCGCCCGACTCGCCTACGCAGCAGGTGGGGGCGGCGCCCGCGACCACGTTCGCCGAGGTGCAGCACGTCCTGCCGATGCTGTCGCTGGACAACGCGTTCAACCTCGAGGACCTCCTCGCGTGGGGGAAGCGCATCGAGCGGCAGATCACCGACCCGGTCGCGTTCGTCTGCGAACCGAAGATGGACGGCCTCGCGATCTCATTGCTGTACGAGGGTGGCCAGCTCGTCCGGGCCGCGACCCGCGGGAACGGGTTCGTGGGCGAGGACGTCACGCCGAACGTCCGCACGATCAAGTCCGTGCCGAAACAGCTGAAGGGCACCGATCTCCCACAGCGCCTCGAGGTGCGGGGTGAGGTGTTCATGCCGATCAAGGCGTTCGAGGCGCTCAACCGCCGCCAGGAGGAAGCCGAAGGCCGCCTGTTCGCCAATCCGCGCAACGCCGCGGCGGGGAGTCTCCGCCAGAAGGATCCGCGCATCACGGCACAGCGTGCGCTCGAGATCTTCTGCTACCAGCCCGGTGTCAAGGAGGGCGGCCCGCGCTTGCGCACGCACACGGAGACGCTCGACTGGCTGCGCGATCTCGGATTCCCCGTCAACGACAGGATCACCCGCTACGAGTCGCTCGATGACGTGTACACCTTCTGCGCGCGGATGCTCGAGCTGCGTCACGACCTCGACTACGAGATCGACGGCGTCGTCGTCAAGGTCGACGACCTCGGCCAGCGCGAAGAGCTCGGTGCGACGAGCAAGGCGCCGCGCTGGGCGATCGCGTACAAGTTCCCGCCCGAGGAGAAGACGACGCTGCTGCGCAACATCATGGTCAGCATCGGTCGTTCGGGGCGCGCCACACCCTTCGCGCAGCTGGAGCCGGTGTTCGTCGGCGGCTCGACGGTCTCGCAGGCGACGTTGCACAACGAGGACGAGGTAGCTCGGAAGGACGTGCGCATCGGCGACACCGTGATCGTGCGCAAGGCGGGCGACGTGATTCCCGAGGTCGTCGGCCCCGTGCTCGCGAAGCGGCGCAAGGGTCTGCGGCGTTGGAAGTTCCCGAAGGACTGCCCGGCGTGCGGGCAGCCGCTCGTGCGAGCCGAGGGCGAAGCCGCGACCAACTGCGTCAACGTCGACTGCCCAGCGCAGCGATGGGGTCGGATCGTGCATTTCGCCGCCGCGATGGACATCGACGGGCTCGGTGAGGAGCGGGTCCGTCAGTTCATCGATGCCGGCTTGCTCTCCGACCCGGCAGACATCTACTGGCTCGACGTCGAACGGCTCGTAAAGCTCGATCGCATCGGCGAAAAGTCCGCGCGCCAGCTCGTCGACAACATCCAGGCGTCGAAGTCGGAGCAGCTCGCGCGGCTGCTCGTCGGCCTCAGTATTCCGAACGTCGGGTGGGCGACGGCTCAGGACATCGCCCGCGAGATGGGCCACCTCGACCGGATCCTCGACGCCTCAGCCGAGGACTTGACGAACGTGGAGGGGATCGGGCCGATCGTGGCCCAGAGCGTGCACGAGTTCTTCGCTCGCGAGCGGACGCGGCAACTCGTCGAGAAGCTGCGGGAGGCGGGCGTGAACTTCGAAGGCCCGTCACGCGTTGCCACGCCCGACGTCGAGCAGACGCTCGCCGGTCTCACGTTCGTCCTCACGGGCGGCCTCGAGGAGCTCAGCCGCGAGCAGGCGGAGGCCGAGATCGAGACGCGTGGCGGCAAGGTCACGAGCAGCGTGTCCAAGAAGACCAGCTACGTCGTCGTGGGCGAGAATCCGGGCTCGAAGCTCGCCAAGGCCGAGCAGCTCGGGGTGACGCTCCTCGACGAGGCGGGGTTCCGCAAGCTCCTGGAGGAAGGACCTGAATGATGGTGAACAAGGGAGCGGTCGGCCAGACCGGCGAGGCCTTCGACCTCGTCGTCGAACGGGGCAAGGTGCGCGAGTTCGCCCGGGCGACGAAGTCGCAGAACCCGGAGTACCTCGACGATCCGGCGCCGGTGTCGCCGCCGACGTTCCTCGTGTCGTCGGTGTTCTGGGCGCCGCCCGGCGCGGCGAGGTGGGGAGACCTCCAGCTCGACATGCGGCGCGTCCTCGACGGCGGACGCGAGTTCGTGTTCCACGGACCTCCGCCCGAAGCGGGCACCAAGCTCACCGCCCAGAGCCGCGTCGAGGACATCTACGAGAAGGAAGGAAAGCGGGGCGGGACGATGACGTTCGTGGTCACCGTGCAGGAGTTCCGCGACGAGCGCGGCGAGCTCGTCGCCGAGATGCGGTCCACTGCGATCGAGACCGCCAAGCCGCCGAGGGAGGGCTGACGACCATGGTGACGATGGGCATGACGTGGGAAGACCTCACCGAAGGGACGGCCGCCGAGCCGCGCGACTTCGGGCCGCTCACCCGGACCGACTTCGTGCGCTACCAGGGCGCGTCGGGCGACTTCAACCCGATCCACCACGACGAGGAGTACGCCAAGAGCTCCGGGTTCCCGACCGTGTTCTCGGTCGGGATGCTCCAGGCCGGGATCCTCGCCACCTACGTGACCGACTGGCTCGGCGCCGCCAACGTGCGGCGCTTCGGGGTGCAGTTCCGCGAGCAGGTGTGGCCCGGCGACACGCTCACGTGCACCGGAACGGTGACGAAGCGCTACGAGGACGGCGGCGAGCGCCTGGTCGACCTCGAGCTCGTGTGCACGCGCCAGACCGGTGGCACCGCGATCAAGGGCTGGGCCACGTTCGTGGCGCCGTGACCCCCGTCCGTTGTCACCAGAACGCGCCCTATGAGCGCGTTCTTGTGACAACGCAGCTCGGGGGTGAACCAGCGTGAAGGCGCAGGTCCTCGAGCGGGCAGCACCGATCGGTGACGAGCCGCTGCGGCTCGTCGAGCGGGAGCCGCCGGAGCCGGCGCGCGGCGAGGTACGCCTCCGGGTCCACGTGTGCGCGTGTTGCCGCACCGATCTGCACGTCGTCACCGGCGAGCTCGACCTCCCCAAGCTGCCCGTCGTCCCCGGCCACCAAGTCGTCGGGACGGTCGACGCCCTCGGCGACGGCAGCACGCGCCTGCGCGTCGGCGAGCGCGTCGGAGTGTGCTGGCTGCACTGGGCCGACGGGGTGTGCCGGTACTGCCGCCGGGGCCAGGAGAACCTGTGCGAGCACGGCACGTTCACCGGGTGGACGGCAGACGGCGGGTACGCCGAGGCGATCACCGTGCCCGAGGACTTCGCCATCCAGCTCCCCGAGGAGCTCGCCGACCTCGCGGTTTCACCATTGCTGTGCGCGGGTGCCGTCGGCTACCGCGCGTTGCGACGGGCAGAGATCGAACCAGGCGAGCGCGTGGCGCTGATGGGGTTCGGTTCCTCGGCCCATCTGGTCATGCAGGTCCTGCGCTATTGGGGTTGCGAGGTCTTCGTCCTCACGCGCGGCGAGGGCCATCGCGCGCTTGCGCGCGAGCTCGGTGCGGCGTGGGTCGGCGCCGCCGACGAGCTCCCGCCCGAGACGTGCGACCGGGCCGTTGTGTTCGCACCGGTGGGGGAGCTCGTACCGGTCGCGCTGCGAGTGATACGCCCCGGTGGCACGGTGTCGCTCGCCGGCATCCACATGACCCCGATCCCGGTCATGGACTACGCGTTGCTGTGGCGCGAGCGGTCGCTGCGGTCGGTGGCCAACGTGACCCGGCGTGATGCCGAGGAGTTCGTCGCGCTCGCGGTCGAGGCGAACGTGCGCCCTGAGTACGTGACCTACCCCCTGGATGCCGCCAACGACGCGCTCGCCGCGATCGCCGCCGACTCCGTGCGGGGCTCGGCCGTGCTCCAGATCGCCTGAGCTACGCGCTGGCCCGGAAGGTCCAGCCGAAGCTCTTGGGCTTGGCCGGCTCGGGCCCCGTCTGGCTCCAGTACAGGACGGCGGCGTCGTTCGTGCCCGCCGGCAGCCTGCTGATCTCCTTGCCCTCGCCCGGCCGGAACGAGATCGTGCCCGTCGCGTTGTCGATCAGGAGCTGGTCCTCGGGGATGCGCTTGCCGTTGAGCTCGATCACGCCGGTCAGGCCGGAGCGCAGGCGGACCTCGATGCCGTCGAGCTGGTTCGCGATGCTCCCCGGCGCGGGTCGCACCTGTGCGATGTCCGCGTTCAGGCTCTGCTTCCCCTGATCCGACGTGTCGGAGTTGTAGCCCAGGGCGAGCACGAGGCTGACGACGAGCGCCAGGCCGCTGACGACGATCACGACGCGCCAAGGATGGATGCTCGTCCGGCGACGGCCGGGGGCGCGACCGCCCGCGAGCTTCGTTCCGCTTGCCACACATCGAGGCTAACCGCGCTGCCTGCCGCGGAATCGACGCGTGCGTTCAGTACCGTGAGCGCTCATGGCGTTGAGCAGCCTGACCGATCTCGCCGGCCGCGTGCTCGCCGACCGCTACCGGCTGCTCGCTCCGATCGGCTCGGGTGGGAGTGGACGCGTCTACGTCGCCGACGACGTGCGGCTCCGGCGCCGTGTCGCGGTCAAGGTGCTGCACGGTGCGCTGGCCGACGACGCCGGGTTCCTCCGCCGCTTCCGCGCCGAGGCCCAGCTCGCCGCCTCGCTCAATCATCCCAACATCACGACCGTCTACGACTGGGGCGAGGACGCGGTCCCCTTCATGGTCCTCGAGCTGCTGTCGGGCGGCAGTCTCCGCGGCATGCTCGACGAGGGCATCCGGCTGTCACCGGCCCAGGCCGCCCACACCGGCAGGTACGTCACGGCGGCGCTCTCGTACGCGCATTCCCGCGGGCTGGTCCACCGCGACATCAAGCCCGCGAACTTGCTGTTCGACGAGCACGGCGCAGTCCGGGTCGCCGACTTCGGCCTCGCGCGCGCTCTCGCCGAAGCGAGCTGGACCGAGCCGACCGGCGCACTCGTCGGCACCGCGCGCTACGCCGCGCCGGAGCAGGGGTCAGGCGCCACGCTCGACGCGCGCGCCGACCTCTACGCGCTCGGTGTCGTGCTCGTCGAGTCGGTGACGGGTCGTGTCCCGGATGTGGCCGACACGCTCATCGGGACGCTCGCAGTGCGCGCTCGCGTGCCGCTGGTTGCTCCCGAGGAGCTCCGCGCGCTCGGTCCTGTCGTCGAACGCGCTGGACGCACGCAGCCGTCCGAGCGGTACCCCGACGCGCTCACCATGGCCGACGCGCTCGCCGACGCCTCCCGCCACCTGCCGCCTCCCGGCCCGCTCACGCTCGTCGGCTTGGACGCCCGCGTCGAGGATCCGCACCCGACCGAGCTGCGAAGGACGGCCGCGGTCTTCGACCAGGACGCCGACAGCACGGTCGCCACGGAAGCGACGACGACCGACGCTGCCACTCCCGTGGAGACGGGGCCCGGCCCCCGTCCCGGGCGCTACGCGCCGCGCGCCGTGCCCGCCGTCGTCGGGGCGCTCGTCATCGCGGTGCTGGTCGTGGCCGGCCTGCTGCTGGTGCGGTCGGCGGCCGGGGGCACCGTCGCCGCGCCGCAACTCGTGGGGCTCACGCAGGACGAGGCCGCAGCGCGAGCCGCCAAGGCCGGGCTCGTGGTCGACGTCCAGATGCGCGTCGTGGACGACCCGGCGGGACGCGTGACCAGTCAGTCGCCCGCCGCGGGCGCGTTCCTCGACGACGGCGGCAAGGTGCGCCTCGTGGTATCGCGCGGGCCGCCACCGGTCGCCATCCCGAATGTGGCCGGGCAGCCGGCGGATCAAGCGACCCTCGCACTGGCCGCCGCCGGTTTCGCCGTCGACGCGAAGCACGACTACGACGAGAACGTTCCCGCCGGCGTCGTAATCCGCAGCGACCCTTCCGCCAGCGAGAAGCGCGCGCCCGAGTCCACGATCTCGCTGGTCGTGAGCGACGGGCCCCGACCGGTGGCGGTCCCGGACGCTTCCGGGAAGAGCTACGACGCCGCCGTCGCCGCGCTGCAGTCCAAGCGCTTCAGCGCGACGCGCGTCGACGACTTCAACGAGTCGGTGCCCGCCGGCAACGTCATCGGGACGGATCCTCCTGCGGGCCAGCCCGCCCCGCGCGACTCCCAGGTCGTCGTGCACGTGAGCAAGGGGCCGCAACCGGTGGCGGCGCCGAGCGTCGTCGGCATGAGCGTCGAGCAGGCGAGCCAGGCCTTGCAAGCCAGCGGCCTCCAGGCCGATGTGCAGAACTTCGCCCCCGGACGGACGGTGAAGAGCCAGAACCCCCCGGCGGGCACGCAGGTCAACAAGGGCACCAAGGTCACGCTCGCCCTCTGACGGGCCGCGCCGGCGATCGTTTGACCGCTCGGTCAAGTCGGCGCATACGATGCCGCGTCGGCTTCGACGGGGGATCACATGGGTGCGCTCGACGGGCGAATTGCCATCATCACCGGCGCGGGTCGTGGGCTCGGTCGTGACCATGCGCTGCTGTTCGCGCAGGAAGGCGCCAAGGTCGTCGTCAACGACCTCGGCGGCGACATGCACGGCTCGGGCGCAGACCGGGCGCCGGCGCAGCAGGTCGTCGACGAGATCGAGAAGATGGGCGGCGAGGCGGTCGCCAACCTCGACAGCGCCGCCGACTGGGAAGGCGCGCAGCGCCTGATCCGCACCGCCATCGACACATTCGGCGATCTGCACGTGCTCGTGAACAACGCCGGCATCCTGCGCGACCGCGTGATCGTGAACATGACCGAGGAAGAGTGGGACGCCGTCATCCACGTGCACCTCAAGGGCCATTTCTGCCCGACCCGTCACGCCGCCGCGTACTGGCGTGAGCAGAGCAAGGCCGGCAAAGAGGTGAAGGCGTCGATCGTCCACACCTCGTCGACGTCCGGGTTGCTCGGCAACCCCGGCCAGGCCAACTACGGCGCCGCGAAGTCGGGCATCGCGACGTTCTCGTACATCGCCTCGCTCGAGCTGGGCCGGTACGGCGTCCGATCGAACGCGATCGCTCCTGCCGCCCGTACCCGTCTGACCGAGCAGACCCCTGGGCTGCAAGACGCCGTGAAGGCACCCGAGGACGAAGGCAAGTTCGACGTGTGGAACCCCGCGAACGTGTCGCCGTTCGTGGGCTACCTCGCCACGGAGGACTGCCCGTTCTCGGGTGAGGCGTTCCTCGTCCAGGGCGGCGTCGTGCAGCGGTTCCAGCCCTGGAAGCTCTCCGAGAAGATCGACAAGGGCGACCGCTGGACCGTCGACGAGCTCGAGAAGGAAGCGCTGAAGCTCCAGCCGCCGGAGAAGTAGCCGCCTCCTACGTCTCCGTCTTACTGCACGTCGGCGCGAGGGGGCGGGCGCGAATATTCGCGCTACGCACGCGGAAATGACCCGTGTCATGGCCCGCGCGGACTACAAATCCCGACCGCACGTGCGCCGGTCTCGCGCGTTTGTTGCGTCCCGCGGCATTTGGACCGGCCGCGGACGCGCGCAGGCCAGGCCGCTTCTCGCTGCCGATTTGGACCCTTCGTCCAGAATCGTGGCCCGGAGCTATGACCATGTCATGGCCCCGGCGAGCCATAGCGCCCTAGTCACCCGCCTCTTTACGGACCGGGCCCTTCTCCTTACCCTGCGGTCGGCCACCAGTTCAGTCACGAGCTCAGCCACCAGTTCACCGGACCTGATGGGAGCGACGTTGAAGCGATTCCCGCACGGGGCGACGACGGGACCGCGACCGCAGCGACCTGGCCGTCGATACGGCCAGTTGCCTCACCGACCCGGCCCGGACCGGCCGGTGGGTCGTCTGCTGCTGACCGAGGACCTGACTCGTTGGGCAGACGCGACGGCGCGGCTGCTCGCCGAGACCGACGCACGCGAGGACGCTGCGCACCTCGAAACCCTCTGGGTGCTCGAAGACGCGTGACCGGTCGACCGCGGACCCGCGGCTCGACGACCCCGACAACAGAGAAGCCCTGACGAGCCATCGGCTCGGCGAGGTCGCAAAGTAGCCTCGACCGGCCGATGGACCGCGACCCCGAGTCCCCTCTCGTCGTCGAGTATCCCGGCGGCGAGGAGGTCCCTGCCGTCGCGTGGCCGATGCTGCTGCGCCGGCGCCTCGGCCGCCACGTCCGCGAGAGTGACCGCTACCGCTGGTGGGTCCTGTGGACCGCGCTCGCGGGCCTGTTCGCCACCGGCTTCACGATCACGATCCTCGCCGTCTCGCTCGGCGACGTCGCCCGCGACCTCGGTGCGAGCGAGACCGCGCTCACCTGGACGGTCACCGGGCCGTTCCTCGCTCTCGCGCTGTCGATGCCGCTGTTCGGCAAGATCGGCGACGTGCGCGGCCATCGCCGCGTGTACATCATCGGCCTCGCCGGCTTCACCGTCGCCACGTTCCTGACCGCGTTCGCTTGGGACGGCTCGTCGCTCATCGCGATCCGCACCCTGGGCGCCATCCCGGGTGCCGCCACCGGCCCGGCGTCGATGGCGCTGATCATGCGGGCCTTCACCGAGGAGGATCGGGTGAAGGCGATGGGTTGGTGGTCGCTCGTCGGCGCGGGCGCGCCCGTGCTCGGGCTCGTCGCCGGCGGCCCCCTTGTCGACGCCATCGGCTGGCGCTCGATCTTCCTGCTGCAGACGCCGATCGCGCTGCTCGCGCTGGTGGTTGCGATCCCCGTCCTGCACGAGACGCCCCGGTTGGCGCGCCAGTCGATCGACTACGCCGGCGCCGTCTCCCTCGCCGCCGCCACCGTCGCGGCGCTGCTCGGCCTCAGTGTCGGGAGCCAGATCGGGTGGACCCAGCCGGGCGTGCTGGCGCTGTTCGCGGCCGCGCCCGTCGCGCTCGCACTCTTCGTCGCCGTCGAGCGACGGGCCGAGCACCCGCTCCTGCCGTTGCGCTTCTTCACCGAACGGAACTTCACCTCCTCACTCGTCGCGCAGTTCACGTCGAACTTCGGCTACATGGGCGGATTCATCGTCACCCCGCTGCTGATGGAGCGGATCTTCGGCTTCACCGTCGCGGCCACGTCACTGGCGATGATCTGCCGGCCGTTCAGCTTCAGCGTCTCGTCGCCGGTTGCCGGCTACGTCGCCGTGCGCGTCGGGGAACGGCGGGCGAGCGTGGTCGGCTGCGTGCTCGTCGTCGTCTCGATGGGATGTTTCGCGCTCGGCGCGTCGACCGAGACGCTCGCGCTCGTATTCGGTGCGCTGGTCCTATCAGGCCTCGGGCTCGGGACGTCACAGCCATCGCTCATCAGCTCGGCGGCGAACGCGGTGGAGACCGAGAGCCTCGGGGTCGCCAACGCGGCCCAGGTCATGGTCACCCAGATCGGTGTTGTGGCCGGCATCCAGGTCGTGTCGACCATCCAGGGGGGCTCCTCGAGCACCGGGTCGTTCACCTTGGCCTATCTCGTGGGCGGGATCGTGGCCGTCGTCGGGATCGTCGGGGCTGCGTTCGTGCAATCGGCGGAGCGCCCCGCGCGACTCCACATGGCCCGAGCCGCATAACGCGCGACGATGGCGGCCGTGGGCAGGTCGGACATCCGCTACGCCAAGAGCGACGACCTCAGCATCGCGTACACCGTGTTCGGCGACGGGCCGGACCTGGTGATCGCGCCCGGCTTCATCTCACATCTCGACGTCAGCTGGGAGGAGCCCTCCGTCGAGCACTTCTACTCGCGGCTGGCCTCGTTCCGCCGGGCGATCACCTTCGACAAACGGGGCACGGGCCTATCCGATCCGGTTACGCACGCGCCCACGCTCGAGGAGTCCCTCGACGACCTGCGCGCGGTGATGGACGCGGCGGGCTCCGAGCGCGCCGACGTCTTCGGCATCTCCGAGGGCGGGACCATGGCGATGCTGATGGCCGCCAGCCATCCGGGCCGCGTGAAGGCCCTCGTCCTGTACGGGACGTTCGCCCGCCTGCTCGAGGCGCCCGACTATCCACTCGGCGTCACCGAGGAGCAGCTGGCGAAGTTGGCCGAGGTCAGTTCCAAGGGCTGGGGCGAAGGGATTGGGCTCGGCGCCTGGGCTCCGAGCCGGCAGAACGACACCGAGCTCCGGCAATGGTGGGCGCGCCTCCAGCGCGTTGCCGCCAGCCCGGGCATGGTCCACAACATCTTCTCCTTGTACCCGAAGCTCGACATCCGCGAGGTGTTGCCCGCCATCCAGGCGCCGACGCTCGTGCTCCACCGCCGCGGCGACCGCATGATCGACGTCGCGATGGCCCGGTACCTCGCCGACCACATTCCCGAGGCGAAGCTCGTCGAGCTCGAGGGCACCGATCACCTCTTCTTCACCGGCGACGCCGACGCGATCGTCGACGAGATCCAGGAGTTCCTCACCGGCGTGCGACCGCAGCCGCCCGTCGAGCGGGTGCTCGCCACCGTGCTGTTCACGGACATCGTGGGCTCCACGCAGCGGGCCGCCGAGCTCGGCGACGAACCGTGGCTCGAGCTGCTCCACTCGCACGACGCGCTGGTGCGGCGACAGCTCGAACGCTTCCAGGGGCGCGAGGTGAACACGATGGGCGACGGCTTCGTGGCGACCTTCGACGGGCCGGCCCGCGCCATCCGGTGCGCGACCGCAATCCGCGACGCGGTGCGGGCCCTGGGGCTCGAGGTGCGCGCCGGGCTGCACACGGGCGAGGTCGAGCTGAGCGACGGCGACGTCGCCGGGATCGCCGTCCACCTCGCGGCGCGAGTCGCCGCCGCGGCCGAGGCGGGGGAGGTGCTCGTGTCGCGCACCGTCGTCGACCTCGTCGCCGGGTCGGGGCTCACCTTCGCCCGTCGCGGTGAGCACACGCTCAAGGGCGTGCCCGGCGAGTGGGAGCTGTTCGCCGTCGAAGCCTGACGCGACTCGCTACTCGGTGGCGGCCTGGATCGCCTCCTGCAGTTTCGGGTTGCCGCCGCCCTGCTGTGACGCCATGAGCTTCGCCATGTCGCCCTGCACGCGGACCTTGCCCTGCATGAACGCCTGCATGCCCGCGTTCGGGTCACCGGAGACGAACACCTGCTTCGCCGTGGCATAGTCGGTCGTGAGGGTCACGTCGGCGCCATCTGTGTGGCCGATTCCCCATTCGCCCTTCCCGTCGCGGGCGCCCATATGCATTTGGCGCTCGTCGCCGAACGGCGTGTCGGTGATCACGAGGTTGACCATCACATTCGCCTGCGTCGGCGCGTCCGCGCCGTGCTCCTCGACCAGCTTCCCGACGACGTCGAACCAGTCGTCCGACAGGAACTCGTGCTTCGCCACCGATTGCTCCGCCACCGATCCTCCTAGAGCCGTGCCCGAATCGGCGCGGGATCGTAACCGTGCTTGACCGAGCGGTCTAGTTCCCGGTCTAACCTGAACGCCATGGTGGCGAAGACGCGCGTCGACCGCATCGAGACGCACGAGCGCAACCCGAAGTGGCAGAACGAGCCGTTGCGGATCGAGATGTCGGAGTGCATCAACTGCGATGCGTGTCTCCGCCACTGCCCTGAGCAGTTCGGTGCCATCTTCAATCACGGCATCGACGTGATCATCGTCCCCGAGCTGTGCAGCGGCTGTCTGAAATGCGTTCCCGTCTGCCCCGTCGACTGCATCTACCCCGACCCGGAGTGGTCGCCCGCCCCCGACGACTGGTGGAAGCACCCGGGGAACCCAGGCGACCCGTACGTCTGACGCGGCCGTCCGCCGTGTCGCCCGCCATCCGCACCGAGTCCGACGCCGGCGTCCGGTCGATCGTTCTCAGCAGACCGGACGAGTACAACACCATCACCCCCGAGCTGCGCGACGAGCTCGCGGTCGCGGTGGACGAGGCCGACGCTGATCGCGAAGTCCGGGTGATCCTGCTCCGCGCCGACGGCCCGGCCTTCTGCGCCGGGTACGGGCTGGACTGGTCGACGCAGGCACAGGCCGCGGAGGGAGCGAGGCGCGAGCGGGTCTGGGACTCGGTCGCCGACTACCAGATGATGTCGCGCTTCGTCGCCACGTACATGAAGCTCTGGTACGCGTCGAAGCCGACGATCGCTGCCGTGCAGGGCTGGTGCATTGCCGGCGGCACCGACATGGTGCTCTGCGCAGACCTCATCGTCGCGGGCGAGAGCTCGGTGTTCGGCTACCCGCCGGCACGGGTGTGGGGCACACCGACCACGGCCATGTGGGTGTACCGCATGGGGTTGGAGCAGGCGAAGCGCTACCTGCTGACCGGCGACGAGATCCCCGCCCCGGAGGCGGCCCGCATCGGCTTGATCCTCGAGGCCGTTCCGGACGAGGAGCTCGAGGAGCACGCGGCCGCGCTGGCGCAGCGCATGGCCCGCCTGCCGCTGAACCAGCTCCAGATGCTGAAGCTGCTGTGTAACCAGACGGCCGAGAGCATGGGGATGGCCTCGAGCCGGACCCTCGGCACGTTGTTCGACGGCATCGCGCGACATACGCAGGAGGGGCTCGACTTCGTGGCCCGGTCCGAGGAGATCGGCTTCCGCGACGCGGTGCGCGAGCGCGACGACCCGTTCGGCGACTACGGGTCGGGCCCGCGGTCCAAACGCCGCTGAGGCTCGGGCAGCCGATCCGTAGACTCCCGCGCGTGGGACCTGAGCGCGCGCGCATCTCTCGAGCCGACGTGGAGCACGTCGCCATGCTCGCCCGGCTCGCGCTCACCGAGGATGAGATCGAGCAGCTCACGGGGGAGCTCGAAGCGATCGTCGACTATGCCGCCGAGGTCTCCGCTCTCGACACCGCCGACGTGCCACCGACCGCGCACCCGCTGCCGTTGGTGAACGTGTTCCGTCCGGACGATCCACGCCCCGGCTTGGATCGCGACGAGGTGCTGGCGGAAGCGCCGGCGACGGAGGACGGTCAGTTCCGCGTGCCGCGCATCCTCGGCGAAGCACCGTGAGCGCGCTCGACATCGCAACCGTTGTGCGCGCGGGCGAGCGCTTGGCGCTCGACGTCGTCGAGGAGTATCTGGCGGAGATCGACGCCCGCGAGTCGGAGCTGCACGCGTTCAATCATGTGCTCGCCAACGAGGCGCGAAACGCCGCCGCCGCCGTGGATGCGGCAGTGGCCCGAGGCGAGGATCCCGGGCCGCTGGCGGGAGTACCGGTCGCGTTGAAGGACAACCTGTGCACCCGGGGCATCCCGACCACGTGCTCGTCGAAGATCCTCGAGGGGTGGCGGCCCCCATACTCGGCGACGGTCGTCGAGCGCGTCGTGGCCGCCGGCGGCGTCCCGATCGGCAAGACCAACCTCGACGAGTTCGCGATGGGCTCGTCCACCGAGAACTCCGCCTTTGGTCCCACCCGCAATCCCCGCAACCGCGACCGCGTGCCGGGCGGCTCGAGCGGCGGGTCGGCGGCCGCCGTCGCCGCCCGCTTCGCCGCCGTCGGCCTGGGCTCCGACACGGGCGGCTCGATCCGGCAGCCCGCCGCGCTGAGCGGCGTCGTCGGCATCAAGCCGACGTACGGCCTCGTGTCCCGCAACGGTCTCATCGCGTTCGCGAGCTCGCTCGACCAGATCGGACCGCTCACCGAATCGGTGAGCGATGCCGCGTTGCTGCTCGAGGTGATCGGCGGGCACGATCCGCTCGACTCGACGTCCATCCCTCAACCCGCGCCGGGCCTGCGCGAGATGCTGCACGCGGGAGTCGACGGGCTGCAGGTGGGCATCGTCGAGGAGCTCGCCGACGCGGAAGGCGTGCACCCCGACGTGGCGGCGGCGGTCGAGCAAGCCGCGCTCGCTCTCGAAAAGGAGGGCGCGACCGTCGAGCGGGTGTCGGTGCCGAGCGCCGCGTACGGCCTGTCGGCCTACTACCTGATCGCGCCGGCGGAGGCGTCGAGCAACCTGGCCCGCTACGACGGCGTCCGCTATGGGCTCCGCGTTGACGGCCCCGACGCGGCCACGATGAACGCACGCACGCGCGACGCCGGCTTCGGCCCCGAGGTGAAGCGCCGGATCATGCTCGGGACGTACGCGCTCTCGGCCGGGTACTACGACGCCTACTACGGCCAGGCGCAGCGCGTCCGCACGCTCATCATCCGCGACTTCGCCCGGGCGTACGACCGGTTCGACGTGCTGCTCGGCCCGACGTCGCCGACGACCGCGTTCGAGCTCGGCGCCAAGACGGCCGACCCGCTCTCGATGTACTTGTCGGACGTCTGCACGGTGCCCACGAGCCTGGCCGGTCATCCGGCCGCCAGCGTGCCGTTCGGCGACGACGACGACGGGCTCCCGATCGGAGTACAGGTCCTCGCGCCCGCGCTGGGGGAGCAGGTCATGTTCCGGGTCGCGCGCGTGATCGAGGCGGCCGCACCGTGAGCGCCACCCCGAGGTCAGCCCCGGAAGTGCGCAAGCGCCCGGTTGAGCACTACGGCCTGCTCCCATTGCAGGAAGTGCCCGGCGTCCGGGACGACGAAGGGGCCGATGCACTCCGTAAACGCGACGCGCGCCCGGTCGGGGAACGAAGGCGGTACGACGTTGTCCTCCGGGCCATACAGCACGAGCGCCGGCACCGGGCACGGCTCGAACAGCTTCGGCACATCCTCCGTGGGACGGTTCCCGTAGGCGGTCTCGTAGCTGCCCCAGCTGGCGCGCAGGCGGTCGGCGTCGGCGAACGGCTCGGTCATGAAGTCGACGTCGTCAGGGCCGAAGTGCCCGGGCGCCGCCCAGAGCCGATGCCCGTACATGGCCGCCACCCAGGCGCGGCGGCGGGCGGGCGTGTCGAGCTCGGCGAGCAGGGCGCCGGGCTCCTGTCCCTGGCGGCGGAAGTAGTCGGCCGTCGGACGGGTGTCGCGGCCGTCGTCGGGTGGGAGGCCGGCGGCGGCGAAGAGCTCGTCCCGCAGGATGACGAGCGTGTTGAACACGCAGATGCGCTCCACGAACCCGGGGTAACGCAGGGCGAGGTCGTACAAGATGACGCCGCCCAGGTCGCCGCCGACGACCGCGCACCGGTCGTGCCCGAGCACGTCGTGGACGAGCGCGTAGAGGTCGAGCGAGTAGGCGGTGACGTCGTAGAACCCGTCGGGCGCGAGGTCGGAGTCGCCGTAGCCGCGCAGGTCGGGCGCGATCACCTCGAACCCGGCGTCGGCGAGCGGTCCGATGTTGCGCCACCAGATGCGCTTGGTCTCGGGGTACCCGTGGATGAGCACGATCGGCGTGCCCCCCACGCCCTCGTGCACGTAGGCGAGCGACACGCCGTTGCGCACCTCGCTGCGTTGGATGGTGAACGCGTTCGGGTCGGGTCGGTCGGGCACGGCGGGAGTCTCGCATGACCACGACGACCACGACGTGGGAAGCGGTGATCGGCCTCGAGGTGCACGTCGAGCTGGCCACGGCGACGAAGTTGTTCTGCTCGTGCAAGAACGAGTTCGGCGCCGAGCCCAACACGAACATCTGCCCGGTGTGCCTGGGGTTGCCCGGCTCGCTGCCGGTGCTCGGCGAGCGGGCGGTGGAGTTCGCGCTGCGCATCGGCGAAGCGCTCCAGTGCACGGTCCCGGACCGTTCGCTGTTCCACCGCAAGAACTACTTCTATCCGGACATGCCGAAGGACTATCAGATCAGCCAGTACGACGAGCCCATCTGCATCGACGGGACGCTCGAGGTCGACGGCTTCCGCGTCGGTATCGAGCGCGCGCACATGGAAGAGGACACCGGCAAGACGATCCACGTCGGCGGTGGGGGCCGCATCCACGACGCCGATCACTCGCTGGTCGATTACAACCGGGCCGGCATCCCCCTGATGGAGGTAGTGAGCCGGCCCGACCTTCGCAGCGCGGAGCAGGCGCGCGCCTATGTGAACGAGCTGCGGGCGGTGTTGCAGGCGATCGGCGTCTCCGACGTGAAGATGGAGGAAGGCGCGTTCCGCGTCGACGCCAACGTCTCACTGCGCCCGGCGGGGGTGACCGAGCTGGGGACCAAGGTCGAGGTCAAGAACATGAACTCGATCCGTTCGGTCGGCCGCGCCCTGGAGTACGAGATCGAGCGCCAGGGTGCGCTGCTCGACGCCGGCGAGCGCGTCATGCAAGAGACCCGCCATTGGGACGAGGACGCCGGCATCACCCACACGATGCGGACCAAGGAAGAGGCGGACGACTATCGCTACTTCCCCGAGCCCGACCTCGTGCCCGTGACGCCGGACAGCGCGATGCGCGAACACGTTCGGGCGGGGATGCCGGAGTTGCCGGCGGCGTGGCGCGCGCGCCTCGTGTCGGAGTGGGGGATCGGCGAGCACGAGGCGCGTGTGCTCATCGGTACGCCGGGGCTCGCCGAGTTCGCCGAGGCGGCGGTGGTGGCGCTGCGCGGCGGCACGCCGAACGACGTCGTGAACTGGTGCACCGGTGAGGTGCTCGGCTACCTGCACGAGACGGGTTTGGCGCCCGGCGCGCTCCCGCTGGCGCCCGACGGGCTCGCCGAGCTCGTCGACCTCGTCGCCGACGGCACGCTGTCACGGAACCTGGCCAAGGACGTGCTCGCGGAGTGCCTGCGCGAGCCGAAGCGGCCGAAGCAGGTCGTCGAGGAACGCGGGCTCGCGCAGGTCAGCGACGAGGGTGAGTTGGCGTCGATCGTGGAGGAGATCCTCGCCGCCCATCCCGACGTCGTCGCCGACTACCGCGCCGGCGACGACAAGGCGCGCAAGAAGAAGCGCGGGTTCCTGATGGGGGAGGCGATGAAGGCGACCAAAGGGCAGGGCAACCCCCAGCTCCTCAACCGCCTCCTCGATGACCGGTTGCGGTAACCCCCATCCCTGCGTTGTCACGAGAACGCGCCAATAGGCCGCGATTCTGTGACAACGCCTGCGAGGGGGGTCAGTCCATCGGAACGTTCCGGACGAGCTTGCCGTCGATGCGGTCGAGGATCTCGTTCAGTGACTCGCCGGTGATCGTGAGGCCGTGGTTGCGCTGGCCGACCACGGCGTGGCCCGGGTCGGGCGCCTCGCGCACCAGCTGCGCGACCGCGCCCGCCAGCTCCACCGTGCCGCACGGGTAGTTGATCTCCGTCGAGTCGATGCCTTCCATCCACGCGTGCACATGGAGGATGGCGCCGACCTCGGAGTGCTCGTCGTAGATCATCCAGTGCTCGATGGCGTCGACCGAGACCCGGTTGGGCTTCACGTCCGGCGGGACGCTCAGGATCATCGTGTCGCGCTCGGCGTCGAAGCCGCGCACGAGCAGGATGTGCTTGCCCACATCGGTGAGCGCCGACTTGTCGACGCCGCTGGCGCTCATCCAGAACTCGGGGCCCAGCGGGCCGTCGGCCGTGCGCCGGGAGCTTGCGTTCCCGTAGCTGAGACCGCCGATCCCGTACAGCAGCTTGACGTGCCGAAGGTCGCGCTCGGAGAGGATCTCTTCGATCGGGAACGCCGCCGGGAGCAGGTCGAGGGCGTCGAGGTGCTCGCCCGCCCGCCGGATCTGGCGCGTGTGCCCATCGCCGTCCCACAGCTCCTCGTGGAGGTCGGTGCGGAACTCGTTGGCGATGACCAACCGCGACGACGCCAACGGCTCCATCCGCTCGAACACGCCGGCGAAGAACTCGTCGTCGTCGCCCGTGTGCCGGACGATGTACCGACCCTGCTCGAGCGTGACGAACTGCGCCGCCGGCGCGCCGTCGTTGCTCACCATCACGGCCAGGTTGGCCAGCGCCCGAACGAGCAGCGGGTAGCCCGAGCGCAACACGTCCTCCGGCGGCGTGCCCACATCAGCGAGGGCGACCACGAAGGTCGGCGCGGACTTGCGCCGGTAGGGCCGCGGACGTTCCGGATCAATCCGGTTCAGCACCACCTGGACCTCCGGGCCCGGCTCGGGGTGCTCGTGGTAGCCCCGCTCGATCATCAACCGCTGCAGGCCCTCGGTGAACCACTGCACTCGCGGGGTCCGGCTGTCGCCGTGGAGCGCGAACGATCGCGGGTCCACGGTTGCTTGGGCGAGCCCGATACCGGCGGTCTCGACGGTGCGGCTCATGCGGAAACGCCCCCTTTGGGGTGGAGAGGGAGCCAGCGTAGGGCGGGCGACCCGAGTGATGCAGTCCCGACAAATCGTCCGCCGCCCGCCGGCGCGCGTCTGATGCAATCGACCCGTGGAGAGCGCCGAAGGTTACGACGCGGCGACGTACGGCGATCGCATGGCCGATTTCTACGACGAGCTGCCGACGCACCCGCCCGACGCCGACGCCGCCGTCCGGTGCCTGGCCGATCTGGCCGCCGGGGGGCGTGCGCTCGAGCTCGGCATCGGCACCGGCCGCCTCGCCCTCCCGCTCGCGGCCCGGGGCGTTGACGTATCCGGGATCGACGCCAGCGAGGCAATGGTGGCGAAGCTACGAGCGAAGCCGGGTGGCGAGCAGATCCCGGTCGCGATCGGCGACTTCGCCGACGTCGGGGTCGACGGCCGCTTCTCACTGATCTTCGTCGCTTACAACACCTTCTTCTCGCTCCTCGACCCCGAAACACAACGCGGTTGCTTCGAGCGCATCGCCCCCCACCTCGCGCCCGGCGGTCGCTTCGTGATCGAGGCGTTCGTACCCGATCCGGGCCGCTTCGAGCGCGGCCAACACCTCGAGGTTCGCCACGTGGGAGTCGACAGCGCGGTGGTGTCCGTCAGCCGTCACGACCAATCCACGCAGCGAGTGGACTCACTCCTGGTGCGCCTCGCCGACAGTGGCCTGCGGACCTGGCCGGTGCACATCCGGTACTCCTACCCGGGCGAGCTCGATCACATGGCGGACCGCGCGCGTCTGGGCCTCGAGCATCGGTGGGGTGGCTGGGAGCGGGATCCGTTCATCGACGACAGCGTCAAGCACGTCTCGGTGTACCGCGCCGCCGGAACGCCGTAGCAGCCGCCCGACGGGAATACTGGCGGCGTGGTGGCAGACCTTGTTCTGTTGCGGCACGGCCGGATGGCGGCATCACCGTGGATCTACTACCGGGGCGCGGCGGCAGTCATGGCAGCCGACCTTGCGACGTCACCGAACTCAGGGCTTCAGGTGCAGCTCTGTGGGGATGCGCACGTCTTGAACTTCGGCCTGTGGGCCACACCCGACCGACGACACTTGCTGCAGAGCTTTACGCCTACGTGCGCCAGTTTCGCGACATGAAGGTGATCCTCGACGCCACCCGGATCGCGTCCGTTCTCGGCGAGCTCGCGACTGCCTGCAGCGAAGTGCTCGCCCGCGCGCACGCTCGCACGGGTGATCCCGTCACCATCGCCTCCTACATCGGGAAGGGCGATCGATTCAACGACGCGATCGGAGGCTTCGCACACGCGTACGCGGACCAGACCGAGCGCGATCACGCCCGACTCGTTGCGGCGATCGCCGACGGCTCCGTGCCGGCCGAGCCGGGCTGACCGTAGCGATGCGTCGTTTCTTGCTCTCGTGCTCCGTCGTGATCCTCATAGCCGTCACCGGTTGCACCGACAACTCATCGTCGCACGAACGGCGTCAGCCGACGAACCCCAGCACCGTGTTGACGCCTCCGCGTCATCGCCGTCAACGTCGGCAACCCGACATCTTCGATCGTTCGATGCGCGTGCCGCGACAG
>JBKOWN010000174.1:0-26469 GCA_046724435.1 Actinomycetota bacterium
GTCGGTGGGGTCCTCGCCGGGTTGTTCGGTGTCGACGGCTTCGGAGATGGCGTTCACCGACACCATGTGGATGCATTTCCACGGGCAGATGTCGACGCAGCCTTCGCAGAGGATGCACTCGGCCTGGTCGATGTGGAGGAACTGCTTGGGCTTGACCGCCGAGGTGGGGAACGCGGGGTCGACTTCTTGGAGCTCGTAGTCGGTGACGAAGTCCGGCATCGGCGGGTTCGCATCGGTCTTGGCCATCGCTCTACGCCTTCGACTTCACGGGTCGGCCGAACCGCGACGTGCGCACGACCTTTCCTTGTTCGTCCACCGGCTCGGGCTTCGGCACGAGGCGCTGCTGCCACAGCATCCAGAGCCGCAGGTTGAGACCGAAGAACACCCCGTAGATCACGACGACGATGAGGTCGCGCAGCTGCTGGTAGTTCGGCTTGATGAGGTATGTCTCGACCAGAACCTTGTCCGGTGTCCACCGGAGGTACTTGTCGGAGAACGTGATCCACTCGCTCGGGATGACCGCGTACGCCAGCGCAAAGAGGAAGAACACGCCGACGGCCCCCGCCATCGCCTCCGCCCACGTGGTGGGACGGTCCTGTGGGCGCGGATCGCGCGACACGACCATCGCCAGCGCCAGGGCGACGACGCCGAACACGATCGTCCACACCATGAGGATCTGGATGGCAGGGAAGAACCCGCCGAGGAGGTAGCAGCCGATGACGAGCACGACGATGAGCGGCACACCCCGCCTCGGCACGAGGATCTTGCGCGGGAGCGGCGGTCGGAGCAGCGCGAACACGAACGCCAGCCCGATCGCCAAGGCGAGCAACGCGAAGATGAGCCGCCCGGCCGGGTGCGCCCAGCCGAAGTAGAAGCGGTCGAGGACGCTTTGAGGAATCAGGTTGGGCATGAGCCCGAGTGCCCTCCCGTCGCTCGGAGCCGCCGCTCCGAATACCCGTTTGTAGTACCACGCTAGAGGAGGGGTGGGCACATTGTGCAGCGGACACTCGGGGCCTTGTGAACATGTGCGTCGCCGCGTAGATGCGAACGGTGCGGGCGCGCTGTGTCACCATTCGGGAGTGCCGGCGGGCTCGGGTTGCGGGTGATGCATGTCTGATCGCTACGACGTGCTCGTCATCGGCGGGGGGCCGTCGGGGGCGGCGGCGGCGTACTGGCTCGCCCAACAGGGGCGGCGGGTCCTCGTCGTCGAGAAGAAGCGGTTCCCGCGGGAGAAGACGTGCGGCGACGGCCTGACCCCGCGGGCGGTGCGCGAGCTCCACGACATGGGCCTCGCCGACCCCCTCGCCGACTACCAGCGCTACGACGGCCTGCGGTCGATCGCGCACGGCGTCACTCTCGAGCTCGCATGGCCCGACCACCCTCACTTCCCCCCGTACGGGTACGTCATCCGCCGCCGTGACCTCGACGAGATGGTCGCGGGCCAGGCTGTGAAGGCGGGCGCCACGCTCTGGCCCGCGGCCGAGGCCACCGACCCTCTCGTCGAGGGCGGCCTCGTCACGGGCGCGATCGTCCACCGCAAGGAGAGCGGCACACGCGAACCGGTGCGGGCGCGCTACCTGGTCGTCGCCGACGGCGCGAACTCGCGATTCGGCCGCGCGCTCGGGGCGGCTCGTGACCGGTCGTACCCGTTGGGCATGGCCGTTCGGGGCTATTTCGAGAGCCCGTGGCACGACGACCCCTGGATCGAGAGCCACCTCGACCTCCGCGACCGCGACGGCAATCATCTGCCCGGTTACGGATGGGTGTTCCCGGTCGGGGACGGCACCGTGAACGTCGGCGTCGGGCTGCTCTCGACCTACGCGGGATGGAAGTCGGTGAACACCACCCGTCTCATGGACGCGTTCGTCGCGACCGCGCCGCCGCGCTGGGGCATCCGTCCCGAGACGTCGTGCGGGCCGCCCACAGGCGGCAAGCTCCCCACCGGCGGGTCGGTGCGACCGGCGACCGGGCCGACGTGGATCGTCGTCGGCGACGCCGGCGCCGCGATCAACCCGTTCAACGGCGAGGGCATCGCGTACGCGTACGAGACGGGGCGCATGGCGGCCGACGCGCTCGACCTCGCCCTAACGACCGGCGACGGCCTCGCCCTCCAGCGCTACCCCCAACGCCTCCAGGAGCTGTACGGCCTGTACTTCAAGGTCGCTCGAGCGTTCGTGAAGGCGATCGGGAACCCGGCCGTGATGCGCGAGCTCACGCGGGTCGGCATGCGCTCTCGCACGCTCATGGAATGGGTGTTGCGGATCATGGCCAACCTGCTCCGACCCGACGAGCTCGGCCCGGCCGAGGCCGCGTACAAGGCGGTCGCCGCGCTCGTCGCCGTCACGCCCGAGCCGTAGGTCGCTCCCCGGCGCCGCGGTAGCCTGCGCGCGCCAGCCCGGACGGGGGAACAGTTGACCGCCTACCTGCCGATCCTCACGATGATCTGCTTGGTCGTGGTGTTCATCGCGGCGTCGTTCGTGGCTTCGCAGCTGCTCGGACCCCGCCGCCCGACCGCGGCGAAGGAAGCACCGTACGAGTCGGGGATCGTGCCCGAGCAGGAGCCCAGCGAGCGGTTCCCGGTGAAGTTCTATCTCGTCGCGATGACCTTCATCGTCCTCGACGTCGAGATCATCTTCCTCTATCCCTTCACGACGATCTTCCGGAACTTCGTACCCGCCGGTTACGGGCTCGTGATCATGGGCGTGTTCCTGCTCACGCTCCTCGTGCCGTTCGCGTATCTGTTGTCGACGGGCGCGCTCGACTGGGGTCCGGCACACAAGCTCGTCGAGCGTCTGAGCGCTCCTGTCATGCGCGCGTCGGGGAAGCCAGGCGCAGACGGCCTCGACCCGGCCGCGGTCGCGCCCGACCGCGACACCGAGGCGGCCTAATGGGGATCGATCAGGTTCCGTATTCGTTCCTGACCGGTCGCCTCGAGGATCTCGTGAAGTGGGCGCGCCGCAACTCGGTGTGGCCCGCGACCTTCGGGCTCGCGTGCTGCGCGCTGGAGATGATGGCGGTCGGCGCCGCCCACTACGACCTCGCCCGGTACGGCATGGAGATCTTCCGCGCCAGCCCGCGCCAAGCCGACCTGATGATCGTGGCCGGTCGCGTGAGCCAGAAGATGGGCCCGGTGCTGCGCCAGGTCTACGACCAGATGGTCGAGCCCAAGTGGGTCATCTCGATGGGCGTGTGCGCGAGCACGGGGGGGATGTTCAACAACTACGCGCTCGTGCAGGGCGTCGACCAGATCGTGCCGGTCGACGTGTACGTGCCCGGTTGCCCGCCCGGGCCCGAGACGCTCATGCAGGGGATTCTCATGCTCCACGCCGAGATCCGCAGCGGCGAGATCATGAAGCGGCGCGCCCGCACCGCCCATGGCGGCGCCGGCATCCAGGTCGAACAGCGCGACGGCACCGCGGCCGACAGCTTGGCCACCCGGTAGGACGGCGTCCCGAGGACCACGACGATGCCCGATGACGACGCTCGTGAAGACGCTCACAAGAACGGCGACACGCGCGTAGAAGAAGTAGAAGAAGAGGAGAAGGAGACTGGGCCGCGTCCCGACGATGAGGTCGCGGCGGCCGTGGTCGAACGGTTCCCGAGCACGGTGTTCCAGCGCTCGCACGGCCAGCCCGTCGTGTACGTCGGCCGTGCGGTCTGGGCGGAATTGGGCGGGTTCCTGCGCGACGAGCAGCAATTCACCCAGTGTCTCGACGTGACGGCCGTCGACCATCTCGTCGACGCCGAGCGGCTCTTCGTGCCGGGCGTGAACCCGGAGCGCTTCGAGGTGATCGCGAACTTCCTTTCGCATCCTCGCAACCGGCGCATCCGTGCGATCTGCGAGGTGCCGGCCCGGGACGCGACGGCCCCGAGCCTGACCGACACCTACCCGGGCGCGAACTGGGGCGAGCGCGAGGTCTACGACCTGTTCGGCATCACGTTCACCGGTCACCCCGACCTCGCGAGGATCCTCATGCCCGACGACTGGGTGGGATACCCGCTGCGCAAGGACGATGCCCCTGCACGCGTACCCGTCACCTTCAAGGAAGATCCGAGGCCGAGATGAGCGATGCCGGCGACGGCACTCGCGACGACCTCGGTGCCGGCGCGCCCGACGACGAGCACAGCGAGTTCGTCCCCGCCGATCCTCGGCTGACGCGGCAGACCGACGAGGGCGCCCAGGAGCTCCAGCCTTCGGGCGAGCTCGTGGTCACCGGCGGCCCCTGGCCGGAGGCCGAGGGCGAGGGCGACACGATGATCATCAACATGGGCCCGCAGCACCCGTCGACCCACGGCGTGTTGCGCGTGATGCTCGAGCTCGACGCCGAGACGATCATCCGCGCCAAGCCCATCATCGGGTACCTGCACACCGGCATGGAGAAGACGGGCGAGGAGCTCACGTACGTGCAAGGCGCGACCAACGTCACCCGCATGGACTACGCGTCGCCGCTCTCGAACGAGCTCGTGTTCTCGATGGCAGTCGAGAGCCTGCTCGACATCCAGGTCCCGCCCCGCGCCACCTGGATCCGCATGTATCTCAGCGAGCTGAACCGCATGGCGTCGCACCTGTTGTTCCAGGCGACCAACGGCCTGGACATGGGCGCGTTGTCGATGATCGTCTACGGCTGGCGTGAGCGCGAAGAGACGCTGCGCCTGCTCGAGAAGATCACCGGGTTGCGGATGAACAACAACTACATCCGTCCCGGCGGCGTCGCCGCCGAGCTGCCCGACGGCTGGCAAGAGGACACCCTGGCATTGTGCGAGACCGTCGAGAAGGGCGTGTCGGAGTACGACGAGCTCCTCACCAAGAACCCCATCTGGGAGGAGCGGCTGGCCGGTGTCGGCGTCATCACCACCGAGCAGGCGCTCGCCCTCGGTGCAACGGGCCCGATCCTCCGCTCGACCGGCTTCGCGTGGGACCTGCGCAAGGCCCAGCCGTGCCTCGCGTACGACGAGGTCGACTTCGACGTCATCTACACGCAGAACGGCGACTGCTACGACCGGTATCGCATCCGGCTCCAGGAGATCCTCGAGTCGGTGAAGATCGTGCGCCAGTGCATCGAGAAGATGCCGCCGGGGGACTACCGGGTGCAGGACCGCAAGGTCACGCCGCCGCCGCGTGCGCGCATCGACGAATCGATGGAGGCACTGATCCACCACTTCAAGCTGTTCACCGAGGGGTTCAAGGTGCCGGCCGGTGAGACGTACGTCGCCGTCGAGTCCCCGCGGGGCGAGGTCGGTTGCTACCTCGTCGCCGACGGCACGGGGAAGCCGTGCCGGCTGCACATTCGGGGGCCATCCTTCTACAACCTCCAGTCGATGGCCCCGATGATGAAGGACCGGCTGATCGCCGACGCGGTCGCCGTGATCTCGAGCATCGACCCGATCATGGGCGAGGCCGACCGGTAATGGCCTTCACGCCGGAGAACCGAGCCCGCGCCGGCGAGATCGTCGCTCGCTACCCGGTCGCGAAGTCCGCCATCCTCCCGCTGCTGCACCTCGCCCAGGACCAGGACGGCTGGGTGAGCCCCGACGCGATGGAGGAGATCGGTCGCATCCTCGACCTGACGCGGGCGCAGGTGCTCGGCGTGTGCTCCTTCTACACCATGTTCAAGCGGGAGCCGGTCGGTCAGCTCGTCGTGTCCGTCTGCACGAACGTCAGCTGTCTCGTGAACGGCGGCCCGGAGCTGCTGCGCGCCCTCGAGGACCGGCACCTGGACGACGACGACGTCCACGTCGAGGAAGTGGAGTGCATCGCGGCCTGCGACCTCGCGCCGGTCATGCAGGTGAACTACGACTACCACGGTCCCGTCGACGCCGAGGCCGCCGAGACGATCATCGACGAGTACAAGTCCCGGGTCCGTAGGCCGCGCACGATCTCGGGCACCCGCGTCGACGCAGGAGCCGCGCGCTGATGCCCGAGACCCGCATCGTCACCAAGCGCCTGCGCGACCATCCCGAGGACTCGTGGACCATCGACCGGTACCTCGCGACGGGCGGGTACGACACGCTGCGCAAGGCGCTCGGGATGACAGCCGAGGCGATCCAGGACGAGCAGGTGAAGGCCTCGGGCCTGCGGGGCCGGGGCGGCGCCGGGTTCGGCACGGGCCAGAAGTGGTCGTTCCTCCCGAAGGACGTCCACCCGCGCTATCTCGCCGTGAATGCCGACGAAGGCGAGCCCTCCACCTTCAAGGACCACATGCTCGTCGAGCGCGACCCGCACCAGCTGATCGAGGGCATCGTGATCTCGGCGTTCGCCGTCGAGTGCCATTTCGCGTTCGTCTACGTGCGGGGTGAGTTCGCGCTCGGGTACGAGCGGCTCGCCCGCGCGATCGCCGAGGCCTACGACCGCGGGTATCTCGGCAAGGACATCCTCGGATCCGGCTTCGACCTCGACGTGATCCTCCACCGTGGCGCGGGCTCCTACATCGCCGGCGACGAGACCGGCCTGCTGTCGAGCCTGGAGGGCGAGCGCGCGATGCCGCGCATCAAGCCACCGTTCCCGGCCGTGCAGGGGCTCTTCGCGAAACCGACGGTCGTCAACAACGTCGAGACCCTGTCCACCGTCCCGGCCATCATCGAACGCGGCGGCGACTGGTACGCCGGGCTCGGGGTCGGCCGGTCGACGGGTACGCGCATCTTCTCGGTGTCGGGCCACGTCGAGCGGCCGGCCAACTACGAGGTGGAGCTGGGCACTCCGTTCCGCGAGCTGATCGAGGGCCTCGCCGGCGGCGTGCGCGGCGGCAAGGGCATGAGGTTCTTCATCCCGGGTGGCGCGTCGTCGCCGTGGCTGATGCCCGAGCACCTCGACGATCCCACCGACATGGATCACGTGCAGAACGATCTCAAGTCGATGCTCGGTTCGGGGGCGATCATGGTGTTCGACGAGGACACCGACCCGCTGCTCGTGGCGTGGCGCCTCCTGAAGTTCTTCGCCCACGAGTCGTGCGGGAAGTGCACGCCCTGCCGCGAGGGCTCGGGCTGGCTGGAGAAGATCCTGTACCGCATGTCGCACGGCCTTGGCCGGCCCGACGACCTCGACCTGATGCTCGACTTCGGCGACAACATCGTCCCGGGGCTGAACGCGCCGTTCGCGCAGACGACGATCTGCGCGCTGGGGCCGAGCACGATGTCCCCGATCGTGAGCCTCGATCGCTACTTCCGCGACGAGATCGCGCAGCGCATGGAGGCGGACGCCCGGCGACGCATTCACGTCCCCGTGGCCGCCGCCGGTGGGGGTGGGCGATGACGGACCAGCCGATGAGCCAGTGGCCGTCGGCGTGGGAGTACGTGCTCCCAGTGCGCCCCGGTCCCGACGAGGTCACGATCACGGTCGACGGCCGCGAGGTGCGGGTCCCGAACGGTGAGTTGCTGATCAAGGCGGCCCAGGAGCACGGCACCTACATCCCGCGCTTCTGCTGGCACGACCGCATGAAGCCCGTCGGCATGTGCCGCATGTGCCTGGTCGAGGTCGAGGGGCTACGCGGGCTCCAGATCGCGTGCGCGACGCCGGTGTACGACGGCATGGTCGTGCATACGCAGAAGGACAACGTCCGCAAGGCCCAGGACGGCGTGCTCGAGTTCCTGCTCATCAACCATCCGCTCGACTGCCCGGTCTGCGACCGCGGCGGCGAGTGCCCGCTCCAGGACCAGACGCTGGCGTTCGGCCCGGGCGAGTCGCGCTACGTCGAAGAGAAGCGCCATTTCGAGAAGCCGATCCCGATCAGCGACCTCGTGCTGCTCGACCGCGAGCGGTGCATCCAGTGCGGGCGGTGCACGCGATTCGCCGCCGAGATCGCCGGCGACCCGCTGATCGACTTCGGCGGCCGCGGCGAGCTCACCGAGGTCATCACGTATCCCGAGGACCCGTTCACGTCGTACTTCTCGGGAAACACCGTGCAGATCTGTCCGGTCGGTGCGCTGACCGCCAAGCCGTACCGGTTCGCCGCCCGGCCGTGGGACCTGACGACGTCCGAGACGTCCTGCGTGACGTGTGCGGTGCAGTGCCGCGCCGCGGTGCAGTCGTCGTCCAACCGCCTCGTCCGCCTGCTCGGAGTCGACTCGGACCCGGTGAACCAGGGCTGGCTGTGCGACAAGGGCCGGTACGGGTACGAGTGGGTGCACGCCGAGGACCGAGTGCGGGTGCCGATGGTGCGCGAGCAGGGCGACCTGGTCGAGGCGTCGTGGCCGGAGGCGCTCGACGCCGCCGCCGCCGGTCTGCGCAAGGCCCTCGACGTGCACGGTCCCGAGGGAGTCGCCGTGCTCGGCGGCGGGCGCGGCACCAACGAGGACGCCTACGCCTGGTCACGATTCGCCAAGGGTGTCCTCGGCACCGACAACGTCGACGCCCAACTCGGTGATGGGCTGCCGGCCGACGTCGTGCTCGGTCTCCCGCGGGCGACGATCGCCGATTGCGATCGTGCCGCCGCGGTCGTGCTCCTCGCGCCCGACCTCAAGGAGGAGCTGCCGGTCCTCTTCCTTCGGGTCCGGGAAGCGGCCGAGGAGCTCGGCGTCCCGCTGATCGACGTCGCGCCGTGCGATCACGGGCTCACGTCGTACGCGGATGCCGTCGTCCGCTACGTCCCCGGCGAGGTGCACGACGTCGTCGCGAACCTCGTCCGGTCGTTCGACGGCGACCTCACCGGCGACGACCAAATCGACCGGGCCGGCGCCGCGCTCTCGGGCCGGGACGGCGACGTTGTGGTGATCCTCGGTCGGCCGTCGCTCGCCGAGGCTCCCGACTCGGTGGTGCGTGCCGCCGCGTTGCTCGCGGCACGCCCCGGCACGCGGTTCCTCTCTGCGCTCCGCCGTTCGAACGTGCACGGTGCCCTCGATCTCGGCCTCGTGCCCGGCTTCCTGCCCGGGCGCGTCACGCTCGAAGCCGGCCGCGGCCGATTCGCCGACGCGTGGGGCGCGGTGCCGGAGCGCCGGGGCCTGGACGCGTCGGGGATCCTCCAGGCCGCCGTTGACGGACAGCTGCATGGGCTCGTGCTGCTCGATGCCGACCCCATCGCCGACTTCCCAGACCGCCGTCTTGCCCGCGACGCGATCGCCAACGTCGACTTCGTGGTCGCGTGCGACGCCTTCCTCACCGAAAGCACCCGGGCGGCGAACGTGTTCCTTCCCGTCACCGTGTGGGCCGAGAAGCCCGGCACGGCGAGCAACATCGAGGGGCGGGCCCAGCGACTCTCGCAACAGATCTCGCCCGAGGGCACTGTGATGTCGGACTGGCGCATCGCCGTCGAGCTCGCGGCACGTTTCGACGCCGATTTCGACCTCGAGACGGTGCCCGAGGTGCAGGACGAGATCGCCCGCCTCGCGCCCGCCTTCGCCGGCGTCGACGCCGCTCTGATCCGGCGCGCCAGGGACGGCGTCGTCCTGCCGCTCGGCGACCACCACGACGAGCTCGTCCTCGACGCCGCCGGCCCACCGCTCACGGACGCGTCGTGGGAGCCGATCCGGCCGGGGACGATCGCTTCCGAGGAGGCGCTCACGTCGCACGTCGGCACCGGCGTGGTCGAGTCCACCGGGACGGGGTCGACCACGACCGTGAAACCGGGCTTGACCGAGGTCGAGGGCCCGGCCGGGTCACGCGCCGAGGCGGACGCGCTCGGCAGCGCGGCGCGCGATGCGGTCGCGGCCGGCCCGCCGTTGCACGAGTGGGACCGGGCCACGGGACGGGCGCCCGCCGCAGCTCGCGACGCGTACGCGCTCCGGCTGGTGTCGGGTCGGAAGCTCTACGACGCCGGACGCGTGAGCGCGGCGTCGCCGTCGCTGGCGCCGCTCGCGGCGCGTGCCACGCTGCTCGTCCATCCGAGCGATCGCGATCGGATCGGCATCGGCGACGGCGACGAGGTGGAGGCGACCACCGGACGCGGGTCGGTTGTGCTGCCGGTGCGCGCCGCTCCCGGCATTCCGCGCGGCATCGCGTACCTCAGCTTCAACCAGCCCGGGCCCGGCGCGAGCGACCTGATCGATGCCACCGCCGCCGTGACGGACGTCCGATTGGAGACCGCGGAGAAGAGATCGTGACGTTCGTCGACCCGCTCCTCCGCGGTGACATCGACCTCACCGTCGTGCTGATCGTCATCGGCAAGACGATCGTCACGTTCGCGCTGCTCCTGATCGCCGTCCTCTTCTACATCTGGTTCCTGCGCAAGATCATCGCCGACATGCAGAACCGGATTGGGCCCGACAACGCGGGGCCGTTCGGGATCTTCCAGACGGTCGCCGACGGCATCAAGCTGTTCTTCAAGGAACAGTCCATCCCGCAGACCGCCGACAAGCGTGTGTTCCTGGCCGCGCCGTACCTGTCGATCCTCCCGGCGTTCCTCGCCTTCGCCATCGTGCCCGTCGGCGGCGTGGTCAGCGTCGCCGGCCACAAGACGTTCCTGCAGCTCGCCGAGCTGCCCGTCGGCGTGCTGTGGCTCCTCGCCATGTCGGGGCTCGGGCTGTACGGCGTGTTGCTGGCGGGCTGGTCGTCGGGCTCGAAGTACCCGCTGCTCGGGTCGGTGCGGGCGTCGGCGCAGCTCCTCAGCTACGAGGCCGCGTTCAGCCTGGCGGTCGTCGGCGCGCTGATCCAGTCGGGGACCCTCTCGACGCGCGGGATCGTGGAGGGACAGGCGTGGACCGGCAACATCCTCGACGGGCTCGGCGCGTGGTACGTGCGGCCGGCGATCGTCGCGTTCGTGATCTTCCTCATCGCCGCCATCGCCGAGACCCAACACCCGCCGTTCGACCTGGCCGAGGCGGAACAGGAGCTGGTCGGCGGGTTCCACACCGAGTACACCGGCATCCGCTTCGCGATCTTCTACCTCGCCGAGTTCATGAACGTCATCACGATGAGCGCGATCGCGGTGACGCTGTTCCTCGGTGGTCCTGCCGGCCCCAAGCTCGGTTTCCTCGACGCGACGAGCACGATCAACGTGTGGGTGATGCCAGTCTTCTGGTTCATGCTCAAGCTTCTCGTACTCCTGTACGGGACGGTCCTGATACGCGCCTCGCTTCCTCGCATGCGCTACGACAAGTTGATGGACCTCGGCTGGAAGTACCTGATCGAGATCGCGTTCCTCTGGCTGATGGTCTCGGGCGTCGTCGTGATCGGACGCCAGGAGGGCTGGAACCTCTGGATCGTCGTGCCCGCGGCCGCCGTGGGCGCCGTCCTCGTCTATCTCGTGCTCTACGCGTCGATCGCGAAGCCGGGCGAGCTCGAAGAGCAGGAGCAGATCCGCTGATGGGCGTGCTCGACTTCCTCCGCGGCTTCACCGTCCCGCTCCGGCAGGTCTTCCGGCCCAAGCTCACGGACTTCTACCCGAAGGAGAAGAGCCCGAAGCCCGAGCGACTGCACGGCCGGCACGTCCTCAACCGCTACGAGGACGGGATGGAGAAATGCATCGGCTGCGAGCTGTGCGCGGGGGTGTGCCCGGCGCGGTGCATCTACGTGCGCGGTGCCGACAACCCGCCCGACGCCCCTGTCGCTCCCGGGGAGCGCTACGGGTTCGTGTACGAGATCAACTACCTCCGCTGCATCCACTGCGACATGTGCGTGGAGGCGTGCCCGACCGAGGCCATCACCGAGACGAAGCAGTTCGAGTTCGCGTTCACGAATCGCGACGACGCGATCTACACGAAGGACGAGTTGCTCGTGGACGACGAGGGCCACGCCCGCCGGCTGCCCTGGGAGCTGTGGCTCGGCAGCGAGGACGACGACACGAGCGGCTGGATGCGGGCGACGTCCCCGTCGGGCGACGCCGACTACGAGGGGAAGGTCGGCTGGTCGGCCGAGCTCGGGTACGGGATCCGGCCCGCCGAGAAAGGCCAGAGCGGGTGACCGTCGAGGCGGTCATCTTCTTCGTCGCCGCCGCGCTCGCGCTCGGTGGCGCCGCCGGTGTCGTCCTGGCGCGCAACCCCGTCCATTGCGCGCTCCTGCTGGTGGTGACGCTGGTCGCGGTGGCGATCTTCTTCCTGCTCCAAGAGGCGCAGCTGGTCGCCGCGGTGCAGATCATCGTGTACGCAGGTGCCATCGTCGTGCTGTTCCTGTTCGTGATCATGTTGCTCGGTGTCGACCGGGAGGAATCGCTCCGGGATCCGATCCCTTACCAGCGGCCGGCCGCGGTGGCGCTGGGCGCGATCCTGCTCGGCGAGATCTTCGTGCTCGCCGGGCGTACGTGGGCGACGGGTGCGCCGTCAGCGCGTGGGTCGGTGCGGGGTCGGGTGGACGGCCAGGACCTCGGCAACGTCCAGCGCGTGGCCCGCATACTGTTCACCGACTTCCTGTGGGCGTTCGAGCTCACGGCCGTCCTGCTCGTGATCGCGGTCGTCGGCGCGGTCGTGCTCGCCCGGCGCAGCGGCCAGCGCGCGCAGCTCGACGAGCACGAGCAAGCCATCGAAGAGCAGATCACCGAAGCCGAGCTGAGCGAGGCGACCGAGAACGGTGCGTACCTCAGCCGCGCTGACCGCGCTTCGGATACGCACGAAGTGACCCCATGAGCCTCGCCGCCCTCGACATCACCTCGAACTACTACCTCGTCGTCGGCGCCTTGATGTTCACGATCGGAGCCGTCGGGCTGTTGCTACGGCGCAACGTGCTGGTGATGTTCATGTGCGTCGAGCTCATGCTCAACGCCGCCAACCTCACCTTCGTGACGTTCTCCCGCGCGCTGAACGACATCGGCGGCCAGGTCATCGTCTTCTTCACCCTCGTGGTGGCGGCGGCCGAGGTGGCGGTCGGGCTCGCGATCATCGTCGCCATCTTCCGGCGCCGGCGGGGCGCCACCGCCGACGACGTCCGGCTGCTGAAGGGCTGAGCGTGGAAGCCCGCGACCTGCTCGATCTCGTCTGGATCGTCCCTGCGCTGCCGTTGTTCGGGGCCGCGATCCTGTTGCTGTTCGGGCGACGCCTCGGCGAGCCCAAGGCCGGGTGGCTCGCCACCGGCTTGATGGCGCTCTCGTTCGCGTGGTCGGTGGTCATGCTGCTCGCCCTGCGAGACATCGAGCCGCGCACGCACACCGTCGACCTCTTCACGTGGTTCCCGACGGGCGGGCTCCAGGTGAAGATGGGGTTCCTAGCCGATCCTCTCTCGATCACGTTCATCCTGTTCGTCACCGGCGTCGGAACCCTCATCCACCTCTATTCCATCGGCTACATGCACGGCGACGAGAACTTCGGTCGCTACTTCGCGTTCATGAACCTGTTCTGCGCGTCGATGCTCGTCCTCGTGCTCGGGTCGAGCTTCCTGGTGACGTTCCTCGGCTGGGAGGGCGTCGGCCTCTGCTCGTACCTGCTGATCTCGTTCTGGTTCCAGCGCAACTCGGCCGCGGTCGCCGGCAAGAAGGCCTTCGTCACCACGCGCGTCGGCGACTTCGGGTTCATGATCGCGATGTTCCTGATCTTCTCCGAGCTCGGCTCGTTGGACTACAGCGCCATGAACGCCGGCGCCGCCAAGCTCGCCGCCGGCACGGCCACCGCCATCTCGCTTCTCCTGTTCATGGGCGCGGTAGGGAAGAGCGCGCAGTTCCCGCTCCACGTCTGGCTCCCCGACGCCATGGAAGGCCCGACCCCGGTGTCGGCCCTGATCCACGCGGCGACGATGGTGACGGCGGGCGTGTTCCTCGTGGCGCGCGCGAACCCGTTCTTCGAGGCGAGCGGCGGCTCGGCGCTGACGGTGGTCGCGATCATCGGCGCCGTGACCGCGTTCTTGGCGGCGACAGTCGCGCTCATCCAGGTCGACATCAAACGCATGCTGGCGTACTCGACGATCAGTCAACTCGGCTTCATGTTCCTCGCTCTCGGCGTGCGCGCCTACGCCGCTGCGATCTTCCTGGTCGTCGCGCACGCGTTCTACAAGGCGACACTGTTCCTCGGCGCCGGCTCGGTCATTCACAGCGGCGCTGACAACCAGGACATGCGGACGATGGGCGGGCTCCGCAAATACATGCCGTACACCGCTCTCGGCTTCATCATCGCCTGGCTCGCGATCGCGGGTGTCCCCCCCTTGGCCGGGTTCTGGGCCAAGGACGAGGTGCTCGCGCGCGTGTACTTCGCCGGCGACTACGGCGTTTGGGTCGTCGGGACGGCCGCCGCCCTGCTCACCGCCTTCTACATGACCCGCGCCACCTGGCTCGTGTTCTTCGGCAACGAGCGCTTCCACGCCGCAGAGCCGGCGGAAGACCCCGAGGAGCACGGCTTCTCGCTCGAGTCCCCGACCGTGCCCGCATACGTGCCGCCCAAGCCGCCGCGCCTGACGCACCCGCCCCACGAGTCACCGGTCACGATGACCTTCCCGGTCGTGGCGCTGGCCGGGTTGGCGGCCATCGGCGGGATCCTGAGCCTGCCGTTCAAGGGCGTCGAGTTCCTTACCGACTGGCTCGACCCCGTGTTCGCCGACGCGTTGAAGATCGATGTCACTTCGTTCGCCGCCGCGACGACGTTGGACGGGATCTCGGTGATCTTCGCGATCGTCGGCCTGGCGCTCGCGGTTCGCCTCTATCGCCGGGGCATCCCGTCGCCGGAGGGCGACCCCCTCCCGGCGCAGCTCGGGCTCGCCGGCCGGTTGTTCCAGCATGCGTACTACTTCGACGAGATCATCGCGAACATCGTCCGGGGCCCCGTGTACCGGTTCGCCGACTGGCTGAACCGCGGCTTCGACCTCGGGATCATCGACGGCGCCGTCAACGGCGTCGCCACGCTCGTGCGCGACACCGGGGGCCGCCTCCGGCGCGTCCAGACCGGTCTCGTGCGCAACTACGCCCTCGGCGTCGTGCTGGGCGCCGTCGCCCTGCTCGTGTTCCTCGCGGTCAGGGCGGGCTGATGCCCGACGCCGGGTTCCCGCTCCTCACGTTCATCATCTTCACGCCGCTCGCCGGCGCGGTGCTGGTCGCCGTGTTGCCGCGGCGGCGCCCCGAGGTCGTGCGCGCGGTCGGGTACATGGCCACCGCCGCGACGTTGGGGTTCGTCGGATACCTCCTGTACAGCTTCGACACGAGCGCCTCCGGCTACCAGCTCGTCGAGAACCACCCGTGGATCGACACGCTCGGTGTCCGCTACCTCGTCGGCGTCGACGGCATCAGCCTGTTCATGGTCGCTCTCACGGCGCTGCTCTTCCCGATCGGGCTCCTCGCGTCCCAGACGATCAGCGAGCGCCTGAAGTCGTACACGATGTGGATGCTGGTGCTGGAGTCCGCCCTGCTCGGCGTGTTCCTCAGCCTCGACCTCATCCTCTTCTTCGTGTTCTTCGAGATCGTGCTGGTGCCGATGTACTTCATCATCGCCGGGTGGGGTCACGGCCGGCGGGTGTACGCGGCGCTCAAGTTCTACCTGTACACCGCGCTCGGGTCCGCCTTCCTGCTCGTCGGGCTGCTCACCCTCGCGTTCCTGCACGGCCAAGACCACGCGCTCACGTTCGACGTGCGCACGCTGACCGCATGGGCGCCCGGCGGGCTGTCGGACGGCACTGCCAAGCTGCTGTTCCTCGCGTTCTTCGCCGCGTTCGCGGTCAAGGTTCCGCTGTTCCCACTCCACACGTGGCTCCCCGACGCGCACACCGAGGCGCCGACGGCGGGGTCCGTGATCCTGGCCGGCGTGCTGCTGAAGATGGGCACCTACGGGTTCCTGCGCTTCTCGCTACCGCTCTTTCCCGACGCCAGCGTGTTCTTCGCGCCGATGCTGCTGGTGCTGGCCACGATCGGGATCATCTACGGTGCCATCGTCGCGGCGATGCAACCCAACCTGAAACGCCTGATCGCCTACTCGTCGGTCGCGCACCTCGGCTTCGTCGTGCTCGGGACCTTCGCCCTCACCACGCAGGGCCTCGAGGGCGGCGTGTTCACCATGATCAGCCACGGCCTGACGACAGGTGCCCTGTTCCTCCTCGTCGGGTTCCTCTACGACCGGCGGCACACGTTCAGCATCTCCGACTTCGGCGGGCTCTGGAAGGCGGCGCCGATCTTCGGCGGGATCTTCCTGGCGGTCGCGTTCGCGTCGATCGGGCTGCCCGGGTTCTCGGGCTTCGTCGGCGAGTTCCTGGCGCTCATCGGGACGTTCATCGTGCACCGTCCCTATGCGGTGGTCTCGGCCGTCGGCGTGATCCTGGCCGCCGTCTACTTGCTGTGGGCGTACCAGCGCGCGTTCACGGGGCCGCCCGATGGTGAGAACGCGACGCTGCGCGACCTCAAGGTGCGCGAGCTCACTGCGGTGGTCCCGTTGCTGGCGCTCAGTCTCTTCCTCGGCATCTACCCGAAGCCCGTGATCGACCGGGTCGAGCCGTCGGTGCGCCGCGTGATCTGCGGAGTCGAGCGCGGCAGCGACTATCGGGAGCCCGCGGTCGCGACTGGGAGGGCAGCCGTGAACCGTGACGACTGCGCGCGCATGAACGCAGGGGAGCTGGCGGGCCGGTGATCGCGTCGCTGCTCACCCAGGCGCGCGACGTCCCGGCCATCCGGGCGCCGTCCGTCGACTGGCTCGCCGTCTCGCCCGAGATCGCGCTCGTCGGCGCCGCGGTGGCGATCGTGCTGCTGCGGTCGCTCGTGCGCCGAGCACGCTGGGTCTACCCGGCGTCGCTCGTGTTGGCGTTCGGCGGTGTGACGGCGGCCGCCGCGTTGCTCGTACGCCAGTGGAGCGAGGTCCAGGACCACGGCGCCATCACGACGATCGCCGGCATGCTGCGCGTCGACGGGTTCGGCGTGTTCCTCGGCGGAGTGGTCGTCGCGGCCGCGGCGCTCGCGCTCCTGCTTTCGGTCAGCTACATCCAGCGCGAGCGCCTCGAGGGCGCCGAGTACCTCGCGTTGGTGCTGCTGTCGGCTACCGGCATGCTCGCCATGACCACCGCCAACGACCTGGTCATCGTGTTCCTGGCGCTCGAGATCCTGTCGATCCCCCTGTACGTCCTGGCCGCGTTCGACCGCCGCCGCCTCGCATCGCAGGAAGCCGGGATCAAGTACTTCGTGCTCGGCGCGTTCTCCTCGGCAGTGTTCCTGTACGGCGTCGCGTTGGTGTACGGCGCCACCGGGACCACTTCCCTCACGGGCATCTCCCGGTTCCTCGCCGCCAACACCGTCCTCGACGAGGGCGTGCTGCTGATCGGCCTCGGGCTGCTCCTCGTCGGGCTCGGGTTCAAGGTGGCGGCGGTGCCGTTCCATATGTGGACGCCCGACGTGTACCAGGGCGCGCCGACGCCGGTTACCGCGTTCATGTCGTCCGCCACCAAGGTGGCGGGGTTCGCTGCCCTCCTGCGCGTGTTCCAGGTGTCGTTCCCGCTCTTCCGGAACGACTGGCGCCCGGCGGTCGGCGCGCTGGCGATCCTGTCGCTCGTCGTCGGCAGCGTGGTCGCCCTCGTGCAGAACGACGTGAAGCGGATGCTCGCCTACTCGTCGATCGCGCACGCCGGCTACATCCTCATCGGATTCGCGGCCGCCGCCGTCTCGAACGGAGGCGCGTCTGCCCGTGGGCTGCAGTCCGCGCTGTTCTATCTCCTCGTGTACGCGTTCATGACGATCGGCGCCTTCGCGGTGGTGACGGTGGTGGCGCGCTCCTCGCACGACGCCCGCCACACGCTTTCCGAGTACCGCGGGCTGGCGGCGGAGCGCCCCGTGCTGGCCGCCTTGCTGGCCTTCTTCCTGCTGGCCCAGGCGGGCGTGCCGTTCACCGGCGGGTTCGTCGCCAAGCTGCAGGTGTTCGCGGCCGCGGTCGACGCCCGGGAGTACTACCTGGTCATCGTGGGCGTCGTCGCCGCCGTCGTCGCCACGTTCTTCTACCTGCGGGTCGTGGTGATCATGTACGCGACCGGCGACGAGCCGGCCGAGGCGGCCGAGCCCGGACGGCGACCCTTCCGGATCGACGCGCCCGCCGCGGCCGTGCTCGCGGTCACCGCTGCAATCACGCTCGTGCTCGGCATCCTCCCGGGCGCGTTCCTCGACATCGCCAAGGACGCCACGTTCATGATCCGCTGACGCCTGGCGCCGTTGTCACCCGGACGCGCTTCAGGAGCTCGTTCTCGTGACAACGCCGGAAGGCGGCGCTCTACGCGACGTCGCGGCGGCGGCGGAACCAGCGGCGGCGGGCGCGCTCGCGGGGGCGGGCCAGCTCGGCCTCGTGCTCGTCGAGGGCGCGGGCGGCGAGATGGTGCGCCTCCTCGATGAGCATCATCGAGTCGGAGAAGTCGAACAGGTCCCGCTGGTCGGACGGGTTCGGGAGGACGACCACGTCGACCTCGGGCGGCGCATGGCGCAGCTCGAGGTCGAACCGCTGGTTGCGGGAGATCGCGAAGGCCCGCACGGCGACGTCGAGCGGGGAGCGCATCCTCCGCTCGATCAGGGCGCCGGAGACGTTGCACACGTAGATCCGGTCGGTCGGGCCCGACAAGGCGTGCCACAGCGGCACGGAGTTCGCGACCGCGCCGTCGACCAGCAGGCGCTCGTCGTGTGCGATGGGAGGGAAGAGCGCCGGGAGCGCCGTGCTGGCGAGCAAGGCCGGCTCGACGGGCCCGCACGCGAACACGACCTCGTCGCCCGTGTTCAGGTCGGTCGCCACGACGCGCAGCGGCACCTCGGTCTCCCCGAAGGTCTCGGCCGTGTGCGCCCGGTCGAGGATCGAGCGCAGGCCGTCGTTCGTGAACAAGTGATCGTCACGGCGCAGCACGTTCCACGCCCGGGCCAGACGGCCGCCCTGGAACACCTCGCCCGAACGGATCGAGAGCCAGACGTCGGCCAGGTGCTCGACGCCGGCGACGGTCGGGTCCGTCGCCACGACCGCGCCGTTGAGCGCCCCGGCCGAGGTGCCGATCACCACGTCAGGGATGATGTCCCGCTCGAGCAACGCCCGCAGCATGCCCACCTGGCTGACGGCCTGGTTGCCGCCGCCGGACAGCACGAACGAGGTGCGCGATTGGTCCGCGGAGCGCATGCTCCGTGCGGTCGTCGCAGGGATGCTCACGGGCCAAACCTCTGGGGGGCGTCGCGTCGTCGCAGCTGTGTCATCTTGGTCGGGATCGAACCCGTGGTGCGGGACCATCACTGAGCGAGAACGATCGCACATGACCGCCGATTCCCTGCGCCAACGGCGATTCGGTGCTAGTCGCGCCGTTTGTAGGGCCGGAATTGCGCCGGTGTAGTGTCGGTTTGGGTCCTACTCCGTGGCCTGGGGGTCCGCGCGGTGACGACGTACTACCAGACCTATCTCGCGGTCGCGGTGCTCGCCGCGGCCGCGGCGGGGATGTTCGGCGCCATGCTCGGCGTCGGGCGGCTCCTCCGGCCGAACCGGGTGCAGGACGAGAAGTACATCACCTACGAGGCCGGCTCGGACCCCGTCTCCGGCTTCGGCCAGTCGAACATCCGGTACTACGTCTACGCGCTGCTCTTCGTGATGTTCGACGTGGAGGCCGTGTTCATCTTCCCGTGGGCGGTCCGTCTCGAGGGCCTCGGCACGTTCGCCCTGGTCGAGATGGTGATCTTCGTGGTGATCCTCGCGCTGGGCCTGGTCTACGCGTGGCGCAAAGGGGTGCTCCGGTGGGCCTAGTCGAACGCGGCAAGGTGCCCAAGCCGCTCACGTGGCTGCTCAACTACAGCCGCAAATACTCCCTGTGGATGTTCCAGTGGGGTCTGGCGTGCTGCGCGATCGAGATGGGCGCCGCCCTCGCCAGCCCCCGCTACGACATGATGCGGCTCGGCGTCATCCCGTTCCCGGCCAGCCCCCGCCAGGCGGACCTCGTGGTGATCTCGGGCACCGTCACCGACAAGATGGCGCCCGCCATCAAGCGCCTCTACGAGCAGATGCCCGATCCGAAGTACGTGATCTCGATGGGAGCGTGCGCGAACTGCGGCGGCCCGTACTGGGACTCGTACTCGGTCACCAAGGGCGTGGACCAGATCATCCCCGTCGACGTGTACGTGCCGGGCTGCCCGCCACGCCCCGAGGCGCTGCTCCAGGGCATCGTCCTGCTCCAGGAGCGCATCCAGCAGGAGGGCATCGGGAACGACGAGCTCAAGGCCCGATGGACCGGGGAGCCGATCGTCGTTGGCTGACGACCTCGAGCGCGAGCAGAGTGGCGCCGCCGAGGAGGTGAGTGTCGAGCAGCAGCTCGCCCGGACCGACGAGGCGGCGGCAGCCGAGCAGGCACGCGCCGACGCCGACGAGGCGGACGCGCCGCCGACCGACGAGCAGGCGGCGGGCGAGTCACGCCCCCTCGACGAGACCGAGCAGGAGCTGCTGGCGCGCCTCGAGCGCGAGCTCGGAGACGGGATCGTCGAGTCGGCCGACGCCTTCGGCATGCTCGTGGTGCGCGTGAAGCCCGATGCGTGGCGCCGGGCGGCCGAGGTCAGCAAGCGGCAGCTCGAATGCGACTACCTGTCGTTCATCGCCGGGATCGACTGGCAACCCGCGCCGCGAGAAGGTGACGAGGCGGGCGGCGACACGTCGTCGCCGGTCCAACCGACCGAGATGACCTCCGGCGTCGCAGGGTCCGCGGGACGGATGCAGGTGTTCGCGCACGTCGAGTCCACGAAGCGCCACTGGGGCGTCACGCTGAAGACCGACGTCGACGAGCGCGATCCGCACGCCGACTCCTGGGTGACGACGTACCCGGGTGCGGACTGGCACGAGCGCGAGTGCTGGGAGATGTTCGGCGTCGCCTTCGACGGCCACCCGAGCCTCCGCCACCTCTATCTCCCGTCCGAGTTCGAAGGTCACCCGCTGCGCAAGGACTACCCCTTGCTCGCCCGGATCGTGAAGCCGTGGCCGGGGCTGGTCGACGTCGAGGCCATGCCCGACGAGAACGGCGCTACGTCGGCGGATGCCGACAAGGGTGACGGTGCGGACGCCGACCAGGGCGATGGTGCGTCGGCGGAGGCCGACCAGGGGGACCCGGCGTGAGCACCGACTTCGCCGTCGACCGCCAGGCGTGGCGTCACCTCGCCGACGCGCAGGTGAACGTCGAGCTCGACACCGGCGACATGATCCTCAACCTCGGCCCGCAGCACCCCGCCACGCACGGCACCCTCCGCCTCGTCGTCCGCCTCGACGGCGAGCGCGTGATCTCGGCCGACCCGGTCATCGGCTACATGCACCGCGGCTACGAGAAGCTCACCGAGTTCCGCACCTATCCGCAGATCACGACTCTCATCAACCGGATCGACTGGCTGTCGAGCTTCGCCAACGAGGTGCCGTTCATGCACGGCGCCGAGCTGCTCATGGGCATCGAGGCCCCGCCGCGCGCGCAGTACATCCGGACGATCCTGACCGAGCTGTCGCGCATCGCCACGTTCATGCTGTTCCTCGGCGAGATGGGTCTCCAGGTCGGCGCGCTCACTCCTCCCTTCTACGGGTTCCGCGATCGGGAGCACGTCCTCAACCTGATCGAGACCGCGACCGGCGGGCGCTTCCATCCCAACTTCAACCGCATCGGCGGGCTGAAGGATGACCTGCCCTGGGGCTGGGTCAACGAGTGCCGCAACACGATGAAGGTCGTGCTCGACGCGTGCAACATGCTGGAGGAGCTCGTCGCCGAGAACGAGATCTTCGAGGCCCGCACGCGGTCGATCGGGATCATCCCGCCCGAGGTCGGTACCGGCTACGGCGTCTCGGGCTCGAACCTGCGCGCGTCCGGTGTCGACTGGGACCTGCGTCGGGACGGCAAGCCGTACCTCGTATACCCGGAGCTCGACTTCAAGGTCTGGACGCATCCCGACGGTGACTCGTTCTCCCGCTACTGGGTCCGGCTCCAGGAGACGCGCGAGGCGGCGCGCATGGTCGTGCAGATGCTCGACCGCATCCCGACCGGGCCGATCATGGCGAAGGTCCCGCGCATCATCAAGGTGCCGGAAGGTGAGGTCTGGGTCGAGACGGAGAACCCGCTCGGCCAGATGGCGTACTACGTGATCTCGAAGGGGGCGACGGGGCCGTTCCGGGTCAAGATCCGTTCGGCGTCGTTCAGCAACGTGTCGATCCTGCCGTGGTTGCTGCGCGGCGTCTACGTCCCCGACGTCATCACCGTGCTCGCGTCGCTGTACTTCATCCTGGGGGACATCGACCGGTGATCGAGCTCGCGGTCGACGTGGGCTGGGGGACGATCCTGGCGATCAAGACGATCGTCGTGCTCGCCATCATTCCCCTCGGCGCCATCATCCTCGGGTACGTGTTCCTGCTGAAGATGATGGCGCACATGCAGAGCCGGCTCGGCCCGATGGACCCGGGCGGGTTCCACGGCTGGTTCCAGCTCTTCGGCGACGGCATCAAGTTCATCCAGAAGGAAGACGTGATGCCGGCACAATCCGACCGGCGTATCTTCGCCATCGCGCCGGCCGTCGTCGTGATCTCGACGTTCCTCGTGTTCCTGGTGCTGCCGACCGGCCCCGATCTCGTCGTGAGCAACCTCGACGTCGGCGTGTTCTACGCCCTGGCCGTGTCGAGCCTTGCCGTCGTCGGCGTGCTGATGGCCGGGTGGGCGAGCGCCAACAAGTTCGCGTTGCTCGGCGCTCTGCGCGCTGCCGCCCAGCTCATCGCCTACGAGCTGCCGCTGCTGCTCGCGGTCGTCGGCGTGGTCGTCATGGCGGGCACGATGAGCCTGCAGGGGATCGTCAAGGCGCAGCAGACCGGGTCGATCTTCGGGTGGGACGGCATCGGGCTCCCGTACGTCTTCCCGCAGATCATCGGCTTCGTGCTCTTCCTCGTCGCCGCCCAGGCCGAGCTCACCCAGACGCCGTTCGACATGCCGGTGGCCGAGAGCGAGCTCGTGGCCGGGTACATGGTCGAGTACACGGGCTTCCGGTTCCTCTTCTTCTTCATCGGCGAGTTCGGCACTGCGTTCGCGTTCGCCGGCCTCGCCGCCACGCTGTTCCTCGGCGGTTGGTCGATCCCGCACATCACGGACACCGGGTGGGAGAACGTGCTCGGCCCGATCGTGCTGCTGACCAAGGTGATGCTGGTGGCGTTCCTCATGTTCTGGGTTCGGTTCACGTACCCGCGCCTGCGCGAGGATCAGCTCCAAGCCGTGGCGTGGAAGTTCCTGATCCCGATCGGTCTCGCGAACATTCTCATCACCGGCGCGTTGAAGGTGGCGTTCTAGATGCCCAAGCTCCCGAAGAAACCGAAGGCTCCGGGGCTGATCGGCGGCCTCGGCGTCACGTTCAAGACGATGCTCAGGGGCGCCGTCACCGTGCAGTACCCGCACGAGCGAGAGGACCCGCCCCCGCGCGCCCGCGGCGTGATCGCGCTCAAGGAAGAGAACTGCACCGTCTGCATGCTGTGCGCCCGTCAGTGCCCCGACTGGTGCATCTACATCGAAGGCCACAAGGAGAAGCGGCCGCCGCGGCGCGAGGGCGGCCGCGAGCGGACGGTCAGCCTGCTCGACCGCTTCGACATCGACTACGCGCTCTGCATGTACTGCGGGATCTGCGTCGAGGTCTGTCCCTTCGACGCCCTGTTCTGGAGCCCCGAGTACGAGTACTCCGAATCCAACATCGCCGACCTCCTCCACGACAAGGACAAGCTCGGCGAGTGGATGGAGACCGTTCCCGAACCGGAGCCGCTCGAAGTCGGCGCCGAGACCGGCAAGAAGTAGCGAGCAGGACGCCCGCCGTGACCGCACAGAACGTCGCCTTCTGGGTCCTCGCGATCTCGATGGGCGCGGGCGCCATCGGCGTCGTCCGCTCCCGCAACATTGTGCACGCGGCGCTGTTTCTCATCGTCGTGCTCGTCGGCGCGGCGGCGCAGTACATCGTTCTCCTCGCCGAGTTCGTCGGCATCACGCAGTTCTTCATCTACATCGGCGCCATCGCGGTGCTGTTCCTGTTCGGCATCATGCTGACCCGCGCGCCGATGCGCGCCGGCAACTTCGACAACGATCAGCGTTGGCCGGCCGCCATCGTCTCCGTCTTCCTTCTCGGCGTGCTCATCGCGCTGCTCGTGAATGCCTTCGGGCACGACAACATCAAGCTCTCCGACGACCTGCTCCGCATCAGCCGGACCGGCCCGGTCGCCGACTCGATCTTCAGGAACTTCGTGATCCCCTTCGAGGTCGTCTCGATGCTGCTGCTGGCCGCGCTGGTCGGGGCGGTGGTCATCGCCCGGAGGGACTGACGATGGCCCTGAACCAGTACCTCATCCTCAGCGCGTTCCTCTTCTGCTGCGGCGTCTACGGCGTGCTCGCCCGCCGCAACGGCGTTCTCGTCCTGCTCTCGGTCGAGCTCATGCTCAACGCGGTCAACATCAACCTGGTCGCCTTCGCCGCGTTCACGAAGCAGATCGCCGGGCAGGTGTTCGCACTCTTCGTCATCACGATCGCCGCCGCCGAGGTGGGCGTCGGCCTCGCGATCGTGTTGCTGATCTACCGCAACGTCCGCAGTCCCGACCTCGACCGCGTCGACCAGCTGAAGGGCTGACCCCGCCGTGCTCTCGAACGCCTGGCTCATTCCGCTGATCCCGGCTGTGGGCTTCCTCGTGGTTCTGCTGGTGGGGAAGCATCTGCCGCGCAAGGGCTCGGAGGTCGCGATCACGGCCGTCGGCGCGTCGTTCGTGCTGGCCTGCATCGTCCTGGTCCAGTGGATCCAGCGGGTCAACGACCACGAGTCGAGCGGCGCACTCCGCGGCTTCGGTCGCGGACTGCTACCGGCGAGCGAGCGTGGGCTCACGGCAGTCGATCACAGCTTCACGTGGTGGCAGAACGGCGCCGTGAAGTTTGGCGTCGGCACCCACCTCGACGGGCTCGCCGTGATGATGCTGTTCATGGTCACGTTCGTGTCGCTCATCGTCCACGTGTACTCGACGGCGTATATGGAAGGCGACCGTAGGTACACCCACTACTTCGCCCTGCTCAACCTCTTCACGGCCTCGATGCTGTTGTTGGTGGTTGCCGACAACACGCTCGAGCTCCTCATCGGTTGGGAGCTCGTCGGGTTCTGCTCCTTCGCCCTCATCGGTCACTGGTGGGAGGAGAAGGCCAACTCCGACGCGGCGGTGAAGGCATTCCTCACGACGCGCGTCGGTGACGTCGGCCTGATGATCGGGATCATCGTGCTGTTCTTCGCCGCTGGCTCGTTCGACATCGCGACGATCAACGCCAAGGCCCTCGGCGGCGACATCAGCCACACGCTGCTGCTGGTGAGCGCGTCCTGTCTGCTGATCGGCATCATCGGGAAGAGCGGCCAGTTTCCCTTGCACACGTGGCTGCCGGACGCCATGGCCGGCCCGACGCCCGTCTCGGCGCTCATCCACGCCGCCACCATGGTGGTCGCCGGGGTCTACCTCGGCGCCCGCCTGTACCCGGTCTTCTTCCGCGGCTTCTCGGTCGGCGATGGAGGACTGAACGCGATGGCGCTCATCGGCGGCATCACGATCGTAATCGGAGCGGTGCTCGCCTTCGTCCAACGCGACATCAAGAAGGTGCTCGCGTATTCGACGATCAGCCAGCTCGGGTACATGGTCATGGCACTCGGTGTTGGTGCGTGGGTGGCGGCGGTCTTTCACCTGTTCACCCACGCGTTCTTCAAGGCGCTGCTCTTCCTCGGGGCGGGCTCCGTGAGCCATTCGGGCTCGCACCACAGCTTCGACATGAAGAGCGACATGGGCGGGTTGCGCAAGTACATGCCGGTGACGTTCGTGACGTTCGTCATCGGGAGCCTCGCACTCGCCGGCATCTTCCCGCTGGCCGGGTTCTGGTCGAAGGACGAGATCCTGGTGACCGCGGGGGACGCGGGCTTCACAGCGTTCCTGGTCGTCGGGCTGGTCGGCGCCTTGCTGACTGCCGCGTACATGACCCGGTGCGTCTACCTGACGTTCTTCGGAGAGTTCCGGGGCCATGGTGAGCCCCACGAGTCGCCTCCGACGCTGACGGTTCCGCTCGTCGTGCTGGCCGTGATGTCGGTCGGGGCCGGGTTCATCAATGCCGAAGCGTTCGGCATCGAGAACTTCCGCGACTGGTTCGAAGGTGCCGTCGCGCTGCCGACGCTGAGACATCCCTCGTTCAACAGCGTCATGGCCGTCGTCTCCGTGACCGTCGCGGTGATCGGGATCGGCATTGCCGCCTACCTGTGGTTCCAGCGGGAGGAGCTCGGGCCGTTCCGCGGTTTGACGCAGCGGAACGCCGCCGCCCGTGCCGGCTACCGGTTCCTCGAGAACAAGTACTACCTCGACGACCTGTACGAGAACGTCATCGTCGGTGGGATCAGAGGCCCGGTGGCGCAGGCCAGCTACTGGGTCAATCAGCACGTCATCGACGGGGTGGTGAACGCGATCGGCCGCGGCACGGCAACCGTGGCCCGCGAGACGTACGACGTCATCGATCAGAAGGTGGTCGACGGCGCCGTGAACGGCCTGGCGGAGACGACCGGCGAGACCGGTGGGCTGCTCCGCTACGTCCAGTCGGGACGCGTGCAGCGCTACGCGCTCACGCTCTTCGCAGCCGTCGGGGCTCTGAGCCTCGCGCTCTGGCTCGTCTACTAGACGCCTACCAGCAGGAGAGGAACGTGGACTGGTTCGACTCGT
>JBKOWN010000088.1:0-4489 GCA_046724435.1 Actinomycetota bacterium
ATCAGCAGAGGGGAGGGTAGAGCTATCAGCGCCGTGCTCGCCGCGAGGGGGATCTCCGTCTCCTTCGGCGGCCTGCGGGCACTCGACGCCGTCGACCTCGAGGTCGGCGAGGGTCAGCTCGTCGGGTTGATCGGCCCCAACGGGGCAGGGAAGACGACCTTCATCGACGCGATCTCGGGGTTCGTCCCCTACCGCGGTAGCGTCGAGCTCGACGGGCAAGCGCTGGACGGGCTGCGTGCGCACGCCCGCGCGCGGCGCGGGCTGGCGCGAACGTGGCAGTCGATCGAGCTGTTCGACGACCTGACCGTGGGCGAGAACCTCGCGGTCGCCTCGTACCGCCCGTCCACCTGGGCCACGGTGAAGGAAGTGCTGTCGCGTCCAGTCGCCACGACCGACGCCGTCGGGGAGGCCGTCACCCTGCTCGGCCTCGATGCGAAGGTGGACGAGATGCCCGCCGACCTCTCGCAGGGGCAGCGGAAGCTGGTCGGGGTCGCACGGACGCTCGCGGCGCGTCCACGGCTTCTGTGTCTGGACGAGCCCGCGGCCGGGCTCGACCCGCACGAGAGCGAGGAGCTCGGGCGCCGCCTCAGGGAGGTGGCCCGCGCCGGCCAGGCGATGCTGCTCGTCGATCACGACATGGGGCTCGTGCTCTCGATCTCGGACTACGTGGTCGTGCTCGAGTTCGGGAAAGTGATCGCCCACGGCACACCCGAGATCGTCCGACGGGACGCGCGGGTGATCGAGGCATACCTCGGGAGCGCGGCGGCCGAGGTCGAGGCGGAGATCGCCCCTCAGTGAGCGACTCGATCCTCACGCTCGAGGGCCTCACGGCCGGGTACGACCAGGCTCCAGTCATCCGCGACATCGACCTGACGGTGGACGCCGGCGAGGTCGTCGCGCTGCTGGGCGCGAACGGCGCCGGCAAGACCACGACGCTGAGGGTGATCTCCGGGCTCGTCCGGCCCATGCGAGGTCGAGTCACCTTCGACGGCGAGGATCTCGCGCGCGTCTCTCCGACCGGGCGGGCGCGGCGGGGGATTGCCCACGTGCCGGAGGGCCGAGGCATCTTCTTCGGCCTGACGGTCGCCGAGCACTTCCGTCTCGCCCGCCGCAGCGGGCGGGTCGACGAGGAGATCGCGTTCGAGCACTTCCCGCTGCTGCGCGAGCTGAAGTCGCGGCGCGCGGGCCTGCTCTCGGGCGGCGAGCAGCAGATGCTCGCCGTCGGCCGGGCGCTCGCCCGCAAGCCCCGCCTGCTGCTGCTCGACGAGCTCAGCCTCGGGCTCGCGCCGGTGATCGTCGAGGTCCTGCTACCGGTCGTGCGGGAGCACGCCCAGACGACCGGCTGCGCCGTGCTGCTCGTCGAGCAGCACGTGCAGCTCGCGCTCGAGGTCGCCGACCGCGGGTACGTGCTCTCCCACGGCGGTATCGTCCTCGCGGACCGCGCCGAGGTCTTGCGCGCCGACCGCCAGCTCCTGACCGCCAGCTACCTCGGCGAGCAGCAGGTGCCGGTCGGGGACGCGAGTGGGACCGGCGGGAAGGGGTAAAGGTCGTGACATGAGCGTCGCCGCAAAGACCCAGCCGAAGCTGACCGTGCTCAACCCGGAGGGCTATCCGCCGAAGGTGGATGCGCGCGGGATGGCGTCGGCGCTGGAGACCCTGCAGGGCAAGAAGGTGTTCCTGATCGACGTCGGGTTCGAGAACTCCGATCAGTTCGTCAGGCAGCTGCACGGCTGGCTAGAGGAGCACGAGCCGGGCATCCGGACGGAGGTGGTGCGCTGGCGCGACCAGCACCAGCCGGATCCGGAGCTGTGCGGGCGGGTCGCCGCGGAAGGGGACGCGGCGATCATCGGCGTCGGCACCTGACCGGGGTGCGCGCCGGAGGTCTCCGGCCACATGATCGACCTGGAGTCGAGGTACGGGGTGCCGACGGTGGCGGTCCACGTCCACGTGTTCGCCCGCCTGGTCGACAGCACCGCGCGCACGAACGGCATGCCGCGTGCGCGGCAGGCGTTCGTCCCGGCCCCGATGTTCAACCAGCCGCCGGCGGTGCTGCGCGGCTACGTCGAGGGTGACGACGCCGTTTACGGAGGGCCGTTCATGCGGCGGGTGCTCGATCTGCTCACGCGGCCGCTGTCGGACGAGGACCTGCGCGGCACGGGTTGGGACCGCTCGACGCCCCGGCTGCTCGAGCCGGACACCGATGAGAACCTGCAGCGGCTGTTCCGCGACAACCACTGGACGGACTACCTGCCGATCGTGCTGCCGACTGAGGAGCGGGTCGAGGCGATGCTCGCGGGGACGAGCAGGGCGCCGGACGAGGTGGTCGGGAAGCACCGGCCCACGATCGGCATGGAGCTCTGGGAGTCGACTGTCGAGAAGGTGGCGGTGAACGCGGTGATGGCAGGAGCCCTGCCGGAGCACTTCCCCGTGATCCTGGCGGCCTGCGCGAGCGGCGACACCGGCCGCCAGAGCAGCATGTCCTCGATGGGCAACATGGTCGTCGTCAACGGGCCGATCCGGAACGAGATCGGAATGAACTCCGGAATCGGCGCGATGGGGCCGTACAACCACGCCAACTCGGCGATCGGCAGGGCGTTCGGGCTCGCGTCCCAGAACCTCCAGGGCGGCTCCGTGCCCGGCGTCTCCTACGGCGGCTCGCAGGGTTGCAACCTCTCCTACAACTGCTGCAGCTTCGCCGAGAACGAGGAGCGCAGCCCGTTCCGTCCGTTCCACGTCCACCGCGGCCACGAGCCCGAGGACAGCACCGTGACCGTCTTCTACGTGTGGGGCAGCGTCTGGGCCGAGCACCTGCGCACGTACTGGCCGGAGAAGCTGCAGGCGATGATGTCCGGCCTCGAGCCGCTCGAAGGGGCGCTGTTCGTGCTCGACCCGATCGTCGCCCGCGAGTTCTGCGACCGCGGCCTCGGCTCGCAGGAGAAGATCGCCCAGTGGGTCTTCGAGAATGTGCGCATCCCCGCGCGCCGCTACTGGGACCACATCATGCTCAACATGGTCCGCGAGCTGGTCGAGGGCGGCGTCGAGCCGTGGGCGAGCCTCTCGAAGGCCGAGCCCGACGAGCTGGTCCCCCTCTTCCAGCCCTTCGGCGTAAACGTCGTCGTCGCCGGCGGCGAGACGAATGGTCACTTCAGTATCTTCCAGGGAGCCCAGATGCCGCCCGCCTTCCGGTCCGATCCGACGCTGCCGCTCGTCGCCCCCGTCGATCCCTGGCGCTGATGGCCACCGCCGTCGGAACGAAGCTGACCGTCCTCAGCCCGGAGGGCTACCCGCCGCGCGTCGACGCGCGCGGGATGGCCCCGGCGCTCGAGACGCTGCAGGGGAAGCGGGTGTTCCTCGTCGACGTCGGCTTCGAGAACTCGGACAACTTCATGCGCCAGCTCCAGGGCTGGCTCGAAGAGCACGAGCCCGCGATCCGGGCGGAGGTGGTGCGCATGCGCGACCGGCACCAGCCCGACCCGGAGCTGTACGGGCGGATCGCGGCGGAGGGGGACGCCGCGATCATCGGCGTCGGCACCTGACCGGGCTGCGCGCCGGAGGTCTCCGGCCACATGATCGCGATGGAGTCCGAGCACGGGATTCCCACCGTCGCCGTGCACGTGAAGGTGTTCGCGCCGCTCGTGCAGTCCGTGGCGCGGGCCGAGGGGATGCCGCGGGCGCGGCAGGCGTTCGTCCCGGTGCCGATGTTCAACCAGCCGTCGGCGGTGCTGCGCGGCTATGTCGAGGGCGACGATCCCGTCCACGGCGGGCCGTTCATGGAGCGGGTGTTCGACCTGCTCACCCGCCCGCTCACCGACGAGGACCTGCGCGGGAGCAGCTGGGACCGCTCGACGCCGCGGCGGCTCGAGCCGGACACGGAGGAGAACCTGCACGAGCTCTTCCGCGAGAACCACTGGACCGACTACCTGCCGATCGTGCTGCCGACCGAGGAGAGGGTGGAGGCGATGCTGGCCGGGACGAGTCGGTCGCCCGACGAGTTCGTCGGCAAGCACCGGCCGACGATCGGGATGGAGTTCTGGGAGTCGACGGTCGAGAAAGTGGCGGTCAACGCGGTGATGGCGGGGGCGGCCCCGGAGCACTTCCCCGTGATCCTCGCCCTCGCCTCGACCGGCGACACCGGCCGGCAGAGCAGCATGTCCTCGATGGGGAACCTCGTGCTCGTCAACGGGCCGATCCGGAACGAGATCGGGATGAACTCCGGGATCGGCGCGCTCGGGCCGTACAACTACGCCAACTCGGCGATCGGGCGGGCCTTCGGGCTCCTCTCCCAGAACCTCCAGGGCGGCTCCGTGCCGGGCCTCACCTACAACGGCTCGCAGGGCAACAACTTCTCCTACAACTGCAACACGATCGCCGAGAACGAGGAGGCGAGCCCGTGGGAGCCGTACCACGTGCAGTACGGGTTCGACCCCGGCGAGAGCGCGGTCACGGTCTTCTACGTCTGGGGGAACGTCTGGGCCGAGCACCTGCGCAC
>JBKOWN010000111.1:0-19566 GCA_046724435.1 Actinomycetota bacterium
ATCGAGGACTTCGTCGCCCAGACCCGCAGGCTCATCGTCCACGCCGACGCGCAGATCGTCGTGATCGACGCGCAGCTGAGCGAGTTCCTCGATCCCCAGCCGGGTGACCCGCCCATCGTGCAGCTCGACGAGCTGCGCGGCACGCCCGGCGGCTACCAGCGCCCGACAGACGACCCCGACGCGCTGGCGATCCTCCAGTTCACGAGCGGCGCGACGGCCGACCCGAAGGGCGTCACGGTGCCGCACCGGTGCATGACGGCCAACCTCGACGCCGCCGTCGAGGCCGCCGCCTTCGATCCCGACGTGGACCGGGCGGTGTCGTGGCTGCCCCTGTACCACGACATGGGGCTCATCGGCTTGCTCGGCGCGCCCATGCTGCACGGGTTCGACCTCGTGCTCGCCTCGGCGCAGGATTTCCTGGCCGCGCCGGCGCGATGGATGGAGTGGATCGCCGAGTTCGGTGGCACCGCGACCGCGGGACCCAACTTCGCGTACGGGCTCGCAGCCCGGGCGCTCCGGCGCCTCGACCGGCTCAACCTGTCGAGGTGGCGGTTGGCACTCAACGGCGCCGAGCCGATCGACCCGAACGCCGTCGAGGCGTTCCTCACCGCCGGTGCCCGGCACGGGCTCTCCCCAAGCGTCGCGTTCTGCGTGTTCGGGATGGCCGAAGCCACCCTCGCCGTCGCCTTCCCGACGCCGGGCGGCGGCATGCAGGTCGACACGATCGACCAGCGCGTGCTCGAGACCGACCGCTACGCCGCGCCGGTCGACAGTGGAGGCGCCGACGGGCACGTCCGCCGCCTGCCGCGACTCGGGCGACCACTCGACGGTCTCGAGATGCGCGTCTGCGACCCGACGACGGGGCAGGCCATGCAGGACCGGGAGGTCGGCGAAGTCGAACTGCGAGGGAGCTCCATCACACCCGGCTACTACGACAATCCCCAGGCGACAGCAGCAAGCCGCCGCGGCGACTGGTTCCGCACCGGGGACCTCGGGTACGTGGTCGACGGCGAGCTCGTCGTGTGCGGGCGGATCAAGGACGTCATCATCGTCGGTGGTCGGAACGTGTTCCCCGAGGACGTCGAGCGCGCGGCCGAATCGGTCGAAGGCGTGCGGGACGGGAACGTCATCGCGTTCGGCACCGAGGGCCGGCGGGGTCGCGAGGCCGTGGTCGTTGTCGCCGAGACCAAGGACGACGAGATCGCGCTCATCCGCGCCGCGGTGGCGGCTCGCGTCACCGATGCAGTGGGAGTGCCACCCGAGGACATCGTGCTCGTTCGGCCCGGGACGCTGCCCAAGACGTCGTCCGGCAAGCGCCAGCGGTCACTCTGCCGCCGCCGCTACCTGGGCGACGAGCTGACGCCGGTCTGATCAACCGCGTCGGGGAACCCCCGACGAGCTGGCACAATGACTGGTCCGTCGGCAGGGATCGGAGCAGGCCGGTAGGCCCGGACCCCAGATGAGCACGGACGTCGTACCGGTAGCCTCGCCGTCCCCGGACGACGCGTTGATCGCGTCCGACGCGCAATCAATACCCGAAGAACGATCTGCGCGGCGAAGGTCCACCCTCCGCCTGTTCGCTGTCCTGCTGCTCCTCACGGTCGCGCTCCGCCTCCCGGCGTTCTTCGTGGACGTGTTCAACTCGGACGAGACGTTCCTGGGCGCCCAGGCCGAAGTGATCAACGAGGGGGGCAAGCTCTACCAGGAAGCCGCCGACCGCAAGCCGCCGCTCGTGCCCTACCTCTACGCGGCAACGTTCGCGGTCTTCGGGACGACGGCCCTGTGGTCGGTGCGCGTGGTGGCGATGCTGGCCGTGGCGCTCACCGCGTTGTTTCTCGCGCTCGAAGCCCGAAGACGTTACGGCAACCGCGCCGCGTGGATCGCGGGCGCGCTGATGGTGCTGGCGTCGGTGGCGTTCGCGCCTCAGGACGGGCAGGCGGCAAACTTCGAGATCTTCATGTTGCCGAGCATGACAGCGGCCGTGCTTCTCGCGCGTCGCGGCCGCGCGTTCTCGTCCGGCGTCGGCGTCGCGCTCGCCACGCTCGCCAAGCAGACGGGTGCCGCGACGCTTCTCCCGGTGCTCTACCTCGTGTGGCGGCAACGAGGCCGGCGGGGGGCGGCCGGCGCGCTCGGCGGTTTCGCGCTGCCGCTGGCGGTCGTCGCGCTGCTCGTGGGCCCCGGTGAGCTGCTGTTCTGGACGACGATCGGCAACGGCAGCTACCTCGGCGTCAGCGGGCTCTGGGGCTTGGTGCTGGTCACGCTCGTCCTGATGACGTCTGCATTCGCGGTGGTGAACCTCCCGATCGTGTGGACCCTGCCACGCGCGTGGCGCGAGCGCCGCACCGATGGCCGCGGCGATACGGACCTATGGCTCTGGCTCTTGTCGGCCGTCCTGTCGGTCGCCGTCGGTCTCCGCTTCTTCGGCCACTACTACCTGCAGCTCCTGCCGCCGCTCGTGCTCATCACCACGGGGGTCTTGATGCGGTCGAGTGGGCGCGCGGTAAAGCGCACGATTGCGCTCGCGGCAGGGATCGCGACCGTGGCAGCCGGGCTCGGGTTCCTCGTCCGCCCGTTCAACGAGAAGGCGCAATACAAGCCCGTGAGCCAGTACCTGAAGGAGCGCGCCGGGCGCAACGACCGCATCCTCGTCTGGGGGCACGTGCCCGAGATCTACTGGGCGTCCGGTAAGCGCCCCGCGACGCGCTTCCTCACGTCAGGCTTCCTGTCCGGATGGGAGCCCGGTCGGCCGGGGAACGAAGCCAGCGTCAAGAACGCGACTCCGGGCGCGTGGGAGCTGTTCTTCGAGGACTTCGCTGCCCACCCCCCCACCTACGTCCTGGACACCGCGTACTCGGGTATCCGGGGCGCGCAGTACTACATGATCGCCCGCTACCCACCCTTGGCCCGCGTCTTGTACCGGGATTACGACTACGTGAAGTCACTCGACGGGATCGCGATCTACAAGCGGCGCGCCGACGCGCCACCGCCGTTGGACACTTCGCAGACCGTGCACGGGTCGTAACCGGCCTTCACCGACGCGCGATCTACACCAGCGGCCACGGGAGCGAGTGGTAGCCGGGGTCGGGGTCCGGGAGACGCCCGGCCGCGACGAGCTCGTTCGCCCGCTCCCGAACTGCGTCGACCTCGAGTGTGGAGACGAGCGGCGTCAGACGTTCGCCGAGCGGTCCGTGGACGTCGACCGCAACGCGACAGACGTCGTCGGCGAGCTGCGGTGTGACCGCTTCGCCGGCGAAGTCCCAGATCACGGTGCGGAGCTTCCAGGCGGGATGGAACGTGAGGCCGTGGTCGATCCCGACGATCGCGCCGTCGGGGCGGCTGCGGATGCAGTGACCACCCTTGCGGTCGGCGTTGTTCACGAGCACGTCGAAGACGGCGAACTGGCGGAAGCGGTCGGCGTGCTCCTCGAGCAACGTGAAGTAGTGCTCCTCGGGATCGTGGTCGACGAACCGCTGCACCATCCCGACCCCCAGCGGCCCGTCGCGCAGCACCGTCGGGGGAACGAGGCCCCAGCCAAGCGCGTCGGACAACTCGTATGTCGCGACTTCACGCTGGCACAGCGTGCCGGTCGGGAAGTCCCACAGTGGACGTTCGCCCCGACGAGGCTTGTAGATGGCTTGCACCTCGACGCCGTCGGCGCGCGCCAACGCCAAGAGGGTGGCGTTCGACGCCCACGGCATGCGGCCGAGCACCTCGAGCTCGCCGCGCGCCAGGACCTCGCCGGCGTCGCCGTCGCTCAGTTCCAGCGGGGGCACCGGTGCCCGGCGGGGTCCATCGGCATGTCGCACAGCGGGCACAGCGGCCGGCCCGCGGCCACCGCCTCTGCGCCTTTCGCCGCCATCGCCCGGACCTGTCCACGGGTGGCGTAGATCCGCGCGACATACCCCTCTTCCTCCTCGTCGGTCGGATCGGCGACGGGAAGGTCGGAGAGCTCGGGAGTCGCGGCTTCGGCTTCGGGCGTGAGAGCTTCGCCCTCCTCCTCGTCCTCGGACGAGCGCTCCCGCAGCTCGATGAGCACCATCTCGCGCTCGGGATCGAACCCGAGCCCGATCAGGCGCGCCCGGAAGAGCGGCACCGTGGGCTCGCGCAGGCCCGCTTGCCGAACTGCGGGCTCGCGGGGCTCCACCGCCTCCTCGGGGTAATCCTCCGCAATGCGGTCGAGGAAGGCGACCGCCTCCGTCGCGAGCAAGGCCACTTGCTCCTTCTCGACCAGGACCGTGAGCTGAGCGGACTCCGTGCGAGCCTGGAGGAAGAACTCGCGCTCGCCGGGGTCGCCGACGGCGCCGGCTCCGAGACTGTCGACGGTCTCGAGCTCGATCTCGTTCTCATCCATCCGGGGCCTCCTTCTTCTCCTCGGTGGGCGGGGGACGCAGCTCGTCGAGGTTGCCGGTGTCGTTGCACTTCACCAAGGCGGCGCCGTGCGCCGAGAGCTGGAACGCGGTGACAGACGCGGGCGAGACGACGATGCGCTGGAACTGGTCGAGGTGCAGGCCCGTGTAGTGCGCGATCGCTGCCTTGATCGGATCGGCGTGCGACACGACGACGACCAGGTCGCCCGGATGGTCGGCGACAACCGCCTCGAGGCAACCGACGATGCGGGCCTGCATCTCGGTCATCGATTCGCCGCCGGGGAATCGGGCACGCGAGGGCGCGCGTTGCACCGTCTTCCAGAGGTCCGTCTTGGCGAGGTCGGCGAGCTTGCCTCCCGTCCACTCGCCGTAGTCCGCCTCGAGCGCGCCCGGCAGCGCGTGCACCCGGAGGTCATGGCGCTCCGCCACCGCGGCGGCCGTCTGGGCGGTGCGCTCGATCGGGCTCGCGTACACCGCTGCCACAGGCAGGTCGGCGAGGCGGTCGGCCAGCGCCGCGGCCTGCTTGCGGCCGTCCCCGGAAAGGTCCACGCCCGGGGTGCGTCCGGTGAGGAGGGGACCGGTCTGCTCGGTCACGGCGTGACGTACGAGCACGAGCGTGGTCGGCTTGGGCGGCTCGGGAGCCGCGTCCTGCCCGTCCGCCGCAACGGGCGCCGGCTCGGAGGGGCGTGTGTCGGCCGCGCTGGTCTCGGGCGGCGCGGCAGTGTCTGGCATTTTCCTCCTATGGCGCCGTCGCAAGCTCCGGCTTTGCGGCGACGGTCGGCACAGCCGCCATCGCCGCCGGTGCGATGGTACCGGCGAGGTTCGGACAGCCTTCCGTCAGGACGCGTTCGTCCGGTGCGTACAGTGCAGGCATGTCGGAGCCCGTGGGTCTCAGCGAGGGCCCGCCCGAGACGGTCCTGTCACCCGAGCCTGCCGACGCGCTGGCGGCGCTGGACTCCGCCATCGCCGTCGACCCCGAACGCCGGCGAGCCGCCGTGTCGGACGTCGTCGCGCGCTGGCCCCGTTTCCTCGACGCGTGGGCTCGCCTCGGAGAGCTCGCCCGCGACGACGTCGAGGCATACGCGTACTTCCGGGTCGGCTACCACCGCGGCCTCGACCGGCTGCGCCAATCGGGTTGGCGGGGATCGGGCTACGTGCGGTGGCGCCACCCGACGAACCAGGGCTTCCTCCGTGCGCTCGACGGGCTGCGCGTCACCGCCGGCGCGATCGGCGAGCACGACGAGGAGCAGCGGTGCGCCGAGTTCCTGCGCCAACTCGACCCGGAATGGAGTTCGCAGCGCGGCTAGCCTCGGTGGCTTCCCACGGAGGCACCCGACATGAAACGCGCGCTCATCACCGGCATCACGGGGCAGGACGGCCGGTACATGGCCGAGCTCCTTGCCGGCAAGGGCTATCAGGTCTTCGGGCTCGTGCGCGGCCAGGCCAACCCGAAGGCCCAGATGATCCAGGATGAGAACCCCGCGCTCGAGCTGGTCGAGGGCGACCTCCAGGACTTGTCGTCGCTGATCGCCGCGGTCGAGCAGGTGCAACCCGACGAGGTCTACAACCTCGGCGCGATCAGCTTCGTGCAGCTGTCGTTCAAGCAGCCCGAGCTCACGGCCGACATCACCGGGCTGGGCGTGCTGCGCATGCTCGAGGCGATCCGGGTCGTCGGCGGCACCGGGAACAACCCGATTCGCTTCTACCAGGCGTCGTCGTCGGAGATGTTCGGGAAGGTGCGCGAGACCCCGCAGAACGAGGAGACGCCCTTCCATCCGCGTTCGCCGTACGGCGCGGCCAAGGTGTTCGGGCACTACACGACGGTCAACTACCGCGAGGCCTACGGCCTGCACGCCAACTCCGGGATCTGCTTCAACCACGAATCTCCTCGCCGCGGCCTGGAGTTCGTCACCCGCAAGGTCACGAACTCGATGGCGCGCATCAAGCTCGGGCTCCAGGAGAAGATCACGCTCGGCAACCTCGATTCGTCGCGCGACTGGGGCTTTGCCGGCGACTACGTCGACGCCATGTGGCGAATGCTGCAACAGCCCGAGCCGGGCGACTACGTCATCGCCATGGGCAAGCCGCACACGAACCGCGAGCTGCTCGACGCTGCCGCCCGCGTCGCCGGCTTCGACGACTGGCTCCCGCTCGTGCAGCAGGACGAGCGCTTCATGCGACCGGCCGAGGTGGACATCCTCACCGGCGACGCCGGCAAGGCTCGACAGCAGCTCGACTGGCAGCCGCGCGTCACCTTCGAGGAGCTCGTGCAGATGATGTACGAGAACGACCTCAAGGAAGAGCAGGCTCGCGCCGCTGCTGCCCGCCGTTAGCGCCGCGCTACCGGGTCAGTCGAGCATGTCGGCCGCCTTGCGGGCGGCGACGATCACCGGGTCCCACACCGGTGAAAATGGCGGCGCGTACGACAGGTCGAGGCTCGCGACCTCGTCGACGGGCATGCGATTCCAGATCGCGGTGGCCATCACGTCGATGCGCTTCGCCGCGCCTTCCGAGCCGACGATCTGTGCCCCGACGATGCGGCCCTCCCGCGACTCTGCGATGACCTTCACCTTGATCGGCGCCGCGCCCGGGTAGTACCCCGCCCGGGTCGTGGACTCGATCGTGGCGGCGACCACGTCGAGGTCCACCTCGGCGGCCTGGCGCTCCGTGAGGCCGGTGCGGGCGACCTCGTAGACGCAGATCTTGGACACTGCGGTGCCGATGACTCCCGGGAAGCGCACGTCGCCGCCCGTGACGTTGGTCCCGACGACCCGGCCCTGCTTGTTGGCGTGCGTACCCAGCGCGAGCGCGACCGGCAAACCCGTGACCCGGTGCGTCGACTCGACGCAGTCCCCCGCCGCCCAGACGCCGCCGACACTGGTCTCCATGCGCGCATCGGTGACGACCCCACCGGTCTCGCCGACGGCGACGCCGGCCTGCTTCGCGAGCACGCTGTCCGGTCGTACGCCCAGGCCGAGGACGACCATGTCGGCCGGCAACGAGCGGTTGGCGGTGTGGACGGCGCGGACCGATCCGTTCTCGACGTCGAACCCGTCGACCTCCTCGCCGAGGTACAGCGTTACCCCGACGGCACGGAGCGCGTCCGCGACCAGCGCTCCCACGTCGAGGTCGAGCGTGCCCGCCATGGGCTGCTCGGTGCGATCGACGAGCGCGACCTTGAGCCCGCGCCGGATGAGCGCCTCGGCCATCTCCAGCCCGACGTAGCCGCCGCCGACGACGACCGCCCGGCTCGGCGCGCGCTCGTCGACAGCGCGCCGCGTCGTGACGCCGTCGGCGAGCGTCTGCACGCCGAAGATGCCGCCGGCGTCGGCACCCGGCACGTGCGGACGAGACGGCACCGCGCCCGTCGCCACCACCAGCTGGTCGAAGGGCTCGTCGCGCTCGGCGCCGGCGGCACCGTCGCCGGCGAGATCGCGCACGCGCACGCGTCGGTGGTTGACGTCGATGCTGATGACCTCGTGCCCCGTGCGGACGTCGATGCCGTTACGACGGTGCTCGTCGGGTGTTCGCGCGACGAGCTCGTCGACATCGGATACGAGATCGCCGACGAAGTATGGGATGCCGCACGCCGAGTACGACGTGTACGGACCGCGCTCGAACGCGACGATCTCGAGGTCCTCGGGATCGCGGCGGCGCCGCGCGCGCGCCGCGGCGGTCATGCCGGCGGCGTCACCACCGATGACGACGAGCCGTTCGGTCACACGACGGCGCGGCTCACGCCGGTGCCTGTGCACGGAGACCGCCCAGCGACTCGATCACGGCTTCGGCCTCGGCGACGAATTGCCGCACGAGCTCGCCCGCCGGGACGAGGGTGCCGATGGCGCCCGTTCCCTGTCCGGCCGGGTAGCACTCGCGGTCGGGGTCGACGCCGGCGGCTTCGTCCCCACCCGTCAGGTGCAGCGTGCCTTCCTCGACCGCCTTGAACAGCTGCTCCGGGAACGGCCTCAGCTCACTCGGATGGTCGTCGTAATACTGCGTGGTCTTGTTGCGGACTGCCCGTAGCGTCTTGCCCGTGAACGCCCGACTGACCACCGTGCCGTCCTCGGCGGTGTGGAGCAGCGCGTCCTTGTAGCCCGGCGTCGAACGCGCCTCGGGCGTGGCAATGAAACGGGTGCCGATCCACACGCCGTCGGCTCCGAGCGCGAGCGACGCCGCCAGCCCGCGGCCGTCGAACAGCCCGCCGGCGGCGACGACGGGCACGCGGTCGCCGACCGCGTCGACCATCTGGGGGACGAGCGGCATCGTGGCGACTGTCCCGGTATGGCCGCCGGCCTCGGTGCCCTGGGCGACAACGAGGTCGCAGCCGGCTTCCACGGCGGCGATCGCGTGACGCACCTTTCCGCACATGTTGACGACCAGCACGTTGTTGTCGTGGCAGAGCTTGATCACGTCCCGCGGCACGCCCAGCCCGGCCACGAAAACCTGCGCGCCCTCCCTGATGACGAGCTCGATGTTCGACATCATCTGCTCGGGAAGCGCGGTCAGGAGGTCGACACCGAATGGCTTGCTCGTGGCGGCCTTCACGGCGCGGATCTCCTCGACCATCTCGTCCTGACTCATTGCCGACGCGCCCAGGCAACCGAACCCGCCTGCCTCGGACACCGCTGCGACGAGCGTGTGGTACGAAACACCCCCCATGCCGGCGAGCATCACGGGGTGCTCGATCTCGAGAGCGTCAGTCAGTCGTGTCCGCACAGTTTCTCCTGTCGCCGTCGCAAGCTCCGGCTTTGCGGTGACGGTCGGCAAAGCCGCCGTCACCGCGTCACGCTAGCTTGGAGATCATGCCGAACGCGCTCGTTGGCGTGATCATGGGCAGCGACTCCGATCTCGCCGTCATGCGGCCTGCGGTCGACGTCCTCGGCGAGTTCGGAATCTCGTTCGAGGTGCGCGTCGTGTCCGCCCACCGCACCCCGGACGTGCTCTACGAGTACGCGAGCTCCGCCGCCGACCTCGGGCTGCGCGTGATCATCGCCGGCGCGGGAGGCGCCGCGCACTTGCCGGGCATGACGGCGTCGATGACGCCGCTGCCGGTCATCGGCGTGCCGGTTCCCCGCGAGAAGCTCGATGGCCTCGACTCGCTGCTCTCGATCGTCCAGATGCCGCCCGGGATCCCGGTGGCGACGGTCGGCATCGGCGAGGCCCGCAACGCCGGGCTGCTCGCGGTCCGGATCCTCGCGGCGACGAACCCCGAGCTTCGCCGCCAGATGCAGGGCTTCCAGTCCGAGCTGGCCGAGGCCGTGCGCGAGAAGGACGACGGCGTCCGCAAGCAGTTCGAGTAACCAGGTCCGTTACTCGATGGTTACGGCCCGCAGGACATCCAGCTTCGCGGCGCGCCGCGCCGGGAAGATGGCGGCAAGCACGCCGGCGAACCCGCCGACGATCACCACGAGGATCAGCTGCCCACCCGGGGCCGCGAACTTGGTGAACCCCTGGTCTTTGAGCGCCTCGACCACAGCCCAGCCGAAGAACAAGCCGATCACGAGCCCGAGGAACGTGCCCAAGAGGGAGATGATCACGGACTCCCACCGGATGCTCGACCGCAGTTGGCGCCGGCTCATGCCGACGGCGCGTAGTAGCCCGAGCTCGCGTGTCCGCTCGTAGATCGAGAGCGCGAGCGTGTTGGCGATGCCGATGAGGGCGATGATCACCGCCAAGAGGAGCATGACGTAGATCAGTCCCAGAAGCTGGTTGATTTGCGCCGCTTGCGAATCCTTGAACTCCGTACTGTCCTGGAGCTTGGCGTTCGGGTATGCCTTCAGAGCACGGTCGATGGCCTGGCGACCCTCGAGCGGGCTGACGCCCGACGCGAGCTTGACGAACACGTATTGATCGAGCTGCGACGTGTAGTGCGCGCTGACCGTCGCGATCGACAGCGTGTAATCGGCGAAGCCTTGCTTGTTGCCATTGCCGTAGATCGTGCGGACTGTGAGCGGGATGGCGCCGTTCGGAAACTGCGCCGGCACCCGGCTCCCGATTTGCCAGTGCTTGTCGTCCGCCACCGAGCGCGAGATGCCGACGCTGTTGGGCTGGGCGAGGTCCCCGACGTTCCCGTCCTGGACCTTCATGTTGAAGACATTGGTTGCCGAACGCGGGTCGACGCCGGCGAAGAACTCGCTCGAGCCACCGAACTCGGCCTCGTTGAACCGGAGCGGGCTCGAGCCACCGACCTGCGGCAGTTTGGCGACGTCGCTCGCCAGTTGCGGGCTGAATCCACCGAAGGCGGCGCCGAACCCGGAGCCGGTGGTGATGACGAAGTCGGCTTTGAACGCCTCGTCGACCTGCGCGTTGATCGACTCCTTGGCCGAGGCGGCGAAGATCGTGATGAAGCCGACGAGGGCCACGCCAATCATCAGCGCAGCTGCCGTCGCCGACGTGCGCTTCGGGTTCCGCATGGCGTTGTCGCGGGCGAGCGTGCCGGTGATGCCGCGCAGCCGTGCCGCCGGCCAACCGATCGCGTCGCTGAGTGGACGCGCGACCACAGGTCCCAGCACGAACACGCCGATGAACACGATCAACGCCCCGAGGCCCACGAGTTGGATGCCGGCGCTGCCGAACAGCCCCGCGAACAGCGACAGAACACCGAGGGCGACGATGCCGAACCCGATCAGGACCCGGCGGCCGGAGTGCGGCCGCTCCTCGGTAGCGACGTCGCGCATTGCCGCGATCGGAGCCACCCGTGAAGCCTTCCGCGCGGGCACGATCGCGGAGATGATCGTCACGCCCGTGCCGACGACGAGTGCGACGATCACGGTCCGGGCACTGATGACGGTGCCGCCGGCCGGTATGTCGAGTCCGAACGCGTCGAGCAGCGCCTTCAGCGCGCTGGACAGCGCGATGCCGGCACCGAGGCCGACCACAGACGCGAACAGGCCGACGAGCACCGCTTCCGTGAGGACCGAGCCCAGGACCTGGCGGCCGCTGGCGCCGAGCGCGCGCAGCAGCGCCAACTCACGGAGCCGTTGCGCGACCACGATCGAGAACGTGTTGAAGATGATGAACGTGCCGACGAACAGCGCGATCAACGCGAAGACCAGCAGCGCGACGTTGAAGAACTGGAGGGCGTTCTTGATGTCGCTCTGGTTCTCCTTCGTGATCTGCGCTCCGGTGAGTACCTGGTACGTCTTGTTGTCGAGCTGGGCTGCAATCCCGTTCTTGAGCGTCTCCTGCGACACGCCGGGTTGCGCGACCACGGAGATCGAGTCGAACTGGTCGGTGGCTCCGGTGATCGCCTGCGCCGTCGGGGTGTCGAACAGCGCGGCCGACGCGCCGGCGGCGCTGTCGGCGTCGCCGAACTTGGCGATCCCGACGATCTGGTACTTCGCCGGCGGCCCCTGCGTGAGGATCGTCACCTGGTCGCCGACCTTGAAGCCGGCGTCCTTGGCCGACCCGGCGTCGACCACGACCTGATCCGGCCCGACGGGTGCGTGGCTTCCGGGCTCGAGCCGGTACGGGTTGAGCGCCTTCACCGTGCCCCAGGTGAAGCCGAACGTGGGCGCCCCCTGCCCCGGGTTCCCGACTGTCTTGCCCTTCTTGTCGACGAGTTGGGCGTAGAACTGGAGGTTCCCCTCGGCGGCCGCGGCGCCGTGAACGGCCTCGATCTGGGGCACGAGCGACGCGGGCACGCGGGCGCGCTGCCGGCGGACCGGTCCGCCGAAGCCGCTCGACAACGACTGCGCGCTTCGTACGTAGGCGTCGGTGCCCCGATTCACGTCCGCGAACAGGTTGTCGAACGTGCGGGAGATGGTGTCGGTGAGGACCAACGTCCCGGACATGAACGCGACGCCGAGCATCACCGCCAGTGCAGTAAGCGCGAAGCGAAGCTTGTGCGCGAGCAGCCCCTGGATCGTGACGCGGCGCACGGCGCTACTCGCCGAGGCTCTTCGCGCGGTGTTCGATGATCGTCTCGGCCGTCGGGTTCTCGAGCTCGTCGACGATCTTCCCGTCGGCGAGGAAGACGACGCGATCGGAGTAGCCGGCCGCAAGCGGATCGTGGGTGACCATCACGATCGTCTGGCCCAGGTCGGTGACGGCCTGGCGCATGAACTCGAGCATCTCGGCACTGGCCTTCGAGTCGAGGTTTCCGGTCGGCTCGTCGGCGAAGATGACCTGCGGACGGCTCGCGAGCGCACGCGCGACGGCGACCCGCTGTTGCTGCCCACCCGACAGCTCGGACGGCCGGTGCTTGAGCCGGTCGGCGAGACCGACCGTGCTGATCACACGGTCGAGCCATTGCTTGTCGGGCTTCTTGCCCGCCAGCGCCAGCGGGAGCGTGATGTTCTCGAGCGCGGTGAGCGTCGGGATGAGGTTGTACGACTGGAACACGAAGCCGATCTTGTCGCGGCGGACGATCGTCAGCTCCTTCTCGGAGCACGCGGTGATCTCGACGTCGCCGAGCAGGATGCGACCGGCCGTGACGCGGTCGAGCCCGGCGAGGCAATGCAACAGGGTCGACTTGCCCGAGCCGGACGGGCCCATGATCGCCGTGTAGTGACCGGCGGCGAACTCGACAGTGATGTTGTTGAGCGCCCGCACGGCCGCCTCGCCGACGCCGTAGATCTTCGTCACCTCTTCGGCGCGGACGGCGACCGTTGTGGCGGCGGCGGGCTCTGATGTGACGGCAGACGTCACGGTGTTCCTCCTACCAGGGCGTTTGGGGGCACCGCGACCCTACGCGCAGGGAGGAGGTGACACCGTCACTCGGGGAGGATCTTCATCTCCTCCATGAGCCGCTCGACGCGGCCGCGGATCTCGTCGCGGATCGGACGGACGGCGTCGACGCCGAGGCCCGCTGGGTCGTCGAGCACCCAGTCCTCGTAGCGCTTTCCCGGATAGACGGGGCACGCGTCGCCACACCCCATGGTGACGACGACGTCAGCGGCGTGGATGATCTCGTCTGTCCACGGCTTGGGGAACTCGGTCCGGATGTCGATACCGACTTCCGCCATCGCCTCGATGGCCGCCGGGTTGACCGTGCTCGCGGGCTCGGATCCGCCCGAGAAGACATCGACGCGGTCGCCCGCGAGGTACTCGAGCCATGCCGCCGCCATCTGCGAACGCCCGGCATTGTGCGCGCACAGGAACACGACGCTGGGCTTGGCGCTGATCATCGTCTCCCCTTTCGTGGTCTCATCGCTCGGCGAGAACGCGACCTGGATAGAGCAGCCGGATCAGCCCGTACGCGATGCCGGCGCCCACGAGCTGCATGAGGATGAACATCGGCGCCGACGACGGGTCGATGCCGGTGAACGTGTCGGACAGGGTGCGGGCGATCGTGACCGCGGGATTGGCGAAGCTCGTCGACGACGTGAACCAGTAGGCGCCGCCGATCCAGATCCCGACCGCGAACGCGACCACGTTGGCACGACCACTGCGGACGCAACCGTGGATGACGAGCAGCAGCCCGACCGTCGCGAGGATCTCTGACAGCCAAAGTGCGGGCGACGAGCGCGTCTTCGTCGAGACATTGATCGCGGGGAGCTCGAACATGAGGTTGGCGGCCACAGCGCCGAGGCAGCCGCCCGTGACCTGGGCGGCGATGTAGAACGCCGAGTCGCGGGTCGTGATGCTGCCGAAGGCGCGATCGACGAGCGTCACGACCGGGTTGAAGTGCGCCCCCGAGACTGCTCCGAAGACGAGGATGAGGCCTATCAGCGCGGCGGCGGTGGCGGCCGCGTTCTCGAACAACTGCACACCCACATCGTGCGACAAGCGGCTGGCCATGATCCCGGAACCGATCACCGCGATGACGAGGAAGCCCGTCCCGATTCCCTCGGCGACCAGACGACGCGTGAGATCCAGCTCGCCGCTGCCGGTGCCGGTCTCGGGCTCCTGGGCCAGGTCGGTCATGTGGCCCTTCCGAAATCGTCAGCAGCAGCGCGACGCTGATTCGGGAGCCGACTCGCAGCACATCGGGTCGTCCTCGGGCTCGGCGGTGCGGAGCTCGCCGCCCGGCATCTCGACGTCATCGAGCACGGTGTAGATCTCCCACGGCTCGCCGTCGGGGGCGTCCACCCACACCTTGTCCTGCAGCGCGTAACAACACGAGACCTCGTCCTCGGTTGCAGTCGGGAGACCTTCGCTCGCGAGTCGCTGCTGCGTTGCCGCGACGTCCTCCGTCGACTCGACCTCGACCCCGAGGTGGTTGAGTGTCCCGGGATCGCCGTGGTCGGCAATCAGGATGAGCTTCAGCGGCGGCTCGGTAACCGCGAAGTTGGCGTAGCCGGGGCGGACCTTCGCCGGGGCCGTGTCGAAGAGCTTCGAGTAGAAGGCGACCGCGTCATCGAGGTCGCGGACGTTGAGTGCCAGCTGGACTCGACTCATGACCCCTCCGGGATATATTGGCAACTGTCGATGTATCGATCATCGCGAATACATCGAGAGATGTCAATGCGACTCCGGGAGGTCCGCTCATGGCGCATACCCGAGCCGACACCGACGGGTGCTGCGCGCCGGTGCTCGAGGCGCCACTACGGGAAGCAGAAGCCGCGGAGCTGGTGCGCGTCTTCGCCGCGCTCGCCGATCCAGTCCGGCTCCGTCTCCTGAGCCTCATTGCGGCCGCCGGTGAGGTCTGCTCGTGCGATCTCCTCGGACCGGTCGGCCGGAGCCAGCCCACGGTGAGCCACCACACGAAGATCCTCGCCGACGCCGGGCTCATCGCCGGCGAGAAACGCGGGCGATGGGTGTGGTGGTCGATCGTGCCCGCGCGCCTCGCCGAGGTGCGAGACGCGCTCAGTTCAGCCAAGTCCGTACGGGCCTAGATCGCTCCCCGGAGTTTCAGCGCGTTCTGCATCTGGACTCCGTGCACGAGGTCGATACCGGCGCCGAGCGACGCCGCCGCGTGCGCAGCCTCGTGCATCGCGTCGGGCGTGATCTCGAGGTCGGCGCAGGTCTTCGTGAACGACAGGCCGGGCGTCGGCGAGGCACGAGACCCAGCCGGCAAGTGACTGCAGCTCGGCGTCGAGGCGCGTGGGCTCGAGCGCCACGTCGGTGATCCCGACGCGCTCGCCCGGCTTCAGCACGCGCGCCATCTCGGCAGCTGCCGTCTTCTTGTCGGGGAACGTGCAGAACGCGCACTCGCACACGACCGCGTCGACGGATGCGTCGGGGAGCGGGATCCTTTCGGCGTCGCCGCGGTGGAACCGGACCCGGTCGCCGATCCCCTCGGAGGCTGCGGTCCCATTCGCCTTCGCCACCGTCAGATCACCCAAGTCGACGCCGTTCACCTCGACGCCGAACTCGGACGCGAGCAGGAACGCCGTCGTGCCCGGCCCGCTGGCGACGTCGAGCACCCGGTCACCCGGCCGCAGCTCGAGGGAACGAGCGAGTCGGCGGGTCAGATCGAGCCCGCCGGGGTGGTAGCTGTCGCCGAGGTCGCGGCGGGTCGCGTCTACGAGACTGGGTCAGCCACCTCGTCGGTCGTCGCTCGTGCGCCACGGTCGGCGGGGACGGTGCCGGGCGGGTACTCGGAGCCGTGGCGTCCGAGCCACAGGAACCACCCGATGCTGAGAATGCACACGATGGCGCTGACCCAGGCGTTGAGCCGCACTCCGAAGATCTCGTTGGCGGGATCGATGCGCATGTTCTCGAAGAAGAACCGGCCGAACGTGTACGTCGCGAGGTACAGGGCGAGCATCTGGCCCTTCCGGAGCCGGAACCTGCGCTCCACCCAGAGCACGACACCGAGCAGGAAGAGGCAATAGAGCGACTCGTACAGGAAGGTCGGGTGGAAGGTGGTGTCGTGCAGGTACCCGGGGGGGCGCTTCCCCGGCGAGATCTCGAGCGCCCACGGCAGTTTCGTCGGGCCGCCGAACAACTCCTGGTTGAAGTAGTTGCCCCAGCGGCCGATCGCCTGGGCGGCGAGCAGCCCGGGCGCGATGCAGTCGAAGAGAACCAGGGTCTGGACCCGCTTGATGCGCGTCACGATCACGACGGCGATGGCCCCGCCCGCGAGCACACCCCAGATGCTGAGGCCGCCCTTCCAGATCTGGAACGCGCGCAGCCAATCGTCGGTGAACAGCTGGTAGTCGCTGACGACGTGGTAGAGGCGGGCACCGACGACGCCGCCGATGACGATCCAGACGGCCATGTCGTTGAACGTCTTGCCGTCGAAGCCGCGTGCCACCCACCGTCGCTCGGCGATCCAGGCCGCCACGAGGACGCCGATCGCGAGCAGCAGGCCGTAGGCATGCAGCGGGATCGGCCCAAGGTCGATGACGCCGTTGTCGGGGCTCGGAATCGACGCGAGGACCGGCACGGCCGGTCATCGTAGAGGTCGGCTCCGGTCTCCCATCGGTCGCGTTCAAGAAAACGCGGGGCGCGGCCGATAACTACTCCGATGACCTCGCGACGCATCAGCCTGCTCGTCGGGGTCGCGCTCGTCCTCACCGCCAGCGCGTGTATCGGCTCGCCGGGAGGAGGCGGCCCGCCGCCGACGACCGTGCCGCCCACGACCGCCGGTTGGAGGCGGCAGTGACACGGGCGACCAGAACGGGCCCCTCGGCTCCTGCTCCGTGTTCCCCGCGACGGCCCAGCCTGACTATGTCGGCTGGAACGACAACGTCTCGACGCTCCCCGTCGACGCCAACTCCGCCGACTACATCAACAGCATCGGCACCTCGGGCCAGCTCCATGCCGACTTCGGCGGAGGCGGCACGTTCGGCATTCCCTACGTCACGGTTGCGGGCACGCAACCCAAGCTTCCGATCCAGTTCGGGGCGTTCGCCGACCAGAGCGATCCTGGGCCGTATCCCGTCCCGCCCCGTGCACCGATCGAAGGAGGGGCGACTAGCGCGGGTGACCGCCACGTGCTCGTGGTCGACCGCGACAACTGGGTCCTCTAACGAGATGTTCAACGCCTTCCCGCAGGGCGGCTCGTGGAGCGCCGACTCGGGGGCGACGTGGAACCTGCGGTCCAACGCGTTCCGCACCCTTGGTTGGACGTCAGCCGACGCGGCAGGACTCCCGATCTTCGCGGGGCTGGCACGATACGACGAGGTCGCCAGCGATCACATTGATCACGCGCTTCGCTTCACCGTCGCACAAACGCAGCGCGCCTCCATCTTGCCGGCGACGCATTCCGCGTCCTCCACCACGGACCCGAACCGGCCGCCGATGGGCCTGCGTCTGCGCTTGAAGGCGAGCTTCACGCTCGGCTGCTCGTGCCCGCAGTCACAGGTGATCGTGACCGCGCTCAAGCGGTACGGGATGATCGTCGCCAACAACGGCTCGAATTGGTTCATCAGCGGCGCGACCGACACGCGCTGGGACGACGACGACCTCGGCGCCCTCAGGAATGTGACGGGGAACGCGTTCGAGGTCGTCGACACCGGATCGCTCCAAGGTTCGCCTTAGGCGCTCGCGGGCCTCGACCCGTTCGGCGACGCCGCGACTGCGGCGAGCTGGCGGCTCTCGATCACGTGATCGACGAGGCCGTACTCGACGGCGTCGTGGCCGCGGAGGATGAAGTCGCGGTCGATGTCTCGCTCGATCCGCTCGACCGTCTGACCGCTGTGCCGCGCGAGCGCCTCGATCATTTGACGCCGCTTCGCCATCACCTCGCGCGCCGCGATCTCGATGTCCACGGACTGGCCTTGCACACCGCCCCACGGCTGGTGGATGAGCACCCGGGCGTGGGGCAGTGTGCTGCGCTTGCCGGGCGCGCCGGCCGCGAGCAGCACGGCCGCGGACGACGCCGCCTGGCCCATGCACGTCGTCGCGACGTCGGCGCCGATGAACTGCATCGTGTCGTAGATCGCGAACAACGCGTTCATCTCGCCGCCGGGGCTGTTGATGTAGAGGTTGATGTCCTTGGCGGGCTCCTCGGACTCGAGGTGCAGCAACTGCGCCACGATGAGATTCGCCACCGTGTCGTCGATCTCGCCCGTGAGGAAGATCACGCGCTCCTTGAGCAGGCGGGAGTAGAGGTCGAACGCGCGCTCGCCGCGGGTGCTCTGCTCGACGACGGTCGGGACCAGCACCTTGCTCATGGCAGACTCCCATCTTCGGTGCAACCGATTGGTTGCACCATGTTGGCGCGGCTCAGCCGACTGTGCAACCCTGGGGTTGCATGAGTGCGGACGTCACCAGAGAAGTCGAGCTGCCGGCCTCGCCCGACGAGGTGTGGGAGCAGGTGACCGAGAACGACCAGCTCGGTGACTGGCTCGAGGCCGACGTGGAGCTCGAGCCACGCCCCGGCGGGTCGGGCAGCTTCCGCTTCGCCGACGGCGAGGTACGGCGCGCGCTCGTCCGCGACGTCGAGCCGGGGCAGCGGTTGGCGTTCACGTGGTGGCCGCTCACCGGCGAGGAGGTGGGAAGGGCGACCTCGGTGACCATCACGATCGAACCCACGGATGTTGGGTCTCGCCTTCGGCTGGTCGAGTCCTCTCGCGCCCGGGCGCGGGCGGCCGCCGGCGCGGTCGCATGAACGCGCACGACCGGCGCCTGGGTGCGGTGTTCTCGGCGCTCGCCGACCCGACCCGTCGTCGCCTGCTCGGACGCCTCGCCGATCAGCCGTCCGCGACGGCAACCGAGCTCGCCGCCGGCGAGCCCGTCAGCCGGCAGGCGATCGTCAAGCATCTCCGGTCGCTGGACGAGGCCGGGCTCGTGACGCCGGCGCGTGCCGGACGCGAGGTTCGCTACGCCCTCACGCCGGCGCCGCTCGAGGACGCGGCGGGGTGGATGACAACCGTGGGCGCCCAGTGGGACCGGCGGCTGGCCCGGCTACAGGGAAAGCTCGAAGCCGGCAAATAATCCCACCGGGGGCTGGTAAATTTCCCGCGATGGCCAAGACCGATGCGAACCCGCCGATGCCGGACTTCGTCACCGACTACGAGCTCCAAGAAGTCGACCCCGCGTTCCTCACCTCGGCGGTCAAGCCCAAGCAGTTCCTCCACATCGACCAGGCCGAGTGCATCCTCTGCGAAGGCTGCGTCGACATCTGCCCGTGGAAATGCATCCACATGGTGTCGGTCAACGCCATCTCCGAAGCCGTCGACACCGAACAACCCGGCGAGGACCCCACCGACCACGTCGCCTTCATCGTCGACGAGGACGTCTGCACCCGCTGCGCCCTGTGCGTCGACCGCTGCCCCACCGGCGTGATCATCCTGGGCAAGATCTCCCAGCAGATCGCCGAAGGCGACCCCCACACCCGCACCGAGCGCCACGGCTACAGCTACGG
>JBKOWN010000161.1:0-5983 GCA_046724435.1 Actinomycetota bacterium
GGGACGCCGGGGCTGGCTTCTCGGTCTCGGGGCTCGTCAGCCCAAGCTCGGAGCGCAGCTCGGAGAGCCGCGCCTGAGCCTCGGCGCTGGCCTGCGCCTGCTCGACCTCGAGCATCTTGGTGTCGACGTTGGTCGAGGTGAGGTCGGCCATGCCCTGCGCCTTCGCCAGGCGGCGCTCGATCTTGTCGCGGACCTGCTCGAACGTGGGGACATCCTCACCCACGGTCGCCGAAAGCTGCGTCATGGCCTTGTTCATCTGCTCCTGCATCTTCGCCTGATCGAGCTGCGACAGGAGCTTCTGGCGCTCGGTGAGCTTCTTCTGCAACGCGGTCGAGTTCTGCGCCACAGCCTGCTTGGCCTGCTCGGCCGCCTGCGTCGTCTGCTGGAGCTGGTTCTTGAGGTCGGCGACCTGCTTCTCGAGGCCGATGATCTTGTCGGCGAACGCCTCAGCCGCCTGCGTGTAGCTCGCGACCTTGTCCGACTTGCCGTCCCGGTTCGCCTCGTCCGCGAGTAGGAGCGCCTGGCGCGCCGAGGCGTTCGACTTCTCGTAGTCGTCGACCGCACGCTCCAGCCGCATCTGCGTCTGCTTCTGGTTGGCGATGACGTTGGCGGCCTGCTCCGTCAGACGGCGGTGCTGCTGTTGCGCTTCCTCGATCGCCTGCTCGAGCTGGACCTTCGGATCAGCCGACTCCTCCAGCTTCCCCGAGAGCTTCGCACCCAGGTACTTCCACCAACGCCGGATCGCTTTCCACATCTACCAACGATCCTACGCCGTGCCCGTGGCGGTCGCCCCCCGGCTCGCTCGCCCCGCCTCGTCGAGTGCGCCCCGCAGCGACTCCATCTCGCCCACAAGGTCGTCGACGTCGCCGCCGAGGCCGGACAGCGCAGTGGCGTCCTCGGCCGAGAGTGCCAGCTCCACGGCCCGCGCCACGGCCTCGTCGAGCCGGGCGTTGAGGAGCTCGAGGCGCGATCGAGCGTCCTCCGCCACCTTGCTCAGCCGCTGCGCGGACAACACCTGGGCCTGCAGTGCCTCGAGCTTCGCGAGTGCCTGCGCATCCATGCCGCACTTCTTGAGCTCGTCGGCGAGCGCAGGATGGCCCTGGATCGTCTCGCCCTGCTGCACGCGCTCACGCAGTTCGGCCGGCACCCGGAACGCGTCGAGCCCGTGCATGAGGTCGGACCACGCCACGCCGGTCTGAAGGCCGGCGAGCCCGGTGTCCAGTGCGGCGCCTCGCCGGCCGATCCGGAAGCACTCGCGCACGCCGGCATCGAGGCGGGCGCCGATCTCACGCAACCGGTCGTGCAGCGGACCCGGCTCGGCGGTTGAGACCGCGCGCGCATACCGGCGTTGTGCTTCCATCGCATCCTTCACGTACGCGCGCCAGGGCTGGCTCAACCCGGCGAGGTCGATGCGTTCGGGCCGAGGCTTGCGCGGCAGGCCGAATGCGACCCGCACTCCGTACGCGAACGCGCCGACGAGGATTGCGAGCGGCAGACCGGCGCCGATCAGGACACCGGCAGCGGTGCCCGCACCTGCGAGCAAGAGAGCCGACGGAGCCGTGACGGCCTCGGCCGTCTTGCGGTTCTTGAGGTGCTCCGGCAGGTGATCGATGAGGCTCATGCGCGCTAGAAGTTGCTCACGACGGCGAGGAACACCTTGTCGATGCTCTTCGGGTCGGCAGCGTTATAGACGGTGGCGTTCGTCGCCTCGGCGATGCGCTTGAGGGTAGGCAGGTCCGCGTCCTGCCCGTACGCGATCGGGAACACCCGAACCGGGTTCGCGACCTGCCCCTCGTTGCGCGCCCGCAGCGAGCGCAGCAACCCGTCGAGGTCTGTGTTGCGCTCGTCCTCATTCTTGCCGTCGGTGAGGAGCAGGACGGCATTGATCCGTTGGGCGTCGAACGTCTGCACCAGCTGGTCGTCGGCAGCCTTCGTGACCGTGTACAGGGGTGTCCCCTGGGTCGGCACGAGGTCGTTGATCTTCGCGGCCATCGCCTCGCGCTGCGGGCCGATCGGGCCCGTCGGCACCAGCTCCAGATAGTCGGTGGGCTCCTGGCGGTTCACGCCGGTCGAGAAGATCCAGAGCCCGACGTCGTCCTCGGGCTTGAACTGGCCGAGGGCGGCGACCGCCGCCTTCTTGACCAGATCGAGCTTCGAATCACCGCCCTGTCCGCTCGCCGGCTCGCCCATCGAGCCCGACACGTCGATGACGATCAGCACACGTGCCGACTTCCGGTTCTGGCCCCACCGGTCGATGAGGCCGACGAGTACCGGTGGCGACGGCAGCTCGAGCGTCGTTTGCGGCTGGTTGGGATCGACGCCGTACTTCGCCTCGATCGGTGCGCCGATCGCGACCTTCGGGTTGCCGGGCCGGAACCCGAACTTCAGCACCCGCTTCTGGTTGGCCGGCTGCTCGACGTACTGCTCGAACTTGGCTGCGGCCCGCTTCTGCTTCAAGCTGACCCACGGCGCGTCGACCGTGATGAACGGGCTGTCCGAGAAGAGCGTCCCTTCCTTCGGGTAGATCGCCACCAACGGCACGCGCGGCGGCTTCGGATGTTCGCCGGGGTCGAGGATGCCGTCCGGGTTGCCCTTGTTGAAGTCGATGACCGACTTTTCCTCGACTGCCACCGCCGACACGTACGTCAGCCCGACGCCGCGCTGGTCGGCGCGATAGAGATTGTTGAGGAACGTGAGCGTCGTGTCGCCATAGTGCACCACCGAAGATTCGACGCCGCGGGCGAAGTCGTCGACCTCGGGGCGATTGAGGTCCTCGAGTGCGAGCCCGTTCGTCTTGCCGGACGCGGCGTAGTACTGCGCGATCGTCGCATTCAGCGCGCTGGTCGAGAAGTTGGGATTGGTCTTCCCCAGCCGGAACGGCCCCCACTCGGGATGCCCGTACGCGCCCCACCCCTCAGGGTTACGGGCCAGGCCGAGGATGTCCGCGTATCCGAGCGGCGTGTTCGGATACCCGAGGGCCTCGGCCATCGGCTTCGGCATCGCGATGACGAGCGGGGTGAGCTGCAGCGGGGTGCCGGCGGGGGCGATCGCCTTCTTGCCCGCATCGGCCCGGCGTTGGTTGACGACCTGACCCCACGCGCTCGAAGCCGGCGACCACACCACCGGTCGCGGCCCGTTCGCCTTCGGGTTCGGCCAGTCGTCTGCAAGCAACGACGCCGCTTCGCCTGACGACTTCGAGACCACGCGCACGGCGATGCACTGGCCCGCGAGGTTGGCGCGGTCCGAGTCGTTGAAGCGCTTGGCAAGATCCGTGAGCAGGTCGACCTTCTCCGGCGACACCTCCATGTCCACGGTGATGCAATCGGCGGCGTGCGCGATCCCGGGACTGAGCACCGCCAGGGTGGCCGCGACTGTGAGCACAGCGAGCGCGGCACCGGTTGCACGTCTCACTTCGGCACGCCGCGCCATGTGTCTTGCAGCGCAACGAGCGAACCTGGATCGGTCGGCAAGCCGGACCCGCGCGGCAAGGCCGGCGTGTCACGCACGCCCCGAGCGCGGGGTTGACCGGGGACTCGCCAGCCCGTACGCGCCAGCGCGGCGGCGAGCTCGCTGTTGCCGGCCAGACCGTCGGCGCCGTCCCGGTTCGGGCTCGTGGCCACCGCGGCGACCACGACGTCGGCGGTGACCACCGGCTCAGGGTAGAGGAGCGTCAACTGCCTCCGACGGTCGGGCGCAGCAGCAGCGAGTGCCGGTCCGGCATCAGCTTCAGTCGTACCGACGATGTCATACGTGGCGGTCGGTAGCGCCTGCAGCATCTCGGCGAACGGTCCGACCGCCGACGGCGCGACCTTCGGCACGGCGCGCGCGAGGCCGGCGAGCCAGTCGAGGTACTCGTTGTTGTCCTGGAGGTCCGAGCGCGAGTAGTCGCTGTTGTCGAGGAACTCGCTCGACGCCTGAGACACGACGAGCAGCGCGGTTGCGTTGAGGGTGGGATCGCCGTACCCGGGCTTCACCGTTCCCCACGCCGCCTGGCCGCCGGGGAAGTCGGTCCACGGCCGGCCCGCGACCGCTCCGACGCACTTCCAGTCGATCGCGTTGTTGCAGGGCGGGGTCGCGTCGAGGACCGGCTTGCGGTCGGCCCGTGCCGCGACCACCAGCGGTGAACGACCGATTGCGTCCGACGGCTTCGCGAAGATCGGCCGCTTCCCGCGCCGCTGCACGTCGACCATCTGTGGCCACGGCCACGGCGCGAGCCACGCGTCGAAATCCGGGCGCTGGTTGTCGGGCAGGGCGACGAGTGACTGGGCAGTGGTCCCCGCCGGCTCGACCGTCACGGACACGTCGCCGTCGTGCTCGGCGAGCTGTGTGCACGCGGCCTCGAGCTCCGTCGTGCACAGCAACCGGACGGATCCGCCGCCCCCGCCGCCTCCGCCGCCGAAGGGCGGTTCGCCCTTCACGGCCAGCGCGACGAGCACGAGCCCGACCGCCGCAATTGCCGCGCCTACCCGTCGCACGGATGGAGGTTAGGTGCCGTTCACTCCGCGGTGACGGCGGCTTTGCCGACCGTCGGCGCAGGAGCCGGAGCCCGCGACGGCGCCAATCGAAGGGCGACCAGCTAGTCAGGGATGTCGGCGGCGGTGAGCGTCATCAGCTGGTGATCTGTCAGCGACGGCAGGTCGACGACGCGGCTCGCCTGCCGCGTGACCGACTGCTCGAACACATTGCGCACGAGGCGGGCGTTCCCGAAGCTAGCTCCCCGCGTTTGGCGCGCCAGCCACGCCCGGAGCCGCTCACGCGCCGAAGCGTCGAGCTCGTAGTGACTCGCCTCCGCCATCGATTCACAGATGGCGACCATCTCGTCGTCGGTGTAGTCGGGAAACCCGAGCGTCTTCGGGAATCGCGATCGGATCCCGGGGTTGGCATCGAGGAACCCGGTCATGGGCGCCGGGTAGCCGGCCACGATCACGACGACGTCGTCGCGGTGATCCTCCATCTGCTTCAGCAGCGCCGCGATCGCCTCCCGCCCGAAGTCCTGCTCTCCGCCTTGCACGAGCGCGTAGGCCTCGTCGATGAACAGCACGCCACCCAGCGCCTGGCGCGTGATCTCGTTCACCTTCGGGGCGGTCTGTCCGACGAAGCCCGCCACCAACCCCGACCGGTCCGTCTCGACGAGTTGTCCCTTCGACACGACGCCCAGCGTGTGGAAGATCTGCGCCAGCAGGCGCGCCACAGTGGTCTTGCCTGTGCCGGGGTTGCCGACGAACACGAGGTGGCGGCTCTGGTCGACGACCGGCAGGTTGCGTTCACGTCGCAGGTTCTCGACGCGGATGAGGTTGGTCAGCAGCCGCACCTCGGTCTTCACCGCCGCCAGGCCGACGAGCCGGTCGAGCTCGGCCAGGAGGTCGTCGAGCGGGCGGGCGGCGGGCGCGCGGCGGTCCTCGAGCGGCTCCGGCTCGCCGACACCACGTGGCATATCCGCGGGCCGTTCGACCTTCGCTGCCGCCAGGCGGCGCAGCATCATCGTCCGCAGCGTGTCGACGGCGACGAGTCGTTCGCGGGTGGGCACCTCGTCGAGTGCCGCGCCCGCGTGCGCAACACGGAGCGCGGCCTGGTAGTAGCGCCAGCCGTTGCTTGTGCCGTTCCTGCTGTCGGCGCTGACGACCGTTTCGAACAGCGGCGAGGGCGTGATCGGCCACGCCCGGAACTGACGAATGGCGTCGCCGCTGCGCAGCTGCTGTGGTGTCGCGCGGCGGAGCGAGTCGAACCAGGGTGACAGCGCGACGGCGAATGCGCGCAGCTCGGAGTCGCTGTAGCGGCCGTCGCTGGCGATGACGGACGCCGCGATCGCTTGCGCCTCGAGGGCGGCGTCGCGCTCGAGCGAGCGCGGGGGCGAGGTTCCTTTGCCCAGCTCGGCGAGCACCGCCGTGACCTCGTCCACGAACTGCCGGACGGGCTCGGCCAGGACGCTGGCGCCGTTGCTCATCGTTGCTCAGCGCGCCGCGAGAGTGGCCGCGAGCCAGGG
>JBKOWN010000162.1:0-7015 GCA_046724435.1 Actinomycetota bacterium
AGGCGTCCCAGCGGCGTCTTGGCGACCATCTCGTTGCGCAGGTCGTCGTTGGTGAGCACGATCTCCAGCGCCGAGGTCGCAACTGACCCGACCGCGATCCCGTTGACGCGGATGCGCGGAGCGAGATCGGAGGCCATGAGGCGCGTCATGTGCGACAGCGCGCCTTTCGCCGTGCCGTAGGCGACGTATCCGCGATCCGTCAGGCGGCCCATTGCGCTGGAGATGTTCACGATGCTCCCGCCGTCGCGGGCGAGCATGTGCGGGACCGCGAGCTTGCTGAGCGTGAACGCGGTCGTGACGTTGAAATGGAACGCGCCTTCGAGCGCTTTCTCGCTCGTGTCCATGAACGGCGCCGGCATGGCCCCGCCGGCGTTGTTCACGACGATGTCGATGCGGCCGAACTCGTTCATCGCCTGGTCGACGATGAGGTCGAGGTTGGCCAGATCGCTCACGTCGCACGGGACGCCCAGCGCGCGGCGCCCGAGGTCGGCGGCCTGATTGGCCACCTCCTCGAGTTGCTCCTTGGTGCGCGCGGCGATCACGACGTCGGCACCGGCCTCCGCGAACGCGAGCGCGCATGCGGCGCCGATGCCCCGGCCGCCGCCGGTCACGATGGCGACCTTGTCGGTGAGGCTGAACCGGTCGAGAAGCATGAAGGCTCCTTATCGAAAGACGAGAGGCGCTTGCTTCACGCCCGCGATGACCGCCGAGCTGCTGCGTATCACGTCGCCGGCGGGCTCGACGGTCTCGAACCGGTCGAGCAGCTCCTCGAGGAGGACCCGGGCCTCGATCCGGGCGAGCGTCGCGCCGATGCAGAAGTGCGTGCCGAAGCCGAACGCCACGTGCTGGTTGGGAGCTCGTCCGATGTCGAACCGGCCGGCGGTCGCCCCGAACTGACGGTCGTCGCGGTTGGCTGACGCGTAGAGCATCAGCACTGGATCGCCATCCCGGATCGGCTGGCCGCCCAGCTCCGTGTCACGGGTCGCAGTCCGCATGAAGCTGACCACCGGGGTCGTCCACCGCAGCATCTCCTCGACGGCCGTCGGCACGAGCGACCGGTCGGCGCGCAGTTGGTCCCAGTCCGCCGGCCGTTCGGACAGCGCCACGAGCCCGCCGGAGAGCATGTTGCGCGTCGTCTCGTTGCCTGCCACCAGCAGCTGGACGAGGAACATCGTGAGCTCGGCGTCGCTGAGCCGGCGCTCCTCGATCTCGACCTGCGCCAGCACCGAGATGAGGTCGTCGCGGGGATCGGCGCGGCGATCCACGGTCGTCGCGAGCAGGGTGTCGTGCATGTCGGCCTGGAGGGCGGCGCGCTTCTCTTCGGTCCAGTCGGTGGCGCCCGGGATGACGGCCTCCGACCACTCGAAGAAGCGCTGCCAGTCGTCGTCGGGCATCCCGAGCAGCGCGCTGATGATGTACAGCGGGAACGGCACCGCGACGGTCTCGACGAAGTCGACGGGTCGTCCCGGCTCGACGTTGTCGACGAGGGGCTTCGCCCGCCGGCGGACGTCGTTCTCGAGGGCGCGCATCCGCCCGGGCGCGAACCCCGGCTGCACGAGCTTGCGGTACACCGTGTGCTCGGGCGGGTCGGTGTGCATCATCGTCGGCGGCGTGTCGTAGGTGGCGCCGATCTCCATGACGAGGATCCCGCGCCCCGAGCAGAACCTCTGCGGGTCGGTCGACACCGTCATCACGTCCTCCCACCGGCTGACGGCCCAGAACCCGTTTGTGTCGTTCCAAGCCACGGGCGCCTCGTCGCGCAACCGCGCGTACTGCGGGAACGGGTCACCGGCGTAGAAGGCGTCCTCGACGAGGGGGTCGGTGAGGGGCTCGTGGGCGGGCATCGACGGGCTACTGGCGCGTGAACGCGGGGCTGTTGGAATCGGCGGGGATGACGTCGAGCGGCTCGGCGACCTCGTCGACGGTCGGGCCGACGCGAGCGGCGATCGGCGCGAGCGCGTCGAAGTCGAAGTCGTAGACGTGGGCGGCGTTGCCGGCGAGCACCCGTTGCAGCTCGACGGGGTCGGTGCCGGCGAAGGACCGTCGCAGGCTCTCGGTCGTGTACGGGTGGGTGCCTTCGTCATGGGGGTAGTCGCTGCCCCACATGAACTTGTCCACGCCGACCGAGTGGCGCGTCTCCGCCTCGCGCGGGCTCGGGAAGCTGGCTGCGATCCAGCAGTTGCGGGTGAAGTACTCGCTCGGCTTGAGCCGCAGCCGCTGGTCCTCTGAGTACTTGATCTCGCCAACGCGGCCGGATGCCATCTGCGCGTGGTACCCGTCGATCATCGCCAGGGTGCTCGGGACCCAGGACGCGCCCTGCTCGGTGACGATGAACTTCAGGTTCTGATGCCGCTCGAAGACGCCGGCGAGGATGAGGTGCCACAGGGCCCGGTGCGAGTACCACGACGTCTCGACCAGCCACAGAACGTTCGTGACCGCGTACTTCCCGTAGTCCGGCGAACCGCTGCCCGAGTGGTGGTTCAGCGGGACCTCGAGGTCCTCGCACGCCGACCACAACGGCTCGTAGACCGGGTCGTACAGCGGCGCGACCTCCGAGTCGTCGGGGCGCCCGGGCAGGAGGACGCCCCCACGCAGCCCGGACTCCTTGATGAAGCGCACGTCCTGCACGGCTTCGTCGACGTCGTTGAGGAAGATCTGCCCGACGCCGGCGCGCCGTTCGGGTGCCACCGCGCACCAATCTGCGAGCCAACGGTTGTGGGCGCGGATGCCGGCGAGCCGGCGCTCGAAGTCGCGGGGCGACGGCGGCCGGGCGACCAGCGAGGCGGTCGGGAAGAACGGCGGCACCGTGTTCGGGAAGATGACCTCGCCCACGATGCCGTCGGCCTCCAGCTCCGAGATGCGCCGCTGGTGGTCCCAGTTGCGCGTGCGCCCTTCGCGCTGGAGGTCGCCGAACGGGTTCTTGTACGCGCCGCGCCAGGCGTCGAACTCGTCGCGGTGCTCAGCGTCGAGGTACTCGCGGTACTGCTCCATCGACCCGCCGGCGTGGCAGTCCGCCGAGACGAGGACGTACCGGTCGCCGGCCGGGAGCGTCGCCGTGCCGCTCACCGTGCCTCCGCCTTCACGCGGTCCTCGATCTTGAAGACCTGCATCGCGTTCTCACGGAGGAACTTCGGCCACACGTGGTCGCGGAACGGCACGTCGGGGAGCTCGCGGAAGATCCGCTCGAGCGACAGGCCCATCGGGAAATAGCCGGCGTACATGATCTTGTCGGCGCCCCGCGTGTTCGCGTAGTCGACGACGGGCTTCGGGTAGTACTTCGGCGCGAACGCCGACGTCATGTAGTACAGCCCAGGCCACTTCAACATCAGCTTCACGGCGAGCTCCTCCCAGGGCTCGGCGCCGTGTCGCATCACGATCCGCAGCTCGGGGAAGTCGAAGCACACCTGGTCGAAGCGCTCGACGTGCTGGCACGCCGACGGGAAGCGCGGCCCGGCGACCCCGGCGTTGACGACCACGGGGACGTCGAGCTCCACACACGTGGCGTACACGGCGTACGCCTTCGGGTCGTCGACCGGCACTTGGGGCAGGCACCCGGCCGGAAAGAAGGTGACGGCCGCCAGGTCCCGCTCATCCTTGGCGCGCCGGATGGCGCGGACCGACTCCATCACGTCGTTCGGGTTGACCTCCAACGAGAGGAGGAAGCGCCCGGGGTAGCGATCGCGAGCGTCGAGGGTCATCTTCGTGAGGCCGACGAGACCGAACTCGATGCCGAAGCGGTCCATCTCGGCGACCGTGACGTCGACGGGGTCCTTGTCCTCGCCGACCTCGTCGGGCACGTCCTTGAACATGTACTCGGCGAGGAAGGTCATGTCCTCCTTGGTTTCGGCGTCCTTCGCTCCCTGCCGCAGGTAGTCGTAGACGGCCCGGCGGTCGCGGTGCGGGAACCCGATCATCAGGTCGACGACGCCGATCCCGTTCGGCATGGGCACGCCGTCGAAACTAGGGCATCCTCGGAACCTGCCGCACCCGCGTCAGGCGCTCGCCTCCGCGGTCGCCTTGAGACGCAGGAGCCAGGACACCAACGAAGCGTCGAGGATCGATTGCATCGTGGACGGGTCGCCATCGACCGGCGCGCCGGCGAACGACTCGCTGGTGCCGACGATCACTCCCTGGGTCATGTCTCTGAAGGTCCACTCGTGTATGCCGGTGATGCCTTCTGCGGTTCCGCCCCACAGGGTCCGCGACCGGTCCGTGATGTCATAGATCCTCGACGTCACGCGGAGGCCGGAGCTCGTCCATGTGAACGTCGCGTCGGGCTCGAATGCGCCGTCGAGATGCGCCGCCGTGATGTCGGTCTGCCACGTGGGCCACGAGTTCACGTCGGTGTGAAGCTGCCACACGGTGTCGATGGGCGCCCTGATGTCGATCTCGTGGCGGGCGAGCACCGGAGCATCGCCATCGATAGTGGTCGGAGTGCTCATGGTCACCTCACTCTCCCTGTGGCGGCAACGTTAGGGCAACGGCTGTCGGCCCTCGTCCCTAAGCTCAGGGCGTGAGCGAGTTGGTCGTGGGCGGGCGTGCCGCCATCGCAGCGCACGACTGGCCGCGTGCGCTCACGCTTCTCCGGGACGCCGATCGTGCCGGCGGGCTCGAGCCGCGCGACGTAGAGCAGCTCGGCGAGGCCGCGTTCTGGAGCGGGCAGCTCGAAGAGTGCATCGCGGCGCGAGAGCGCGCCTACGCCGGGCTCGTCGAAGAGGGTGACGTCCGGGGCGCGGCGATGGTCGCGCTCCATCTCGCGTTCCACCATGCCGGCCGAGCAGCTATCGCGGTGGCGGGCGGGTGGCTGGAGAGCGCGGTGGCGCTCCTCGCCGATGAGCCCGAATGCGCGGAGCAGGGTTGGCTGGCGTGGATCCAAGGCATCGTGGCCCGAGAGCTCCTCGGCGACAGCGCGGAGGCGTTGCGGTGCGGGGAGCGCGCGATCCAGATCGGCCGGGCCGTTGGCGATCGGGACGTCGAGTCCCTGGGGGTCCTCGAGAAGGGCGGGGGGCTCATCCATCTCGGGCGCGTCGACGAAGGCCTCGCGCTCATCGACCAGGCCATGGCGCGCGCGGTCAGCGGGGTCCTCGGCCCGTGGGCGTCGGCGGCGACGTACTGCGGAACGATCGGGACCTGCGCTGCGCTCGGTGACTACCGCCGCGCCTCCGAATGGATCGAAGAGGTGCGGCGCCGGCCGCCCGCCGCCCGTTCGTGCGAGTTCCCCGGGGACTGCCGGTTGCACCGCGCCGAGGTCCTCCAACTCCGGGGTGAATGGGAGGAGGCGGAGGTCGAGGCGGCTCGTGCGTGTGACGAGCTGGCGAGCTGGGACGCCGCCCACGTCGCGGTCGGTCTCTATGAGCTCGGGCTGCTCAGCCTCCGGCGGGGCGACCTTGCCGCCGCCGAGCACGCCTTTCGTGAGGCCGAGGATCTCGGCGGTTCGGCCCAGCCCGGGCGCGCCGTGCTCGAGCTGGCGCGTGGACGTCCCGAGACGGCGTGTGCCTCCCTGCAGGAGGCGTTGGACTCGACCGGCGACGACCTCGCGCGGGCGCGGCTCCTGCCGGGGCTGACGGAAGCTGCGCTGGCGGCGGGCGACATCGAGGGTGGTCGCCGCGCGGCTAACGAGCTCGTCGCGATCGCGGAGCGATTCCCCACGGTCACACAACGGGGGCGCGCCGCGCAGGCGTCCGGCCAGGTGGCGTTCGCCTCGGGCGAGCTCGACCTCGCCCGCGACGAGCTCCGGGGAGCAATCGAGTGCTGGCGCCACGTCGGGGCCCGGTACGACCAGGCACGAACACGAGTCGCGCTCGGGCTCGTGGTCCGGGACCTCGGCGGGGTCGACGCCGCCGAGCTCCAACTCCGAGAGGCGCTTGCCACGTTCGAGGACTTGGCTGCCACCTACGACGTCGCTCGCACACGAGAGCTGCTCGGCCAAGGGGCGGCGCAGTCCCGGGTGGTACGGACCTTCATGTTCACGGACATCGAGGATTCGACCACTCTGCTCGCGACCATCGGGGACGATCGATGGTCGCAGGTGCTGCGCTGGCACGACTCGACCTTGCGCCGGCTGTTCGACCGGTTCGGCGGCCAGGAGATCAAGCAGCGCGGTGGAGGCGACGGGTTCTTCGTCGCGTTCGCATCCGCCGAAGCGGCGCTCGACTGTGCGCTCGCGATCCAGGAGGCCATGGGCAAAGGCCCGCCGGACGGGCGGCCTTCGATTCGCGTTCGTGTCGGCGCGCACGAGGCCGAAGCGATGCGCAGCGCCGATGACTACGGTGGCCGCGGCGTCCACGAGGCGGCGCGGATCGCAGCTCTCGCGAACGGCGGTGAGGTGTTGGCGAGCATCCGGACGTTGGAGTCGGCCGGATCGAGGCACGGCGTAACGGCGACGAGGAACGCGATGCTCAAAGGGCTCGCCGATCCCGTCGACATCGCTTCGTTGCGCGTGCCATGAGCGAATCGCTGCCGCGCTGGATGCGCCGCATCCCGACCACGGAGGGCGACACGCCGGACGCCGTGCCGGCGGCGACGGTCGTGTTGTTGCGGGACGCACCCGGCGGCGGCGTCGAGACGCTCATGGTGCGGCGCAGCTCGAAGCTCGAGTTCGCCGGCGGCATGTGGGTCTTCCCGGGCGGCCGGGTGGACCCGGACGACATCCCGCCCGACGGCGACGTGATCGAGGCCGCGCGCCGCGCCGCAGTGCGTGAGGCGCGCGAAGAGGCCGACCTCGTCGTCGACGCCGGCGCGCTCGTGCCCTTCTCGCATTGGGTCCCGCCGCCGGTCACGGCCAAGCGGTTCGCGACGTGGTTCTTCCTCGGCCCCGCACCGGCTGGTGCGGTCACGGTCGACATGGGCGAGATCCGCGACCACCGCTGGCTCGAGCCCGCCGACGCGATCGCGCGGCGCGACGCGGAGGAGATCGAGCTCGCGCCGCCCACGTGGGTGACGCTCCACCGGCTCGCCCGCGCCCCGGACGTAGCGGCTGCCATGGCCGACGCGCGCGCGACCGAACCCGAGTTCT
>JBKOWN010000030.1:0-8131 GCA_046724435.1 Actinomycetota bacterium
CCTCCACCGGCGGCATCCCCGACCCAGCCCGGGCCGCCGTCAGCGGCGTGGGGCGCGCCCGGCGCGGCCGCGGCGCCCGGTGTGCCGCGCCCGACGACGAACGGGTTCCAGGTCGGCGCCGGGCCGATCGTCGCGCTCGTCGGCGGTTTGCTGTATCTCGTCGCCAGTTGGCTGGCGTGGCTTCGTTTCGAGTTCCGAACGGGGACCTCGGTGACCCAGTCGTTCAGCGCGTACGACATCCCTGCGCACTTCCTGCTCGACAGTCGGTCCGAGGCCGGAGGCTTGAGCCTCGGGATCGTGATCGCGTTCTTCGGCTTCGCGTGTCTCGCCACCGCCGTCTTCAGCGCGACCAACCGCCGCCTGGGCTTCCTCAGCGTCATCACGGGCGGCGCCGCGCTCCTCGTCATCGTGCTGTTCATCGTGCAGACGAGATACATCATCGACGCGCTGGGACCGGCGTTCGACGCCAGCTTCTTCTCGGTCCTGCGGTTCGGCGCGTACATCGCCTTCCTCGGCGCCATCGCGTCGATCGTGGGCGGGATCCTCGCGTTGGTGCAGAAGGGGTCGTGACAACCGGGTTCGACGACATGCAGGGGGAGCAATGAGCGCACAAGCGGCACCGCCGTATCCGCTGACGTTCTCGGTCGACTATCCGGACCGGGAGCTGAACCGGGTCACCACCGGGTTTCGCCTGATCCTGGCGATCCCGCTGTTCTTGTTGTTGGCGCTGTTCGGGTTCGGGCGGGCGGGGTTCGGTGGCCACCCACTGGGTGGGGTGGCGTTGTTGCTGTTCATCCCCGTCCTCGTGCTGCTGGTGCTGCGGCACAAGTATCCGCGGTGGTGGTTCGACTTCAACGTGATGCTCGTCCGCCTCGAGGCGCGCATCACCTCGTACATCTTCCTGCTGCGGGACGAGTACCCGTCGGTAGACCAGGAGCAGGCCGTCCACGTCGACGTGGTGTACCCGAACGCCCCGAACGAGCTGAACCGGTGGCTCCCGCTCGTGAAGTGGTTCCTCGCGATCCCGCACTACATCGTGCTGTTCTTCCTCGACATCGCGGCTGTCGTGGTCGTCGTGATCGCCTGGTTCGCCATCCTCTTCACAGGCCGGTACCCGCGGGGCATGTTCGACTTCGTGGTGGGCGTCACGCGCTGGAGCTTGCGCGTTACTGCGTACGCGTTCCTGCTCGTCACCGACCGATACCCGCCGTTCAGCCTCGCGCCCTGAGGCGCATGCCCACAGGGGGTTGCCATGTCCTCTACGCCCTCCCCGACGGGGACGACACGCGGCGCGACGATCGGGCGCGGGCTGATCGTGATCGGCGGCGTGCTCACGGCCCTTTCGAGCTGGGTCAACTGGGGGGCCAAGACGCAGCAACTCGGTGCGGCCCGAACCGCGTACACCATCCCGGCCAAGTTCGTCATCGACTCTGGCGCCGGTCCCGGCAGTCCCGGCATCAGCCTCGGGATCGTCGTGCTCGTCCTCGGGCTGCTCGTCGTCCTCGCGGCGTTCTCGCCGTGGTGGAAGGTCGCGGGCCTGGTGCTCGGCGTTGCCGTGGCCGTGACCGGCTTCTTGTACGTGTACCAGGTGCGCACCGTCATCCATGACGCCAAACTCGGAAAGAGCGTCCGCGACTTCATCTCGATCGGCCCGTACCTGGTCGTCATCGGCGGCCTGCTCGCGCTGATCGGCGCGGTGGTCGCGCTCATCCCACCCGGCTTCTGGTCGAGCCTGACCTCAGAGGAAGAGGAGGAGGGCGAGGACGCGAAGCCGGGGGACCAGGCCGCCGCCCCATAGCGGCGTCGCAACTACGCTCATCGGGATGGCAGTCGAGGATCCCGACATGCAGGGCGAGGGCGGCGCGGCCGCGCCGGTCCCACCCGTCGCGCACCCGATCGAGGAGCGCCTCGAGCAGCTCGACAAGCTGCGTGAGCAGGCGCTGCACGCCGGTAGCCCGAAGGCGGTCGAGCGCCAGCACGAGCGGGGCAAGCTGCTCCCGCGCGAGCGGCTCGAGCTGCTGCTCGATCCCGGTTCGTTCGTCGAGCTCGACATGCTCGCTCGTCACCGCGCCCACGGATTCGGCATCGAGGAGAACCGCGCGCTGACCGACGGGGTCGTGACGGGATGGGGCACCGTCGGCGGCCGCAAGATCTTCGTCTTCGCGCAGGACTTCACCCTGTTCGGCGGCGCGCTCGGCGAGGTGTACGCCGAGAAGATCCACAAGGTCATGGATCTCGCCGAATCCGTCGGGGCGCCGCTCGTCGGGCTCAACGACGGCGGTGGCGCGCGCATCCAGGAGGGCGTGGTGTCGCTGGCCGGGTACGGCGGCATCTTCTTCCGCAACGTCCGGGCGTCCGGCGTCGTCCCGCAGATCAGCGTGGTCCTCGGGCCGTGCGCGGGGGGCGCCGTGTACTCGCCGGCGATGACGGACTTCGTCTTCATGGTGAAGGGCATCTCGAACATGTTCATCACCGGCCCCGACGTCGTGAAGACGGTCACGGGCGAGGACGTGACCCAGGAAGAGCTCGGCGGCGCGATGACGCACGCGACCAAGTCGGGTGTCGCCACCTTCGTCGCCGACGACGAGCCCGGTTGCCTCGAGCAGGTGCGCTACCTGCTGTCGTTCCTGCCCGCCAACAACCTCGAGGACCCGCCGTACTTCGAGCCCGAGGACGACGCCGAGCGGCGGTGCGACGGCATCGTCGACCTCATCCCCGACGCCGCCAACAAGCCGTACGACATGAAGGCGGTCATCGCCGAGATCGTCGACGACCGCGACTTCTTCGAGATTCACGCCCTGTGGGCGATGAACATCGTCTGCGGGTTGGCGCGCATCGACGGGCACGTGGTTGGCATCGTCGGGAACCAGCCCCAGGTGGTCGCGGGTACGCTCGACATCGAGGCGTCGGAGAAGGCGGCCCGGTTCGTGCGGACCTGCGACGCGTTCAACATCCCGCTCGTCACGTTCGTGGACGTGCCCGGGTTCCTCCCCGGGACCGACCAGGAGTACGGCGGGATCATCCGCCACGGCGCCAAGCTGCTGTATGCCTACTGCGAAGCGACGGTGCCGCGTGTGCAGATCATCACGCGCAAGGGGTACGGCGGGGCGTACGTCGTGATGAACTCCAAGTCGATCGGCGCGGACCTCGCGTTCGCGTGGCCGTCGGCCGAGATCGCGGTGATGGGGCCGCAGGGCGCGGTCGGCATCATCTTCCGGAAGGAGATCGAGGCGGCGTCGGACCCGGTGGCCCGCCGGGGCGAGCTGATCGAGGAGTACACCGAGCGGTTCGCCAATCCCTACATCGCGGCGGAGCGCGGGTACGTCGACGACGTGATCGACCCCCGTGAGACCCGCCGGGTTCTCGTGCGCTCGCTCGAGATGCTGCGCACGAAGAAGGAGAAGCTCCCGCAGCGCAAGCACGGCAACGTGCCGCTCTAGCCTCCGCATGGCCGAGTCGCCCGTCCTCCGCGTCGTCTCCCCCGACGCCTCCCCCGAGGAGCTGGCGGCGATCACCGCCGCCATCGAGGTCGTTCGCCACGAGCGCGCGCATGCCGCGGCGCGGGCGGCGGCGTCGGTCACCGGCGGCGACGAAGATCATCTCGACGCCTGGGTGCGCGCCTCGCGGCTGACCGCCCGCCGCGCCGGCCTGCTCCGGGGGCCGTGGCGCCTGTCGGGCCGGATCGACCGCCGCGCCCGAGCCTGACGCGAGCAGGCGCGATGACGGTCGTGCACGACCCCGAGCTGATGACGGTCGGGCCCGACGAGGCCGTCGTCACGTTCCGCACCGACGGCGACGAGCTAGTCATCACGCGTGTCGGCGACGCCGAGGTCACCACCCGCGGCCCGTATCACAGCGCGCGTGTGGCAGGCCTCGAGGCGGGTACCGAATACGCGCTCGACGTCGACGGCGGCGAGCGGAGCGACTGGCTCCCGCCGTCGTTCACGACGCTCGAGCGTCCCGCCGGCCGGCTGCTGGCGACGATCGCGACAGCAAACGACGTGCATTTCGGCGAGGTCGAGTGCGGCCGCATCGGCGACCTGGGCGAGGAGGAGCTGGGCCCGATCCTGCGCGCCGAGCCGGGAGACCCTCCGTACCCCGAGGTGATGAACGGCGCGGTGATCGACGAGATGCGCCGCTTCGATCCGGACGTGGTCATCGTCAAGGGCGACCTCACCGACGCCGGCACCGAAGACCAGTTCGAGTCCTTCCTCGACGCGTACGGCGCGCTCGGCGAGCGCATGCAGTGGGTGCGCGGGAACCACGACGTGAAGACCGATCCGCAGTTCGCGGCGGGTTACGCACCGTACGACGCGCACGTCGACAGCGTGACGCTCGCGGTCGTCGACACCGTCATCCCCGGTACCGACCGCGGTGAGCTCAGCGCGGATCAGGCTGCTTGGCTCGACGAGCTCGCCAGCTCGACCAGCGGGCCCGTGCTCGTGTTCGGGCACCATCACCTGTGGAACCTCGGCGCCGACCACCGCTCGGGTACGTACTTCGGCATCAACCCCGATGACAGCGAGGCGCTGGCCGGTGTCGTCGCCCGACGCGAGAACATCGTGGGCTACTTCGCCGGCCACACGCACCGCAACCGGGTCCGGCGCTTCCCGACGGCCCGGGGCGTCCCGTTCGTCGAGGTGGCCTGCACGAAGGACTACCCGGGGGGTTGGGGCGAATACCGCGTCTACGAAGGCGGCTACACGCAGATGGTCCGGCGCGCGGCGGCACCCGACGCGATGGCCTGGAGCGAGAAGACGCGGCACATGTTCGCGGGCTTGTATCGGGACTACGCGCTCGGGTCTCTCGCGGAACGCTGCTTCACCGAGACGTTCTGACCCTTGCCGCGTTGCGGCGTTGGAGGCCGCAGCCCCTCGTAGTCTCGGCGCATGCAAGCACTCGAAGGATTGCGTGTCATCGACATGGCGACCGTGCTCGCGGGGCCGGGTGCCGCGCGTTATCTGGCCGACTTCGGCGCCGACGTCATCAAGGTCGAGTCACCGGAGGGCGACGGCCTCCGCGAACTCGGCTGGCGCGACCCGAGCGACGGCGAAGGTCTGTGGTGGAAGTTCGTCGGTCGCGGGAAGCGCACCGTCGTGCTCGATCTCAAGACCGACGAAGGCGTGGCGCACATGCGCCGCCTCGTCGCTGGCGCCGACGTGCTCGTCGAGAACTTCCGCCCAGGCACGCTCGAGCGGCTCGGCCTTTCGCCGGATGATCTCATCGCCCGCAACCCGGGGCTCGTCGTCCTGCGCGTAACCGGCTTCGGGCAGGACGGACCCTATGCAGGCCGTCCCGGGTTCGCGACCTTGGCCGAGGCGATGAGCGGGTTCGCCGCCATCAACGGCGAGCCCGACGGGCGCCCGCTCCTGCCGCCGATCGCGCTGACCGACGAGATTGCCGCGATCGTCGGCGCGTTCGCCGTGATGGTCGCGGTGCACCACCGCGACCGCACCGGCGAAGGCCAGGTGATCGATGTCAACCTGCTCGAGTCGATGCTCCAATGCATGGGCGCGCTCCCGAGTGTCTGGGCGCACCGCGGCGAGCTCCAACCCCGACTCGGGTCCGGCATCCCCTACACCGTTCCCCGCGGGACGTACCGCTGCGCGGATGACGTGTGGGTCGCGGTGTCGACGTCCACCGAGTCCGTCGCCCGTCGTGTCCTCACGCTCATCGGCGTTGGCGGCGACGAACGCTTTGACACCTTCGCCGGTCGGATGGAGCACCGCGACGAGCTCGAGGGAGCGTTGGCCGGATGGATCGCGGCGCGCCCGTCGGCGGACGTGCTGGCGGAGTTCGAGGCCGCGCATGCGGCGGCGGCTCCCGTGTACACGATGGCCGACCTCGCCCGCGACCCGCAGGTGCGGGAGCGGGGCGTGCTGGCGGAGGTCGGCGGGGTGGTGATGCCGGGGCTGGTCGCGCGCCTCAGCCGCACGCCCGGCCGGATCGCCGGGCCGGGTCGACCGCTCGGCGCCGACACGGACGAAGTCCTCTCGGAAACAGCTCGCCCCGAGGAGGTTGAGTAGAGAACCCGCGCGCCGGGCGCCCCAACGATCTCCTCGGGACGAACGGCAGTCAGTATCCACCATTCTCCACAGGTTTTCCACCCGCCCCTGTGGAGAACTGGGCTCCAGCGCACGCTCCACGCCCGTGCGCTACATATGGTGAGAGAGAGGCGACAATGGCGGCTTTACCGCCCGTTGTCGCAAAGCCGGAGCTTGCGACGGCGTCAGAGGGAACTGCGAAGGGGGGTCGCCGGTGCCGCAGGTGACGAACGAGATGCTCGCCGAGCAGACCGAGGGACAGACCGTCCCCAGCCGTTTCCTCCAGACCGTCCGATCGCGGCCCGACGCCGTCGCGCTACGGGCCCGGGACGGCGACGGCTGGCAGGAGTCGACCTACGCGGAGTACGCCGAGGATGCCTGCCGGATCGCGGCCGGGCTCCAGGAGCTCGGGGTCGGGCGGGGCGACCGGGTGGTGCTGATGATGCGCAACCGGCCCGAGTTCTGCGTCGCCGACATGGCCGCGCTCCTGGTCGGTGCCACTCCGATCTCGATCTACAACTCGTCCGCCCCGGAGCAGGTGCAATACCTCGCCGGCCACTGCGACGCCAAGGTCGCGATCCTCGAGGACGTCGGCTACCTCGAGCGGTTCCTCAAAGTGCGCTCCGAGCTCCCGGCCCTCGCGCACATCGTGCTCATGGAGGATCCTGACGGCGTCGCACCCGACGACGTGCGCTCCTGGGAGTCGCTGCTCGCGCTCGATCCCGTCGACATCGAGGCCGCGACGAAGATCGCCCAGCCGTCCGACCTCGCCACCGTCATCTACACCTCAGGGACGACGGGCCCACCCAAGGGCGTGATGCTCGACCACGCCAACATCTGCTGGACGGCTGAGAGCTTGCGCCTCACGCTCGCGCACGTCTCGCCCGAAGGCCGGCGGTTGGTGTCGTACCTACCGATGGCGCACATCGCCGAGCGCATGACGTCCTACTACCAGCAGGCGCTGTTCGGCTACGAGGTGACGTCGTGCCCCGAGGCACGCGAGGTGGCGTCGTACTTCCCGCACGTGCACCCCGAGATCATCTTCGCGGTGCCGCGCATCTGGGAGAAGGTGTACGCCGGGATCCAGGCCGTCGTCGCCGCCGACCCGGCGCAGAAGGAGGTGTTCGAGAGGGCGTTGGAGGCGGGCGACGACAGCGTGCTGGGCCCGGTCCGCGAGCTGCTCGGGCTCGACCAGGTGATCTCGGCCATCACCGGCGCCGCACCGCTCCCGGTCGAGATCCTCGAGTTCTTCCGCGCTCTCGGTCTGCCTCTGGCCGAGATCTACGGCATGTCGGAGTCGTCGGGCCCCATGACGTTCGATGCCGTCGAGGTGCGCGTCGGGACGGTGGGGCGCGCGATCCCGGGGTGCGAGGTGAAGCTGGCCGAGGACAGCGAGGTCATCTGCCGCGGCGGCAACGTGTTCCGCGGCTATCTGAACGATCCCGCCAAGACCGCCGAGGCGCTCGATGCCGACGGATGGCTCCACTCGGGCGACATCGGCGAGTTCGACGACGACGGCTACCTCCGGATCGTCGACCGCAAGAAGGAGCTGATCATCACGGCCGGCGGCAAGAACATCTCACCGGCGAACATCGAGGCGGCGCTCAAGGCGTTCCCGCTGATCGGCCAAGCGGCCGTGATCGGCGACGGACGCCCGTTCGTCACCGCGCTGCTCGTGCTCGACACGGACGTGGCGCCGGCGTGGGCCAAGCAGCACGGCGTCGGCGGCGCGTCGCTGGCCGATCTGGCCGAGAACCCCGACTTGCGCGCGGAGATCGAGCAGGCGGTCGCGGAGACGAACAAGCGCTTCAACAGCGTCGAGCAGGTGAAGAAGTTCGTGCTGCTCGGCGAGGAGTGGCTCCCCGACTCCGAGGAGCTGACGCCGACCATGAAGCTCAAGCGCCGCGGGATCCACACCAAGTACGCCGACGTGATCGAGGCGCTCTACCAGCGCTGACGCACGATGCGTGCACAGACCATGGCAGTTCTGGTCTATGCACGCATCGGAGACTTGCGCCGGTGTTCGATCGCCAGGTCGGCGATGTCGGACATGATCTCGGCGAGCTTGTAGTCCTTCGGCGTGAAGA
>JBKOWN010000087.1:0-11462 GCA_046724435.1 Actinomycetota bacterium
CCTCATCACCGGGCTCGGGATGGGTCTGTACATCGGAGCCGGGCTGGGCCCGGGGCCGCGCGACGGACTGATGACGGGTCTGGCCGCCAAGGGCTTCCCGCTGTGGGCGGTCCGGACGGTGCTCGAGCTGAGCGCGCTCGCCGCGGGCTGGATTCTGGGCGGGAACGTCGGGATCGGGACGGTCGCGTTCGCGTTCAGCATTGGCCCGCTCGGCCATTTCTTCCTGGCGCGCCTGCATCTCGACAACGTTCCGGCAGACCTCGGGCCCGGCGCGGTGGGCGAGTGACGGACGCAATGCGGATCGGCATCATCGGCACCGGGTTCGGCGCCCGCGTCGTCGCGCCGGTGTTCGCCGCGACTGACGGGTGTGAGGTCGTCGACGTCGTGAGCGCGCGCGATGCCACCGCCGTCGCCGAGCTGTGCCGGCGTGACCTGGACCTCGTGTCCGTCCATTCGCCGCCGTTCCTACACGCCGAGCATGTCCGAGCCGCGATCGACGCCGGCCATCACGTCCTGTGCGACAAGCCCTTCGGGGTGCACGCCGATGAGGCCGCCGAGATGCTCGAGCTCGCCGAGGCCAGCGAGGTCGTGCACGGGGTGAACTTCGAGTTCCGCCATCAGCCTGCACGCAAGCACGTGCACGACCTCGTGCGAGGAGGTCATATCGGGCCCGTCGAGCACGTGCAGTGGACCTATACCGGCGCGGTGTTTCGTCGGCCGCTCCGTGAGTACGGCTGGCTGTTCGACCGCTCTCGTGGTGGAGGCTGGGTCGGCGCGTGGGGCTCGCACGTCGTCGACGCCCTGCGCTGGATCGTGGGCGAGGTCCGCGACGCCACCGCGCACTGCCGGGTCACGATCCCCGAACGCCCAGACCGGGACGGTCGACCGCGCGCCGTGGACGCCGAGGACGCGTTCACGGCCTGGCTCGAACTCGACTCGGGGGCGACCGCGGTGCTGGACAGCTCGTCATCCGCCGCCGCGTCGGTCGCGCACCGCATCGTCGTCACGGGGACCGAGGGCGTCGTCGAGGCCGTCGCCGACGCGAAGGTGATCTGGCGGCGCGCCGACGGATCGCGTGACGAGTTCGTCGTCGACGAGACGGCCGCCGATCCTCACCTCGTCCCCATGCGGGCGTGGGCCCGGATCTTGCGGGACGCGGTACGTGACGGCGCACCGCTGACTCCGAGCTTCGCCGACGGCCTTGCGTGCCGCCGCGTCCTCGACCGCCTGGTTTCCTGACTGCCGCCCGGCTGACCGGCGCGCCCCTTAGGCGACTTCCGTGGTGTCGCGCGGAGTGACCTCGCGGCCACCGGTGGCGGCGAGGTGAAAGGCCGTTTCCCAACCCGTGGCGGCGAGGCCGAGCGCATCGAGCCGCGCCCTCGCCTCGGCGCCAGCTCCCTCGGCCTCGGGATCGTCGAGCGCAGCGAGGGCGTGGGAGTGGGCGAGGCGTGCCAGCGCCTGGTCGAGCGGCGACTCCGTCCCGTCGGCAAGCGCGAGCGCGGTCGCGCAGGCTTCGCGCGCGCAGGCGTCGTCGTCGAGTTGCGCGCACGCGAGGCCGCGCGCCATCCACGACTCGAGATGGTCGAGATAGCTCCCGATCGGGAGAGCGTTCGCGCGATCGGTGAGAGCGAGGGCCCGTTCGGGCTGGCCGGCGGCGGCCAACACCATCGCCTCGACCCCGGCGCTCGCCACGAGGAGCGCGTCGGTGTCGTCACGGGGGGCATCGAGTTGTGCAAGCGCGCCTCCGACGTTGCCGCGTTGCAACAGCGCCCTGCTCATGCCGACGCGTGACTCCTGGTTCGCGATGCTCTGCTCGTCGGTCCATGCGTCGATCACGGTCTGGAACTCGCGCTGCGCACGCTCGCCGTCGCCGAGGTGCTCCGCAAGCGCACCGGCCACCGAGGCGGGAATCGCGACGAGGCCGGGGTCACCGAGCTCGTCGGTGAAGGTCGCGACCTCGGCGTGGAGCGCCTCCGCCTCGTCGACCCGGCCCAGGCAGCCGAGTGCGCGCGCTGCCGGCGCGATCGACTGCACTTCACCCCACCGGTCGCCGATCTCCTGGAACAGCACGCGGGCCTCGCGCGACCGTTCGATCGCCACGGTCGGGCGCCCGGTCCACATCGCGACGTTCGCGAGCAGCACGCCCATCATCCCGTTGGCCCAGCGATCGGCGGATTCGGACCCTTCGCGGAGAACGTCGGACGCGAGCTGCTCCGCCTCCGCCAGTTGGCCCTGGTTGAACCGCACCCAGGCGAGCAGACCGAGCGCCCAGGAGAGGCCGCCCCAGTCGCCGATCTCGGCGAACACCGCGGCGGACTGATTGATGCGCTCCTCGGCTTCGTCGGGCCGACCGCGCGTGAACGAGATCCACGCGAGGTTCTGCAAAGCCCATGCCTCGCCGCGCCGATCGGGAATCCCCCGGAAGGTCGCCAGCGCTTGCTGAATCGCGGCCTCGGCGTCGTCGAGCTCGCCCCGGAACATCAACGTCATGCCGCGGCCCCGCAGCGCGTCCGCCACGCCGTGGTCGTCGCCGAGCGCGCGCCACTCGGCAACCGCTTGCTCGTAGGTCGCGTCGGAGTCGATGAGATTGCCTTCCTTCTGCTCACAGTCGGCGAGCACCGTGAGCGCACGCGCGGCGGCCACGCGATCGCCGGCACCACGGGCTGTCCTCAGCAGCTCGTTGATCTCATTGCGCGCCCCGGCCAGGTCACGCTGCTCGACGCGTGCGAGGAGGCGGGCGAGGCGGAGGCGCGCGCGAGTCTCGTCGGCGCCGTCCTCGGGCATTACGTCCAGCGCCTGCTCGTAGCGGCGCTGGGCACGCGGCCACGCCTCGACCTCCTCGGCGCGCCCGGCGGCCTGCTCGAGGGCGTCGACGGCGCGGGTACGGAGATCGGCGGGGACCCCGTCAACTCGGCCCAGTTCGCTCACGAGCCCCGCCGCGACGCCGAAATGGTGCGCGATCGGGTCGACCGGTTCGTCTTCGCCCCCGCGCTTCCGGTCGGCGAGCCAGCCCGCCAGCGCGGCATGACGGCGCGCCCGCTCCGCCTTGGTCAGCGTGCCGTAGGCGACCTCGCGGATGAGCTCGGACTTGAAGGCGAACTCACCGTCTTCGAGCACCACCAAATCTCGGTCGGCGAGTGCCGTCAGGGCGCGCTCCGCTCCGGAGAGCGACTGGGCGTCGCCCAGGCCCACGACGGCTTCGACCGGACCGCTCGAGCCGACGACCGCGCAATCCTCGAGCACTGCGCGATCGAGGGCCGCGAGCGCGTCGAGCCGCGCCGCGACCAGGCCGCGCAGCGTGACCGGCAGGTCACCGGAATCGAGCGCCCGGGCGCCGTCGACGCCGATGGCGCCGTCGGAGTCTCGGATGAGCGCGGCGAGCTCCTCGATGAAGAGCGGGTTACCACCGCTGCGGTCCCGGAGCTCGGCCACGAGCTCGGGGGTCGCGCGCTCCTTCAGATGCGCTTCGACGAGCGCGGCGGTGGCGTCGGCGTCGAGCGGGTCGAGGTGGAGGACGGCGGTGTTGTGACGACCGGGGGCCGGTGTCCAACGCTCCTCGAGATCGGGACGAGCGGTGGCGACCAGCATGAAGGGAAGCGCGCGCAGCGCGGCGAGGAGCCGGTCGACGAGCTCGAGCACGACCTCGTCGCCCCAGTGCAGATCGGAGATGACGAGCACCAGCGGCCGTTCGCGCGCGAGCGACTCGAGGTACGCCTGCACCGCCCACAACGCCTCGCTGCGCGCCCGCGCCGGGTCCACGTCGGCGCGTTCGCCGAACCGGCCGAGGAGGTACAGGAGCCCGTCGGAGATGCGCTCGACGTGCGAGTCGTTCGGATCGCGGGATGTCACGCGGGCGACGGTCGCCTCGACTTTTCGGCGCGCGTCGTTCGTAGAATCGTCGAGCTCGACGCCGCACGTGTTCCGGATCGCCTCTGCGATCGGCCACCACACGTTGGCCTCGCCGTACGGAAGGCACGGTGCCTTCAGTACGGTCGCACTCCGCTCCTCGTAGGCCATCGCCGCCAGCTCGACGGCCAACCGGCTCTTGCCGACCCCCGCTTCGCCGAACAGCAGGACGAGCTGCGCGCGCTGGCGGTTCAGTGCCGCGTCCAGCATCCGCCGCAGCAGCGACATCTCGGGTTCGCGCCCAACGAGCGACGCGCGTGTCTGCTTGGGCCGTTGCCCCGGCAGCGCGATGACCTCCTCGGCCGTCCACGCCTCGACGGGCTCCTCACGGCCTTTGACGACGAGCGCGCCGAGCGGCTCGTAGCGCACCACTCGGCGGGTCGCCTCGTGGGTGAGCGGGCCGACGATCACCTGGCCCGGGCGCGCCGCGGCTTGGAGGCGGCTCGCCGTGTTCACGACGTCGCCCATGGCCGTGTACTCGCCCGCGGCGCGCATCGCCCCGACGAGCACTTCGCCCGTGTTCACGCCGACTCGCATCTCGGCGCTGACGCGCAGGTCCTGGCGGAGGGCGGCGAGGGTCCGCTGCATCTGGAGTGCCGCCCGCACCGCCCGTTCGGCGTCGTCTTCGTGGGCGACGGGCGCACCGAACAGGGCCACGATCGCGTCGCCGACGATCTTGTCGACCTGACCGCCAAAGGCGGTGACGTCAGCGACGAGTCGCTCGAAGCAACGGTCGACGAGGTTCTTCACGTGCTCGGGGTCGGCCGACTCGGAGAAGGTCGTGAATCCGACCAGGTCGGCGAACAGGACCGTGGCGACGCGGCGCTCGTCGGGCCGGATCACGAGGGTGTGGCCGCAGGACGGGCAGAACCGGGCCTCGTCGGGCGCGTTCGCGCCGCATGACCCGCACGTCATGGCGCCAGAATAGATGGGGTCGGGGCCGGGACCCGCAGTGTTCGCGGTCCCAGGGTCAGCCGTCGGCACCGGCGTCGAGGGGTCGCCACTGCCGGAGCAGCGCCCACGAGAAGATGCCGGTGGTGTGGCCGTCGTTCCAGGTGAAGGTGATGCCCCATGCGCCGACGAGCTCGGCGTCCTCGGCGCGGAGCGGGAGGGGCGACGCCGGCTTGGGCCACACGGGGAGCCCGCGTTCGCGCAGCCCGCGACACTCGGCGCACGGGCAGTTGGCGCGAAGCTCCTCCAACGCATAGCTGGTGGTGACGCCGTCGGGCCAGGTCGCGGTGAGTGCCTCGGTTCGATCGAGGTCGAGCGCCGTCGGCGGCGGGGTCGACTCGTCGAGGGGCTCCGTGGGCGCGCGTTCGTCGTCGTTCATCGTGATTCACGAGTGTGATGCCTCAGGCGGGGTCGAAGCGACTCGATAGACGCGGTGCAGCCTGTCCACCTCCAGCGCGGCGGTGTTGCTCGACCAGGTCACGGAAGAGCTGTGTGACGCGATCACGTTCCCGCGCCGGGGCATACGAGCCGGGATACAACTGCTGGTGCCGCTCGAGAAGCTCGGGATGGGAATCGGAGAGCCAGCCCAGGTAGTGCTCCTTGACGCCGGGCCGGAGGTGGAGGAGTACGGGGGAGATCGAGGGCGCGCCGGCCTCGACGCAGGCGCGCACGACATCGTCGAGCTGCTCGCGGCGATCCGACAGGCCGGGGAGGATCGGCGCCACCAGCACGCCGCAAGGGATGCCGGCTTCGTTGAGCCTGGCGACTGCCTCGATTCGCTTGCGCGGGTGCGGCGTCCCGGGCTCCGTCGCGCGCCACACATCCTCGTCGAGTGTGCCGATCGAGAAGCAGAGCTCCACGTGGGTGCGGCGAGCCGCCTCGACCAGGCGGTCGAGGTCACGGAGCACGAGCGTGCCTTTGGTGAGGATCGAGAACGGGTTCCGAGCCTCGCCGAGAACCTCGATGATGCCCTGCGTCAGCCGGTACTTCCCCTCGGCGCGCTGGTAAGGGTCGGTGTTGGTGCCCATCGCGATGTGCTCACCGCTCCAGCGCCGCGGTGCGAGCTCAGCACGGAGCTTCTCGACGGCGTTGACCTTCACGACGATAACGCGGTCGAAGTCCGTGGCCGGGTCGAGGTTCAGGTACTCGTGCGTCGGACGGGCAAAACAGAAAACACATGCATGACTGCATCCTCGGTAGGCGTTGATCGTGTAGCGGAAGGGGACGTGGGACTTCGGGCCGACCGTGTTGATGATCGTGCGGGCGCGCACGTGGAGGAACTCGAGGCCGCGGAACTCGCCGGTGCCGATCTCGCGCTCGGGCACGTCGAACAGCGCGGGCTGCGATACGTCTTCCTCGCCGTCGACGACGTGCCACCGGAGCTCTCGTGCCGCCACGACTCGGATCCTATCGAACAGGTGTTCGACCCCGCAAGGGATGCGACAATACGGTCGTGGCGCGGTTGTCCGACGACGAGATCCGCTCCGGGCTCGCCAACATGGCGGGTTGGGGACGGCGGGGCGACGAGATCGAGAAGGTCTACGAGCTGCCGTCCTTCCCGGATGCCATCGCCTTCGTGACCCGGGTCGGTTTCCTGGCCGAGAAGGCCAACCACCATCCGGACCTCGACGTCCGGTGGCGCAAGGTGCGTGTCGGGCTCTCGACGCACGACGAAGGCGGTATCACCGAACGGGACCTCGGGCTGGCCGGGGAGATCGAGAGCGTGGCCGCCGGTCTTGCCGAGTGATCGCGGCCGGGATCGCCGTCGCGGTCATCGCGCTCGTGCTGGCTCTCGTCGTCGCGGTCGGGCTCGAGCCCGGTCCGTCACCGGGTGACGTGGCCGTCTCGTACGAGCTCGCCTGGGATCGACTCGACTTCGACGCGCTCTGGGCACTTTCCGGAGACGAGTTACGGGACGGCCGCTCGCGCCGGGATTTCATGACCGACAAGCGGGAGGCGTACGCGGGGCAGCGCGAGCTCGCCGGTCTCGCCCGCGAGGTGAAGCTCGACGAAGTGCTCCGCGGGTCCGAGCTCGCCGCCGTGCGCACTCGCGTGATCCTGCAAGATGGGACGACGGTACGGAACCAGATCCAGCTCGCCGAACGAGAGGGCACGTGGAAGGTCGTCGGGTACCACCTCGAGCCCGACGCGTCGGCTGAACGTCCACCGAGCTGACGCGCGCTCCACGCATGGTCCGCTTCACAGCGCCGGATTACGTCGTGCTCGTCGTCCGGGACCTCGACCAGGCGCTGCATTTCTACTGCGAGCTGCTCGGTATGCCTCTCGGCCACCGCTCGGGCTCGTTCGCGCAGCTCGCGACCGGCGTGACGCGCGTCGCGTTGTTCCAACGGGATGCGATGGCGGCAACCCTCGGACGGGAGCTCGAGTCTCCCTCACCCGACGCTCCCGGCTTCGAGCTCGGCTTCAAGGTTGATAGCTGCGACGCTGCATACGACGAGCTCGTCGCTCGGGGCGCGACGGCAGCTGTTCCTCCCACCGACCGAGCGTGGGGTCAGCGCACCGCCTACATGCGCGATCCCGACGGGCACCTGATCGAGTTGGCGGAGGACCTCGGTCGCTGACGTCAGTCGTCGAGGTAGGCCCACCCGAGCCACCGGTCGACGTCGATCGCGAGCACAGCGCCGGGAATGCCGATGCGCTCGTACTGGCGATACTTGGCTCGCAGCGCAGCGACGGCTCGCTCGCGCTCCGCTTCTTCGTCGATGACGCGCCCACGACCGTCGACGCGCACCCACCACACTCGCTCCCACTCGTCCTCGTAGTGGTCCACCAACAGGGTCGCGGCGGAGTGCTCGGCGATGTTGCGCAGACGGCGGAGGGCGTACGTCGTCTTCGGCTTCTCGTCGGTACCGGACACGATGACGTCGCCGTCGGCACCCTCGAGCAGCGCGAAGCAGATCGGCACGAGGTGCGGGTCGCCGTCCGGGCGCACGGTCGCCAGCCGCCCGACCCGCGCCGCGGCGACGCGCCGGCGCATCTCGACCTCCGTCACACGCGGGACGATACCGTCGGCCCGTGGTCGCGGGACTGCTGCTGACGGGCGGGTCGAGCCGGCGCATGGGCAGCGACAAAGCCGAGCTCGTCGTGGCGGGGGAGCGGCTCGCCGATCACGCCGCGCGGGTGCTGATTGCCGTGTGCGAGCCCGTGCTCGAGATCGGGCCGGGACGCAGCGAGCTGGATGCTGTGCACGACGACGAGCCCCGCGCCGGACCGCTGGCAGCGCTCGTGACGGGCGCCGGCGCGCTGCGGGCACGCGGATACGAAGGACCCGTCGTGCTGCTCGGCGTCGACCTGCCGTTCGTCGACCAGCGGGTGCTGGAGCTTCTCGTTCGCCATCCCGCCGTCGAAACCGTGGTGCCAATCGCCGGGGGCATGCGCCAGTCCTGCTGCGCGAAGTACGCGCCGCCCGCGCTCGCCACCGCCGCCGACCTTCTCCAACGGGGTGAGCGCGCGATGCATGCGCTCCTCTCGGCCGTTCCCGTTGTCGAGATCAGCGAGGCCGAATGGCGCGCCGTCGCGCCCGCCGACGCGCTGGCCGATCTCGACACTCCCGAGGACCTCGCCCGCCACGGCATCGACCCCGGTAGCGTTCGGTGATGACGGCCGACGAGCTCCTCTCCGTGTTCGACGACGCGGCGAAGGCGGCGAGCACTGCGCTCGAACCGTTGAGCGGTGCAGCCCGCCGAGCGCGTACTGAACGGCCGGGGCAGTACGCGCTCGATCTCGTTGCCGACGCGGCCGTCCTGCCGATCCTGCACGAGGCGGACGTGGCGGTCGTCAGCGAGGAGTCGGGGCGCTCCGGTCGCGATGACGCCGCGATCACCGTCGTCCTCGATCCCGTCGACGGCTCCACCAACTGCTCCCGCGATATCCCGTACTGGTCCATCTCCCTGTGCGCGGTCGACGCCGACGGACCGCTGTGTGCCCTCGTCACCAACCAGGCGACGGGGGTACGCACGACTGCTGTGCGCGGCGCGGGGGCGTGGCGGGACGGCGAAGGCGTGACGCCGTCGGCGGTGAAGCAGGTCGGCGACGCCGTGGTCTGCTTCTCGGGGACGCCGCAACATCGGCTGCCGTGGAAGCAGTTCCGGTCACTCGGCTCGGCGGCACTGGAGCTGTGCGACGTGGCCTCCGGCGCACTCGACGCCTACCTCACGAGCTGGCAGGCGCCGTGGGACTACCTCGGCGGCGTCCTCGTGTGCCGCGAGGCGGGCGCGGTGGTCGTCGACGCGCACGGCGGGGAGCTCGTCGTCACGGAAACCGACGCCCGGCGACAGCTCCTGGCGGCGGCTACACCCGAGTTGCTCGACGCGGTCCGCCCGGCCCTCCCATCGTGACGGAAGAGCTCGACCTTCCGTCGCTGCTACGCGCCGCGGAGCGCGCTGCCGACGCCGGCGGCGCGATCGTCGCCGAGGGCTTCGGCTCGGCGCGGAATGCGCGCGAGAAGGCGCCGGGCGACTGGGTCAGCGACGTCGACACCAGCAGCGAGTCGGCGGTGCGCGAAGTGCTCGAGCGTGAGTCGTCGTCGCTCCCGTTCTTCGGCGAGGAAGGCGGCGGCACACGTGGCGACGTGGGCTGGTTCGTCGACCCGTTGGACGGGACCGCCAACTTCCTGCACGGCTTCCCGGCCGTCGGCGTCTCCGTGGCGCTCGTGCAACAGGGCGTACCTGTCGTCGGTGTCGTGCACGCGCCGCTGCTCGGCGTCACGTACACGGCGAGCAAGGGCGGCGGGGCGTTCGCGAACGGTGAGCCCGTGACGGTGAGCGAGCGCGACGCCGAGCGGGCGATCTGTGCCACCGGGTTCCCGTTCCGGGCCAAGGCCGACCGCCTCGACGAGTACCTCCCGGTGTTCGAGGCGGCGCTGCGTCGGTTCGAGGACCTGCGGCGGGCGGGATCGGCGAGCCTCGACCTCGCCTGGACCGCCGCCGGTGTCTTCGACGGTTACTTCGAGCAGGCGCTCGGCCCGTGGGACGTGGCCGCGGGCGCGCTGCTCGTGCGCGAGGCGGGGGGAGTGGTGACCGACTGGTCGGGCGACGATCGAGCCTGGCTCACGTCGGGAGACATCGTCGCGGCGCCTCCTGCCGTCCACCCGGCGATACTCGAGCTCACCGGGGTTACGTGCTGAACCCGTACAGTTCGCCGAGCGGCACGGCGCGCTGGCGCGTGCGGGCGACATTCTCGCCGAGCGCCGAGTAGACGGCGTCGGTCACCTCGAACAGACGCTGCTCTGCTTCGACGAACCCGGTGAGCCCGTTCGAGACGACCACCATCACGAGGCCGAACTCGGGATCGGCGAGCGCGCGGGACGACGCCATGCCACCGTGGCCGAACACGCGGCGGCCCGTCCCGCCCGTGAACGCGACCTGCACGCCGAGGCCCCACGGGATGTTCCGCCGGAACAGCCGGTCCTTGATGCCGTAGCGGTGCACAGCGCCCATCACCTCGACCGTGCGCGGCTCGAGCACCGAGGGCCCCATGCCCAGCAGCGACTCGTAGAAGCGGCCGAGCTCCCGGGCGGGCCCGCGCATCCCGCCACCGGGCTCGACCTTGGCGACGAAGTGCGGCTCGTTGTGGAACTGATCGACCTTGTACGGGACCATCTGCAGGCTTCCATCCGCGTCGACGACCGGCAGGACGTGGCCGCGCCAGTAGACGGGGGCAATTCGATCGCCGAGGGTGGCCTGTTCCTCCTGTGGGATGCCCAGACGCATGTTCTCGATGCCGAGAGGCGCGAACACTTCCTCGCGGACGTACCGGTCGATCGGACGACCGTCGACCCGCTCGACGATCGCGCCGAGGATCTTCCAACCGCTCGACGGGTGATAGGCGGCGTCGGTGCCCGGCTCCCACCGCGCCGGTGAAGCCGCGATCCGCGCGACGACCTCGTGATATGGCAGGTCGGCGTCGAACAGCTTGGCGTCCGCGTTCGGGAAGCCGCCGGTGTGCGTGAGCACGTGGCGGATCGTGCATCGCTCCTTGCCGGCGCCCCAGCCGTCGACGTACTCGCCGACTCGGTCGTCGAGGCCGAGCTTTCCTTGCTCCCACAGCTGGAGGATCGCGACCACCGTCACGGGCTTGCCCGCGGAGTACAGGAGCATGAGGTCGTTGGCCTCGAGTCGACGCCCGGGGCGAGATTCGCCGACGGTCGCGTCCAGCAGGACGTCGCCGTTCCGGGACACGTAGCACTGCGCCCCGTCGTGCCAGCCGTCGGCCCGCCGCCGCTCGAGCAGGTCCGTGACGACGGCGAGGTCGGGACCGGCATCCGTGATCGTCATGGCAGGCGAGCCTAGGCCTCGGTGGAGAAATTGTTTGACGGCCATCAGCTGACGTGTAGCCTGGTCGAATGTGTCGCAGTTGCGAGCGCAGGCGCGACCAGAGCGAATGACCTGACTTGACCGAGAAGACCGGAAGGACCGAAACCGTGGCGAGCTACCCGACGATGTGCCAGCAGGCAGCCGTCGTCGGCGTCGCGCGCGCCCGGTCGGCCTCGGCCTTTGCCTGCGCGATGCCGACGAACGGCTCGTGGTCGACCATGCCGAGCCTCGGTGTGACCACCATCGACCACAAGCACGGTCGGCCCCGGC
>JBKOWN010000197.1:0-12890 GCA_046724435.1 Actinomycetota bacterium
GTCGAGGTGTTCGTAGATGCCTTCGAGGTCGCCGTACGTCGAGACGAGCTTCGCCGCCGTCTTCTCACCGATGCCGGGGACGCCGGGAAGGTTGTCGCTCGTGTCGCCGCGAAGCGCGGCGTAGTCCGGATACTGACCCGCAGTGACACCGCCCGTGCGTTCGACGATGCCGGCCTCGTCGTAGAGCACGTAGTCCGAGACGCCTCGCCGGTTGTAGAGGACTTTGACGTGCGGGTCGCGGACGAGCTGGTAGGTGTCGCGGTCGCCGGTGACGATCACGGTGTCGATCCCCTCCCCCGCTGCCTGCTCGGCGAGGGTGGCGATGACGTCGTCGGCCTCGACGCCCCCGACCTCGAGCGTGGGGATCGCGAGCGCTTCGAGCACCTCGTGGATCAAGGGCAGCTGCGAGGAGAACACGTCCGGTGTCTCCTTGCGGCCCGCCTTGTACTCGGCGTCCATCTCGTCCCGGAACGTCGGCGCCCCGGTGTCGAAGGCGACGGCGATGTAGTCGGGCTTCTCGTCACCGAGCATCTTGATGAGCATCGACGTGAAGCCGTACACGGCGTTCGTGATCGTCCCGGAGCGGGTCGCCAGGTCGGTCGGCAGGGCGTAAAAGGCCCGGTACGCCAGAGAGTGGCCGTCGAGAAGAAGGAGCTTGGGCACGTCCCGATCGTATGCCCGGCACCCCGGTCCACACGCGGAGAGTCGCCGGCAACCGAGGCCGGCGACTCCCGCTCCGGCGCGCTATGGCTGGTCAGAACGCAGCGTCGACCTGCGTCCACATGCTGGGAAACACGAAGAAGGCCAACCCGATGGCCACGAGCCCCAAGGAGCCCCCGGCGCGGCGGCCGACGGAGGGGCCCGCAAGCGCGGCGACGACGAAGCAGGCCACAGAGATGATGTAGAAAATCGCTAGCTCTTTTGACGCGGGTTCGAACGCGGCGAGCAGCAACTGAATCCTCCAGGTCCGGACAGCCGGGCTCGGCTGCCTCTGCCGGCTGGGTACCCGCGCCGCGCGACCATGAAACGGAATCGGACGCGCGGTTCAGGGACTGAGCTCGCCGTCAACGACGCGACGGGCGATGTCATGCACCTTGACCCGGTTGTGCATGGCCTGCTGTTGGAGGAACCGCCACGCTTCCTGCTCGGTCGTGCCGTGCTGGTCCATGAGGACGCCCTTGGCGCGGTCAATCGTCTTGCGTTCCTCGAGGCGCTCGGCGAGGTTGCCGACGTCGCGCTCGAGCGACGCGAGCTCGGCATAGCGCCCGAGCGCCATCTCGATGGCGGGGATGAGGTCACTCTTCTGGAACGGCTTGACCAGGTACGCGAGCGCGCCGGCGTCACGGGCTTGCTCGACTAGGTCACGCTGCGAGAACGCCGTGAGCACGAGCACCGCGGCGAGACGCTCACTCGTGATGTGACGCGCCGCGGTGAGGCCGTCCATCCCGGGCATCTTGATGTCGAGGATGACGAGGTCGGGCTGGTTCTGACGAACGAGCTCGATGGCCTCGTCGCCGCGCCCGGTCTCGCCCACGACCTCGTAGCCCTCCTCTTCGAGGAGCTCCTTGAGATCGAGGCGGATGATCGCCTCGTCCTCCGCGATCACGACGCGTGTGGGGTCCGGCACGGGCGCGCTCCGTGGTTCGGGGGGGATCAGTGGGCGGAGAGCTCGGCCGCCATCCGGTCGAGCAGCGCGTCCTGCTCGCGCTCGAGCTCGGCGATCGACTCAGCGAGCGCGTCGCGGTGTCGCGCCAGCGCGTCCGCATGACGGCGGGCGTCGCGAGCCTCGACATCACCGAGCGGTGTCTCCGCGACGAGCGCACGCAGGCGAGCTTCGTCGGCCTCGTCCTCGAGGAACGCAACCTGCTCGTTGGTCACTCCCAGCTCTGTCCGCAGACGCTTGAGCCGCTCGCTCACGTCGACGAGACGTCGCTGGAGGATCGACTGGGACATGGGACAGAGAGTCTACGGCTTGGGGCCGCGAAACCGCCTGGAAACCGGGGCAGAATGGGGGCGTGGACGTCCCCAGCGCGATCTTCACGCCCGAGCACGACGAGCTGCGCGCCGCAGTGCGACGGTTCGTCGACAAGGAGCTGGCGCCGTCGGTCGACGAGTGGGAGGCGGCGGGCTACTTCCCCGACTGGGTGTTCAGGCGTTGCGGCGAGCTCGGCTTCCTCGGGTTGCACTACCCCGATCGTTGGGGCGGCGCCGGTGGCGACCTCGCCGCCGAGATCGTGTTCATCGAGGAGCTTTCGCACTGTGGGGCGGGCGCCATCCCGATGGCGATCTCGGTGCAGACCGACATGGCAACGCCCGCGCTGGCGGAGTTCGGCACCGACGACCAACGCGAGCGTTACCTGCGCCCTGCGATCGCGGGCGAGAAGATCGGCGCGATCACCGTCTCCGAGCCCGACGCCGGCTCGGACGTCGCGAACATCTCGACGCGCGCAGTGCGAGACGGCGAGACGTGGATCGTCAACGGCCGCAAGATGTTCATCACGAACGGCGCGCGGGCCGACTTTCTGACGCTCGTCGCCCAGACCGAGGTCGGCTCGGGATACCGCGGCATCTCATTATTCCTCGTCGACACGGATCTACCCGGCGTGTCGGTCTCGCGGACGCTAAAGAAGCTCGGGATGTGCTCCAGCGACACCGCCGAGATCGCGCTCGACGATGTGCCGGTTCCGCACGCCAACCTCATCGGCCTCGAAGCCGGTCAGGGATTCTCCCAGCAGATGTGGCAGTTCCAGTACGAGCGTCTGGCGGGCGCCGCGGCTTCGGTCGGCCAGGCCGAGAAGATCCTCGGGGAGACCATCGCCTACGCCCGGGAACGGCGCGCGTTCGGGAAGCCCATCGCCGATCATCAGGTGATCGCGCACATGCTCGCCGACGCCGCAACCGAGCTCGAAGCGGGGCGCGCTCTTCTCTACGCGACCGTATGGCGGATCCAACACGGCGAGTACCCCGTCGCTGAGATCTCGATGGCGAAGAAGTATTGCGCGCAGATGCAGAACCGCCTCGCCGACACTTGTCTCCAGGTATACGGCGGCTACGGATACATGGAAGAGACTCCGGTGAGCCGGGCCTGGCGCGACGCTCGCCTCCAGCGCATCGGCGCCGGCACCGACCAGATCATGAACAACGTGATCGCCAAACGGCTCGGCATCTCCGCCGGCTCTGACTAGGAAGCACGACCCACTCGGGGTCCGATCCTGAGTAGATCGAGCGCCTCATCCCGGATCAGCGCGGGCGCGAATTAGCAGCAACGCCGGCACAGCCAGCTGCCGCCCCGCAGCTCAGGCGATCGGGGTTCCACAGCCGGTGGCTTCCAGCTGACTCCAGCCGTCGAGCGTTGAGCCGTCGTTGAGCGCGCGGCACAGCAGATCTTGAGCGCCCCACCTCAAACTCGAAGACCAGGCCCGAGGGATCAGCCCTGGGTTTGACACCAAGGAGAGGTTCATGCTGGCAGGAACGGGGTTCTCGAGACGGTCGGGATTGCGCGGCGGGATTCGCGCGCTCGCAGTGCTCGCGATCGCGTCGGGTCTGGTGGTGGGGACGGCGACGATTGCCGAAGCGAAGCAGATCAACAGCGTTAAAGAACTCAAGGCCAGTTGCGCCAAGGGCAGCGGCACGTTCACCGCGGGGGTGAATTCGACCTCTGGCATCTGTGATCTGCCGGGCGGAAAGACCGTTTATTGCAACAACAAGACGAAGAAGTGTTCGGCGGTCGACACCATCAAGGCCAGAGTCGCCCCCAAGGACTCTGTCCGGGCGCCCAAAGGGGTCGAGCTGACGACGCAAACCGTGTCTGACTCCCACGTGTGGAAGCAGAAGCTGAGCATCCCGGTGTTGACAGATGTCGTTTGCCCCAGCCTCGGCGGCGACTTCGCCGCGGCGGCCACGATCGGGGCGTGCAGCACTCCGACGGCCACAATCATCTGCACCGATAACGCCGGTACGAACTGCCTGGGGATCGCGAAGACGGAGAAGCAAGCCACGTCCATCCCGCAGCAGGTCAAGACAGCGGTCGGGAACGCGGGGAGCACGCCGACAAGCCCGACGACAACGCCGACAACCCCGACGACCAGTGGCAACGCGCCTCCGACCACGCAGAAGTGCGAGGGCCGCGGCTGCCCGCCGCCAACGCTCCCGCCGGGGAAGGCTCCAGGCCAGTCTGTGCCGGTCACCCCCCCACAGAATCGGTAAGCACGCCACCAGCGAGCGAACACGGCTTCTTTGGCGGAGCGTCCGTGCGGCAGTGCACGGGCGCCCGCCACCGAGGCCTTCGACGCCCCCCGCCCTATGAGCGGGCGAGGGGCGCTTTGGTACCGGCGACGGATCCTCCGGTCGCTCGTTGACGCGTCGGTAACCTCGATCCAAGCCCCGGTGTTGGAATCTGGCAGACAAGATGGACTCAAAATCCATTGTCCGAAAGGGCGTGTGGGTTCGAATCCCACCCGGGGCACGCGGCCGGGCTGGCGTCGGATCGACCGGTCTGAAAACGCGGTATGTGGGTAGCTGGTCGTTAGGATGAAAGACAGTTAGACGCGCGGAGTAGTGATGTCCCTCGCTCTGGAAACCAATCAGTGGGTGGCGATCCTGGTCGGGGTCGCATGCCTCGGGGTAATTGTCGTCATCGTGGTGGCGCCGTGGCGGCGGATCCGGTCGGAACCGAGGATCCCCGGCGACGTCGAGGCCAGGCTCCTGCTCGGTGACAGCCCCAAGGCGATCGCCGAGGAGGAGGACGAAGAGGAAGCCGAGGGCCCGTCGGGTCCCCGCGCCGAGGTCTTCGACCTCGACCCCGAGCGCCGCTCGTCGGCCTCGTAGCTATTCGGCGTTCGCGAGCGCGAAGAACAGCCGCGCTTCGCAGGCCACCTTTCCGTCGACCGTCGCCCGGCCTCGGCCCCAGCCGCCCCGGGTGCTGAGGCGCTCGAGTTCGACGTCTGTCACCAGCTCGTTGCCCGGCCGCACGAGCCGGCGGAATCGCACCTTCTCCACTCCGCCGAAGAGGGGCAGCTTGCCGGCGTAGCGGTCGTCCGCCAGCACGGCGATGGCGCCCGTCTGTGCCAGCGCCTCGAGCTGGAGGACGCCGGGAAAGACCGGGTTTCCGGGGAAGTGCCCGGCAAGGAACGCCTCGTCGCCGGTGACGCGGTAACGGCCTCGCACGGAGACACCGGGCTCGAGGGCCTCCACGGCATCGACGAACCGGAACGGCGGCCGGTGAGGGAGCAGGGCGATGAGCGCGTCGGAATCGATTTCCACCGGCTTCGTTCCCCAGGTCGCCGCCACTAGCCGCGAGACGTTACATGCCGTTTACCTGAGCGCGATCTGACCGTGTAACCCTGCGCGGGCACGGTTGGTCGGAGCAGCAATCACCCGTTCGGGCGGAAGCGAGCTCGTGGGCATCGTCGTCATCTTCCCCGGTCAGGGGACCCAATCCGAAGGTATGGGCGCGCCGTGGCGCGACCAGCCGGCCTGGAGCGTCGTCGATCGGGCCGAGGCCGCCCTGGGTGAGCCCCTCTCCTCTCTCATCCTCGACGCGCCCGCCGCGCAGCTCGCCCGAACCCGCGACGCTCAACTCGCCGTCCTGTTGACGTCGCTGGTGGTGTGGGAGGCCGTTCGCGAGCGCATCGAGGCGCCGATTGCGTTCGCAGGGCACTCCCTCGGGCAGGTCACGGCACTCGTCGCCTCCGGAGCACTGCCCCTCGAGGAGGGCGTGCAGTTCGCCGCCCGACGGGCGGAGCTCACCCAGGCGGCCGCCGACACGCATCCCGGCCGCATGGCCGCCCTGCTCGGCGCTTCACTCGAGCAGGCCGAAGAGGCATGCCGTACCGCCACCGACGGGTGCTGGATCGCCAACGACAACGCCCCCGGCCAGGTCGTGATCGCGGGCACCGTCGGCGGCATCGAAGCCGCCTCCGCCCAGGCCAAGCAGCTCGGCGTGAAGCGGGCCACGCCGTTGAACGTCGGCGGCGCCTTCCACACCCCGTTGATGCGCGATGCCGCCGAGGGCATCGCGGCCGAGTTGCCGACGGTCCCCCTGTCGGCGCCGAACGCCCCGGTCGTCTCGAACGGGGACGCCCAGCCCTATGAGGACGCCGACGGCTGGCGCTCCCGCCTCGCCGTGCACGTCACGGACCCGGTTCGGTGGCGCACCTCGATGGAGACCATCAACGGCATGGGCGCCACGCGGTGCCTGGAAGTCGGACACGGCTCGATGCTGGCGACGCTGGCGAAGCGGATCGTGGCCGATCTGCCCGTGCAGGGCGTCGCCACCCCCGAAGATCTGCCCGCACTCACGGAGGTTCGATGACCATGGAATTGTCGCTTGTGCACGGCGAGGGCCTGGCGGTGCCCGAGCGGGTGATCGTGGCCCCGTCGGTCGGCGTGTTCCGGCCGCTGTTCGGCCACGACCACGCATGTGGGCAGAGCGTCGATGCAGGGCAAGCTGTGGGTGTGATCGAAGGGCCGGGAATCTCAACCCCCGTCCGCAGCCCCTTCCGAGGCATCATCGCCGGGCTGCTCGCCGACGACGGCGAGCGTCTCCGTCAGGGTGAGCCCGTCGCCTGGCTGCGAGTGGCATAGCGGTGCGAGCCTGCGTCGGCGGCTGGGGGACGGCCGTTCCCGAGAAGCTCGTCACGAACGCCGAGATGGAGCAGCGCGTCGACACAACCGACGCGTGGATCGTCGAGCGCACTGGGATTCGCGAGCGGCACGTCGCGGCGACGACCGATACGACCGCGTCGCTCGCCATCGACGCCGGCACGGCGGCGATCAAGCAGGCCGGGATCACACCCGACGCGATCGACCTGCTCATCGTGGCCACCGCCAGCCCGGAGCAGCCGATCCCCCACACCGGCGCGTTCGTCGGTGAGGGCCTCGGGCTTCGATGCGGCTCCTTCGACCTCGGCGCCGGATGCGCCGGGTTCGTCTACATGCTCGTGGTCGGCTCGTCGCTCCTGACCTCCGGCAACCTCGATCACGTGCTGATCGTCGGCTCGGAGATCCTCAGCCGCCTGATCGACCCCGACGACCGGGCGACGTGCATCCTCTTCGGCGACGGTGCCGCCGCCGCCGTGCTCAGCCGCTCGCCCGACGACGGGCCCGGCGTTCTCGCCTGGGACCTCGGCTGCGACGGCTCCGCCGCTGGGCTGCTCGAGATCCGCGCCGGCGGCAGCCGCATGCCGGCCACGCCCGAGACCATCGCCGCCGGCGAGCAATACCTGAAGATGCAGGGCCAGGAGGTCTTCCGGCGAGCGGTGCGCGCAGTCGTCGAGTCCGCTCGTACGACGCTCGATCGCGCCGGGGTGGCACCCTCGGATGTGGCGTGCTTCGTCCCGCACCAGGCGAACATTCGCATCATCGAATCGGCCTCGAGCCGGTTGGGCATCCCGGCCGAGCGCACGATCGTGAACATCGACCACTACGGCAACACCTCGGCGGCTTCGATCCCGCTAGCGCTGGCCGAGGCTGCCGACGCCGGCCGGCTGCGCGACGACGACCTCGTGCTGATGTCAGGGTTCGGTGCCGGCATGACCTGGGCCAGCGCGCTCCTGCAATGGGGAAAGCCGTGACGGACGCTCGGACCGCGTTCGTGACTGGTGGGTCTCGCGGAATCGGTCGCGCCTGCGCGGTCGCACTCGCTGAAGACGGCCACCGCGTCGCGTTCTGCTATTCGAGCGACGACGACGGCGCCAAGGCGACGCGCGCGGCCGTCGAGAAGGCCGGCGCCGACACGATCGCGGTGCGAGCCGACATACGGGACCCTGCCGCGGTCGACAGTGCGTTCACGGAGATCGAACAGGCACTCGGGCCCGTCGAACTGCTCGTGAACAACGCCGGCACCACGGAGGACGGGCTCGTCGCCCGCATGTCCGACGAGCAATGGCAACGCGTCATCGATACCAACCTCACCGGCGCGTTCCATACGATCCGACGCGCCGCGCCCAAAATGATGCGCGCCCGGTGGGGCCGCATCGTCAACGTCTCATCGGTCGGCGCACATCGCGGCGGGCCCGGTCAGGCGAACTACGCGGCGGCGAAGGCCGGTCTCTTGGGGCTGACGCGCTCCGTCGCCCGGGAGCTCGCACCGCGCAACGTCACCTGCAACGTCGTCGCACCGGGGCCTATCGTGACTTCGATGACCGAAGGCCTCTCCGACGAGTGGCAGGTCAAGGCGGAGGAAGCGGTGCCACTGGGTAGGTTCGGCAGGCCGGACGAGGTGAGCGCCGTGGTGGCGTTTCTCTGTTCGGAGCCTGCCGGGTACGTCACCGGAGCTCTCGTCTCCGTCGACGGGGGCCTCGGGATGGGACACTGAACCCCGACCATCCGTACGCGACTGGAGGATTGGATGGAACGTGACGAAGCACTCGGCGTGCTACGCGAGGTCGCCGTCGAGGTCCTGAGCGTGGAACCCGACAGCGTCACCGAGAACGCGCGCTTCAAGGAGGATCTCGACGCCGACAGCCTCGACCTTGTCGAGATGGTGATGGGGCTCGAAGAGCGCTTCGACATCTCGGTGCCCGAGGAGGATCTCGAGGGCGTCACGACAGTCGGACAGGCCGTCGACCTCGTGCTGTCCAAAGTCGGCGCCGAAGCATGAGCGACCTCGACCCGCGTGGTCGCCCGCGTGTTGTCGTAACCGGCGTCGGCGTCAAGACGCCGGCCGGGAACGACGTGGCGTCGTTCTGGGAAGAGCTGTGCGCAGGTCGGGCGAGCGCGCGCACGATCGAGAGTTTCGACCCCGCCGCCTTGTCGATCACGTTCGCCGGCGAGGTACGAGACTTCGATGCGGTCGAGTACTTCGGGCCAAAGGAAGCGCGCCGCCAGGACCGGGTCACGCAGCTCGGCTTCGGTGCCGCCGCCGACGCGCTGGGAGACGCCGGAGAGCTGGGCGCCGACCCGAGCCGGTGCGCCGTGATCATCGCCACCGGTGTCGGCGGACTTCACACCCTCGAGGAGAACGAGCTTCTGTATTTCGAGAAGGGCCCGTCCCGCGTCAGCCCGTTCTTCGTTCCGATGATGATGCCGAACGCGACCGCGGGCGTCGTCGCCATGCAGCTGGGCTGGACAGGGCCGAACCTGTGTGTCGCCACCGCCTGCGCCGCGGGCGCGCACGCCATCGGCGAGGGCGTCCGCCTGATCCGCGACGGCACCGCGGACGTCGTGATGGCAGGCGGCACGGAGGCAGCGGTGACACCGCTCACCATCGCCGCCTTTGCCCGTATGGGCGCGCTCAGCTCGCGCAACGACGATCCCCAGCGTGCGTCCAGGCCATTCGACGCCGACCGCGACGGCTTCGTGATCGGCGAGGGCGCCGGTTGTGTCGTGCTCGAGCCGCTCGAGCGGGCACGTGCACGGGGCGCGACCGTGTACGGCGAGGTCGCGGGCTACGGACGCAACGCCGACGCGTACCACATCACCGCTCCGTCCCCCGGCGGTGCCGGCGCCGCCGTCTGCATGCAGCTCGCGCTCGACGACGCCGCTATGGAGTCGTCTGCGATCGGGCACGTGAACGCACACGGCACGTCGACGCCGCTGAACGACGCCGCCGAAGCGGAAGCCGTCCGCAAGGTCTTCGGCGACGCCCCGCCGGTGGTCACGTCGACCAAGGGCGTGACCGGCCACCTGATCGGCGCGGCGGGCGCGGTCGAAGCGGTCGCCGCTCTCCTCTCCGTGCGCGAGGGCATCGTCCCGCCGACTGCGAACCTAGAGCGCGTCGGCGACGACATCGAGCTCGACGTCGTGGCGGGCTCACCCCGCGACGTCGGCCCGAAGCCGGCGATCTCCAACTCGTTCGGGTTCGGCGGCCACAACGCGAGCCTCGTTCTCACCAGCGCAGACTGATCGCAGCATCGTGACGCCGCTGTTCTCGCCGACGCCGGCGGCGCCAGTGATGGGAGAGCGCAGCGACGCAGTCACCGCTGCCATCTCGGATCTGCACGGCCGAACCGTCAGCTGGTTCCGCCTCGAAGGCGGCAAGCACCGCGGCGCGATCGGCGTGGCGGAGGGCGAGGCGCTCGAGCGGGCCGTACGCCTCGGGATCGATCTCGGCGTGCCCGTGGTCGGCGCCGTCGCCACGTCGGGCGCAGACGTCGGCGAGGGCCTGGAGTCGCTGCACGCGGCCGGGCGCGTCGCGCGTGCCTTGAGCGAAGCCTCGGGTGTCGTGCCCACGCTCCTCGCGGTGGTCGGGCCGTGTGTGTCCGGACCCGCCCTCGTGCTCGGGCTCGTCGACCAGGTCGTGATGACGGCCGACGCGTTCGCGTACGTCACCGGACCCGACACGGTGACCGAGTTCACCGGTGTGCCCGTGAGTCCCATGGACCTCGGCGGCGCGGCTGTCCACAGTTTCCGCAGCGGTGTGGCTTCCCTCGTCGTGGAGGATGACGCCGATGCGCTCTCCGGGCTCGCTGCGATCCTCGACTACCTGCCCGATCATCACCTCGAAGACCCGCCGTGGATACCTGAGCCGGACCCGGTCGACCGCGACTGCGCGCTCGCGGCGGCGGCGGTGCCGGACGCGTCGAAGGCGTCGTACGACGTGCGCGACGTCATCGGCGACGTCGTGGACGCCGGCAGCCTCCTGGAGCTGCGCGCGCACCATGCACCGAACCTCGTGACGGCGCTGGCCCGACTCGGTGGACGCGCGATCGGCGTCCTCGCCAACCAGCCGAGCCAGCGAGCCGGGACGCTCGACATCGACGCGTCCCGCAAGGGAGCGCGGTTCGTGCAGTGGTGCGACGCGTTCAACGTGCCGCTCCTGACGTTCGTCGACACGCCCGGGTTCGAGCCCGGCACCGACCTCGAATGGCGGGGCATGATCCGGCACGGCGCCCAGCTCGTGCACGCGTACGCCGCGGCCACAGTGCCAAGGCTGTGCGTCGTGCTCCGCAAGGGCTACGGCGGCGCGTACATCGTTATGGACTCGAAGACGCTCGGGAACGACTGGTACTGCGCATGGCCCGGCGCCGAGATCGCCGTGATGGGCGCCACGGGCGCGGTGCAGATCCTGCACGGCAAGCGCCTCGCCCGGATCCCCGACGAGGCGCCGCGCCGCGCCGCGCACGCCGATCTCGTGCAGGAGTACGGCGACCGGTTCGCGAGCCCATTGCCCGCCGCCGAGCGTGGCTACGTCGACGAGGTCATTGCGCCCGCCGACACCCGCCGCGCTCTCGGGGCGGCCCTGGCTCGCCTCGCGACGAAGCAGGAGCGCCCTTCTTCCCGCCGCCACTCGAACTCGCCGCTCTGAGGCAGAATCGGCCGATGCTCCTCGACGGACGGCGAATCCTCGTCACCGGCGTGCTCAACGACTCGTCGATGGCGTTCGGGGTCGCGAAGTTGGCCCAGGAAGAGGGCGCCGAGGTCGTGCTCACGTCGTTCGGACGGGTGATGAGCCTCACGCAACGAGCCGCCAAGCGCCTGTCGGCGATGCCCGAGATCGTCGAGCTCGACGTCAGCAACTCCGAGGACGTCGACGCGCTCGCCGGCCGCGTCGGCGGCCATCTCGACGGCGTGCTCCACGCCATCGGGTTCGCGCCCGAGTCGTGCCTGGGCGGCGGGTTCCTCACCGCGCCCTGGGAAGACGTCGCCGTTGCGCTCCAGGTCTCGGCGTACTCGCTGAAGGCGTTGGCCGTTGGCGCACTCCCCCTGATGGGCGACGGGGGGTCGATCGTCGGGCTTGATTTCGACAACACGCAGGCATGGCCCGTCTACGACTGGATGGGTGTCGCCAAGAGCGCCTTCGAGTCGACCGCCCGCTATTTGGCGCGCGACCTCGGCCCCAAGGGCATTCGGGTCAATCTCGTGTGCGCGGGGCCGATCCGCACGATCGCGGCGCGGAGCATCCCGGGGTTCGAGCAGTTCGAGTCGGTCTGGGACGAGCGCGCACCGCTCGGCTGGAACATCAAGGACACCGAGCCGGTCGCCAAGGCCTGCGTAGCGTTGCTGTCTGATCTCTTCCCGGCGACGACCGGAGAGATGCTGCACGTCGACGGAGGGTTCCATGCCATCGGCGCGTAGCGGGCGACATTGAGGGTCGAAAGACGGAGGGTCAGGCTTCGAGCGCGTCAGTCACGTTCGGGACGGTGGCCTTCGGGCTGACCTTGTAGAAGGCGTCGGCGACCTTGCCCTTCTCGTCGACGACGAACGCGGAGCGGATGATCCCCATGAAGCTTCGCCCGTACAGGGTCTTCTTGCCCCACGTCCCCCACGCCTGCGCCACCTTGTGGTTCTCGTCGGCGAGGAGCGGAAAGCCCAGGTCGTACTTCTCGTCGAATTTCTTCTGCTTCTCGGGCGTGTCGGGGCTGATGCCCACAACCTTGGCCTTGAGCTTCTTCAAGTCGGGCTCGGCGTCGCGCAGTGCACACGATTGTGTCGTGCACCCGGGCGTGTCGGCCTTCGGGTAGAAATAGACAACGAGCTTCTTGCCGCGAAAGTCCTTCAGCTTCACGGTCTTCCCGCGCTGGTCGCTGAGCGCGAAGTCGGGTGCTGCATCACCGGGCTTCAACTTGGGCATGAGCGCTCCTGATGGTGATGGAGGGCGAACGCCCTAGCATGCCGCACGTGCCTCGGGCCGTGATCGTCACCGTCGGGGCGTCGCCGGCCGAGGTCGAGGAAGTCGCGCGCGAAGCGCTCAGGCTCCACCGCGATGACGACGGCAGGCTCACCGGATCCTTGCCCGATTGGACCGATCCGAATGCCCGTGTGTGCGTCGAGATCGAGCCCGACGACACGGGACGGGCCCGGGTCTCGATGGTCCTCGAGGCCGCGCCGCACGTCCCGTACTTCCAGTGGTTCTTCGGCCCGCTCCTGCGCCGGAGCGAGCAACATGCGTTGCAGCACCGGGCGGAGCTCCTCGCGGCTGAGGTCGAGGGCCGACCGAAGCCCCCGCC
>JBKOWN010000021.1:0-6453 GCA_046724435.1 Actinomycetota bacterium
ACTTCACGATCGACCTGGCAGCCAAGAAGGTGCGGCGCGACGGCGTTGAGGTGCGCCTCACACCGACCGAATGGCACCTCATCGAGGTGCTCGTCCGCAACCGGGGGCGCCTCGTGGCCCAGCGCCAGCTCCTCCAGGAAGTGTGGGGCCCCCAGTACCAGGACGAGACGAACTACCTGCGGGTCTTCATGGCCCAGGTGCGCCGCAAGCTCGAGCCCGAGCCTGCTCACCCCCGCTACTTCATCACCGAGCCCGGGATGGGCTACCGCTTCGAGCCCGCCGAAGGGGTCTCCACCCGTCGGCGCTAGTCCTCGGTGACGGCCTCGCGGAGGTCGGCGGCCTTGGCATCAGCGTCGGCGGTGGACACGGTCGCGGCAGCGCGGGTGCGGCGGCGCTCCCGCCGCATCTCGATCAGAGGAGGAAGGATCGAGAGCACGACGATGACCGCGATGATCGGCAGAAGGTACTTGTCGATGTCGCTGCCGATAGCCGAGCCGAGGAGGTATCCCGCCACCGTCACGCCGACCGCCCAGACGAATCCGCCGACGACGTTGTAGGTGGTGAACGTGCGGCGGTCCATCTCCCCAACGCCGGCGAGCACCGGCGCGAATGTGCGCACGACCGGCACGAACCGCGCCAGCAGAATGGTCTTCGGCCCGTGCTTGTCGAAGAACTCCTTGGTGCGATCGACGTATCTCTGTTTGAAGATCCGGGAGTCGGGGCGACGGAACAGCGGTGGTCCCGCGCGGTGACCGATCGTGTACCCGACCTGGTCACCGATGACCGCGGCGAGGAAGCAGCCGATCGCGATCACCGCGATGTTGAGATTGCCCTGCGAGGCAAGGATGCCGGCGGTGAAGAGCAGCGAGTCACCCGGGAGGAAGAACCCGATCAGCAACCCGGTCTCGGCAAAGATGATGAGAAAGAGCCCGAGCGTCGCCCACGGGCCGAACGAATCCAGGAGATCTCTGGGGTTCAGGCTCAGTGCCGCCAAGTGCATGGGTTGACACGATAGACAAGACGAACCGGGAGCACGATGCGGAGCAGACACCGCAGGGAATGTTTGACACGGGCACCCGGTTCGTGGCACCACGGTGAGGCCGACTTCCCCCGGTTGGCCCGTTCGTACCCATTCACACGAGGATTTCGCGGCGTCGACGGCTTTGCCGATCGGTGCGGCAGGAGCCCGAGCTCGCGAGGGCGACCAAAGGAGAGAGTGTGCCCAAGCCACTCGTGATCGTCGAGTCCCCGGCGAAGGCCCGCACCATCGCGGGTTACCTCGGCGCGGACTACGTCGTGGCGTCGAGCGTCGGGCACATCCGCGACCTGCCCAGCAACGCGAGTGAAGTCCCCAAGAAGTACAAGGGCACCGACGCCGGGCGTCTGGGGATCGACGTCGAGAACCACTTCCAACCGATCTACGTCATCCCCAAGAAGAAGAAGGACGTCGTCAAGGAGCTCAAGGACGCGCTGAAGGGCGCCAGCGAGCTCTATCTCGCCACCGACGAAGACCGCGAGGGCGAGGCGATCTCGTGGCACGTCCTCGAGGTGCTCGAGCCCGACGTGCCGGTGCGGCGCATGGTCTTCCACGAGATCACGCGCACGGCCATCGAGGAGGCGATCCAGAACTGGCGCGAGCTCGACATGAAGCTCGTTGACGCGCAGGAGGCCCGCCGGGTCCTCGACCGCCTCGTCGGCTACGAGATGTCTCCCGTCCTCTGGAAGAAGATGATGCCCCGGCTGTCGGCGGGTCGGGTCCAGAGCGTCGCCACCCGGCTCGTCGTCGAGCGCGAGCGGGCCCGCATGGCCTTCCGGGCCGCCGAGTACTGGGACCTCGAGGGCACCTTCGCCCCCGCGACCACCCCCGGCGGCTCCACCGACGGATCGGCGTTTCCGGCCACGCTCGTCGAGCTCGACGGGAGCAAGGTTGCCAGCGGCCGGGACTTCGACCCCGCCACCGGCCAGGTCGCCGCCGACGCCCGCGGCGGCGATCCCGTCGTCCGCCTCCAGCGGGCCGAAGCCGAGGCGCTGGTCGAGCGACTTCGCGACGTGCAGTACCAGGTGGCCTCGGTCGAGTCGAAGGCGTTCACCGAGCGACCGAAGGCGCCGTTCACGACGTCGACGCTCCAGCAAGAAGCGGGCCGGAAGCTGCGATTCTCGGCCGGGCGCACCATGCGCGTCGCCCAGGGTCTGTACGAGCGTGGGTACGTCACCTACGTCCGCACCGACTCGACCAACCTGTCGGACCAGGCGATCAACGGTGCGCGCGAGCGAGTCCGCAACCTGTACGGCGACGAGTACCTACCCGACGCGCCCCGCACGTACCAGGGCAAGGTCAAGAACGCACAGGAAGCGCACGAGGCGATCCGCCCCGCCGGTGAGCACATGCGCAGTCCCGACGCGGTGCGAGCCGAGCTCGGCACGGACGAACGTCGTCTCTATCAGTTGGTGTGGATGCGCACGCTGGCGTCGCAGATGACGGACGCGCGTGCCCGGCGCGTGTCGATTCGCCTGTCGGCGACGTCGACGACGGGCGAGACGGCGGTGTTCGCCGCGTCGGGCAAGACGTACGAGTTCCTCGGGTTCCGGCGCGCCTACGTCGAGGGCGCCGATGATCCCGCGGCCGAGCGCGAGGACGCGGAATCGCCGATGCCGCCCCTCGCCGAGGGTGACGCCGTCGGCTGCGAGACGCTCGCCGCTGCCGGTCACAACACCCAGCCTCCGGCTCGTTACACGGAGGCGAGCCTCGTGAAGGAGCTCGAGGAGCGCGGCATCGGCCGTCCGTCCACCTACGCGTCGGTCATCCAGACGATCACGCACGAACGCGGGTACGTCTGGAAGAAGGGCAGTGCGCTGGTGCCGTCATGGACGGCGTTCGCCAAGCTCCAGCTGATGGAGCGGTACTTCCCGCACCTCGTCGACTACGACTTCACCGCCACGATGGAAGAGGCGCTCGACCTCATCGCCAACGGCGAAGGCGAGTCCGACCACTGGCTGCACGACTTCTACTTCGGGAACGGCCAGCGCGGACTCAAGGACCTCGTCGGCGAGGAGCACCTCGCCGAGATCGACCCGCGCGAGGTCAACACGATCGAAATCGGCAAGGACGACGACGGCCGGACGATCAACGTACGGGTCGGCAAGTTCGGCCCGTACCTCGAGCGCGAGGACGAGCGAGCGTCCCTCGCCGACGACATCCCGCCCGACGAGCTCACCGTCGACCTCGCCGTCGAGCTGCTCGCGCGCGCTGCCGAGGGCCCGCAGGTACTCGGCACCGACGCGGAGACGGGCCTCGAGGTGATCGCCCGCGACGGTCGGTACGGGCCGTACGTGCAGCTGGGCGAGCTCGTCGATGGCGAGGAGAAGCCGAAGACCGCCTCGCTGCTTTCGTCGATGAGCCTCGACACGATCACGTTCGAGGACGCGCTCAAGCTGCTCCGCCTGCCCCGCGAGGTGGGCGCCGACGCCAACGGCCACAAGATCACCGCCCACAATGGTCGCTACGGCCCTTATCTGAAGAAGGGCAAGGAGAGCCGCAGCCTCGAGACCGAGGACGAGATCTTCACGGTCACCGTCGAGCGGGCGGAGGCCCTGTTCGCCCAGCCCAAGCAGCACCGCCGGCGGACCAAGCCGCCCATCGCCGAGCTCGGCGAGCATCCGGACACCGGCGCGCCCGTGCGCGTGCTCGACGGCAGGTACGGGCCCTACGTGACCGACGGGTCGCTCAACGCGACGATCCCGCGTGGCACCGACCCGAAGTCCGTGAACCTCGAGGAGGCGGTCGAGCTACTGCGGGAGCGGGAGTCCCGCGGACCCGCCAAGCGCGCCCGGAAGACGACGAAGACGACGAAGAAGAAGGCGGGCGGCACCAAGAAGAAGTCCACCGCCACCAAGAAGAAGGCAGGCGGTCGCAAGCGCGCCACCCGTGGGGGAACGCGGGCGAAGAAGCCTCCCGCCACCGCGGCCGAGGTCGTGGCCTCGATGGAGCCGCCCGCCGTCGCGCCCGACGACGGGAACGGCCGTGCGGACGTGCCCGTCGCACCCGAACGGGCGTAAGCGCGCGGCTGTCGGGGTGGTGGCGCTCCACATAACCTGACCTTCGCAATGGCGGAGAAGCCGGCACCGTTCATTCCCGCCTCACCCGAGGAGACCGGCCTGCCGCCGGCCTTCTGGCGCGTCTTCGGCACCCGCTCCTTCTTCAAGTTGTGGATCGCCCAGGTGGTCTCCAGCCTGGGCGACTGGATCGGGATCATCGCGATCCTCGCCATCGCGGCCCGGGTGTCGGGCGGGTCGGGAGCCGCCGTCAGCCTCGTGATGGTCGCTCGGGTCGTACCCGGGTTCTTCCTGGCCACGGTCGGCGGCGTCATCGTCGACCGGTTCGACCGCCGACGCGTCATGGTCGCGTGCGACATCGGACGAGCCGGGCTCCTTGCCCTGCTCCCGTTCGTCGACAGCCTGGTCGGGCTCGTCATCGTGTCGTTCGTGCTCGAGATCCTCTCGTTGTTGTGGGGCCCGGCGAAGGACGCGTCGATTCCCAACCTCGTCGATACGAAGCAGCTGACATCGGCGAACTCGCTCGGTCTGTTCGCCGCCTTCGGGACGTTTCCGCTGGCGTCCCTCGCGTTCGCGCTCCTCGCGTACGCAGCCGTATGGCTCAGCGGCTTCAGCGCCTTCGCCTCGCTCAACGTCGATCAGGAGTTCCTCGCGCTGTGGGTCGACGGCATCACATTCCTCGTCTCGGCGATGATCATCTGGCGTCTGCCGATCCCGCGCACGATCGATCGGAAGGGGGAGCGGGTCGATTGGACGGCGACCCTCCGCGACATCTCCGAGGGGGTCGGCTTCATCCGCCACGATCCCATCGTCCGCGGTGTGATCATCGGCATCGGCGTCGGGATCATCGGGGGTGGTGCGATGATCCCACTCGGGCCCGTCTTCGCCGATCAGGTGCTGGGCGGCGGGAGCGCCGCGTTCGGCTTGCTCATGACCGCGCTCGGGTTCGGCGCCGCCATCGGCGTCATCTCGTTGCTCGCTGTGCAACGCCGACTCTCGCGCCAGACCGTCTTTCAGTTCGCGGTCATGGCCACCGGCATCGCCCTCATCGGGGCGGCGACGGTGTCGAGCACGCTGCTCGCCGTGCTGCTCGTCGGAGTTGTCGGCGCCTGCGCGGGAACGTCGTACGTCACCGGCTTCACCGTCCTCCAGGAGAATGTCACCGACGAGCTGCGCGGCCGCACGTTTGCCGCGCTGTACACGGTGATCAGGCTGTGCCTGCTCATATCGCTGACGATCTCGCCGCTGTGGGCGGACATGTGGGACGCAGTGTCGGACGCGTTGTTCACGGACCGCGCAATCGCGATCGGCGGGGCGACGTACGCGATCCCGGGCGTTCGAGTCGCCTTGTGGGGTGGCGGGCTCATCGCCTTCTTCGCCGGCTTCGTGTCATGGCGCGCCGTTCAGCGGGCGCGCCGACGTGAGCGCGAGCGCGTCGCATCTGGCGTCGCGCCCGAGGCGAGTGCGTAGATGGGAGTGTTCATCGTGCTCGAGGGAGGCGACGCCAGCGGCAAGAGCACCCAGGCCCAGCTGCTTGCCGATCGGCTGCGGTCCCGGGGTCGTGACGTGGTCGAGACGTTCGAGCCCGGCGCGACGCAGACCGGGGCGGCCGTCCGCGCGCTCCTCTTGGACGGCGACGAGCCCATCGACCCGACGACCGAGGCGCTCCTCCTCGCGGCCGACCGGGCGCAGGAGGTCGTCGACGTGATCCGGCCCGCGCTCGCGCGGGGAGCCGACGTCGTGAGCGACCGGTACGTGCCGTCGTCGCTCGTGTACCAGGGTGTCGCGCGCGGGCTCGGCGTCGAGAAGGTGGAGAAGCTGAACCGTTGGGCGACCGGCGGCCTGGAGCCCGACGTCATCGTCGTGCTCGACGTCGACGAAACGGTCGCGACGTCTCGGCGCGACGCGCCGGGGGACCGGCTCGAACGGGCGGGGGCTGAGTTCCACGCCACGGTGCGCGACGCCTACCGCGCACTGGGTGCAGCTCGAGGCTGGGTGGTCCTCGACGGGAACTCCGATGCGGACACGGTGGCCGAACTGGTCTGGGGCGCCGTCCGGGATCGGCTCGACAACTAGTCGCGAGGATGCCGAGTCGGTCGGCGGCATCGCGGTTCAACGACTCGGTGACCGCCGGCATCATGTTGACCAACGGGAGCGCGAGCGCTTCGGCGAGCGTGGCGGTGAGGATGGCCCACCGGAGCAGATGCGATTCCAGGAAGAAGCGAGCCGCTTCCCGTAGCCGTGGCCGGTGCGCAGGTTCGGGATCGTTGACACGCGGCGCCAGAACGGCAGTGACAGCGATCAGGGGCACGTAGCAGACCGCCACGATCAGAAAGACGGGTGGAATGCCGATCAACGCGAGCAGGACGCCTCCGACGGCGGGCCCGAGGATGCGTGAGA
>JBKOWN010000136.1:0-3457 GCA_046724435.1 Actinomycetota bacterium
GCGCGAACGTCGGCGTCGCTCGGCGGCGTTCCGCTGGCGCGCAAGAGCGCCGTCTGCCGGGAGAACTCACCGACGGCCTGGTCGCGGAACCACTTCGGGAAGGCGTCCAGCGCCTGCGGGCCGAAGAAGTTCGCGGCCTGCGCCTGGCCCGCCCGCCGGTCATTCGTCGTCACCTTGATGCCGCGCCGGCGTACCTCGCGGTCGACGACTTGCTGTGTCACGACGTGCGTGAGCCAGATCGCGCTGCCGCCGGACTTGATGGTGCCCTCGGTGGCGGCGATCTCGTTCTTCAGGTTGGGATTGTCCGCGATCGCCGACAGCTCGCGGTCGACCGAGTCGCGAGAGAGCTCGTTTCCGTTCACGGTCAGGGCCGACGGCCGGACCGCGCTGCAGCTCGCGGTGACGGCGGCGATCGCGGCGATCGCGACGAGCGCGACCGGCACGCGGACAAGTGATCTCACGGCGCGGCGGATGCTAGTGGCGCGGCTTCGTCGGCGGGAACCAGCTCCCCGAGCAGGTCGACGAGCGCCGAGCTGAGCGCGGCCCCCGAACCCGAGACGGGGATCGCGACCTCGCCGTCCGGTTTGGCCACCGCGCCGGGCACGAGCCGCCGCAGCCGGATCTTCTCCGACTCCCGGAGCTCGAGGCCGGTGAGGCGCGCCACTCCCCGCTGGACCGACAGGCTGCGCACACCAGTGCGCGCGCACTCGGCGCGCAGGCGCGCCACGTCGAGGAGCGCGGCCGCCGGGCCCGGAGGCGGCCCGTACCGGTCCTGCCACTCGTCCCGGATGTCGTCGACGTCGGCCGGGGTCGTGACCGCGGCCAGGCGCCGGTACGCCTCCATGCGCACGTCGTCGCGCGACAGGTACTCGGTGGGCAGGTATGCGTCGACCGGCACGTCGATCGTCACGTCGACCGGCGCAGGCGGCGTCTCGCCCTTCAGCTCCCCGACCGCCTCCGTCACGAGCTGGCAGTACAGGTCGAACCCGACGGCGGCGATGTGGCCGGACTGCTCGGCGCCGAGCATGTTGCCGGCCCCCCGGATCTCGAGGTCGCGCATGGCGATCTTGAACCCGGAGCCGAGATCCGTGAACTCGCCGATCGTCTTGAGCCGCTCGTACGCCTCCTCGGTGAGGGACTGCTCGCGCGGGTGGAACAGGTACGCGTACGCGCGCTGGCCCCGGCGGCCGATGCGACCGCGCAGCTGGTAGAGCTGCGCGAGCCCGAGCAGATCGGAGCGATCGACGACGAGCGTGTTCACCGTCGGGATGTCGAGGCCGCTCTCGACGATCGTCGTGCAGACGAGCACGTCGTACTCGCGTTCCCAGAAATCGAGCACGACGCGCTCGAGGCGACCCTCGTCCATCTGCCCGTGCGCCACGCCGATGCGCGCCTCGGGGACGAGCTCGCGCAGCTGCTCGCTCACGTAGTCGATGTCCTGCACACGGTTGTGGACGAAGAACACCTGACCCTCGCGTAGCAGCTCCCGCCGGATCGCCTCGGCCGCAGCGCGCTCATCGAACTCGCCGACGTAGGTGAGGATGGGCTGGCGGTCCTCGGGCGGCGTGTTCACGAGGGAGAGGTCGCGGATCCCGGTGAGCGACATCTCGAGCGTGCGCGGGATGGGCGTCGCGGTGAGCGTGAGCACATCCACGTTGGCGCGGATCTGCTTGACGAGCTCCTTGTGCTGCACACCGAAGCGCTGCTCCTCGTCGACGACCAGCAGGCCGAGATCCTTGAACTGCACGTCGCCCGACAAGAGCCGGTGCGTCGCGATCACCACGTCGACGGAGCCGTCGCCGAGGCCCTGGACCACGGCGGCCTGCTCCCTCGCGGTCAGGAACCGCGAGAGCACCTCGACGCGCACCGGGTAGTTCGCGAAGCGCTCGCGGAACGTCTGGCCGTGCTGGTTGGCGAGCAGCGTGGTCGGGACGAGCACCGCGACCTGCTTGCCGTCCTGCACGGCCTTGAACGCGGCCCGGATCGCGACCTCGGTCTTGCCGTACCCGACGTCGCCGCACACGAGGCGGTCCATGGGGACGGGACGCTCCATGTCGGCCTTCACGTCCTCGATCGCCTGCGCCTGGTCGGGCGTCTCCTCGTACGGGAAGGCTTCCTCGATCTCGCGCTGCCACGGTGTGTCGGGCCCGAAGGCGTGGCCGGGCGTCGCCAGCCGGCGGCGGTAGAGGACGACGAGTTCCTGGGCGATCTCGCGCACCGCGGACCGGACGCGGGAGCGGGTCTTCTCCCAGTCGCTGCCGCCCATGCGGCTCAGCGAGGGCGTGTCGCCGCCGGTGTAGCGGCGCACCGCGCCGACCTGGTCGGTCGGGACGTAGAGCTTGTCACCGCCCCGGTACTCGAGCAGCAGATAGTCGCGCTCGACGCCGCCGATGGCGCGAGTGGTCATCTCCTTGTAGCGGCCGACCCCGTGCTGGTAGTGCACGACGAAGTCGCCGGGCTCGAGCGCGTCGTAGAAGTCGGCGCCGCGGCGCGCCCCGCGCGGCCGGCGGTGCACACGCCGTCGGCCCGTGAGGTCGGCTTCGGCGATGACCGCGAGCCCGGCGGCGGGCACGACGACGCCCCGCTCGAGCGGCGCGACCACGATGCCGATCTCGCCCGGCGCCACGCCGCGGATCGTCGTGATGCCCTCGCCGGCGAGCACGTCGTGGAGACGCCCCGCCGTCCCTTCACCGTCGGCGGCAAGCACCACGCGGGTGCCGCGATCGCGCAGGTCGCGGAGCCGGCGCGTGAGGCCCTCGGTGTCGCCGACGACCGGGTCGAAGCCGGCGCCGGCGAGGAGGGGCGTATCCGGCGACTCGGGCGCAGCGAGGACCGCGGTCGCGCCCGCCTTCGTGTGCGCGAGCAGCCGGTCGAACGGCAGTGAGAGGCGAGGGAACGCGCGACCGGAGGTCGCGCCCCACGTGGCCGAGAGAGTCGACGCGAGCGATGCCTCCTCGTCGAGGAGCTCCTGGGCGCGGTCGCGCGTGCGCTTCGGCTCGACGAGCAGCACGAGCGCGTCGTCGGGCAGCAGGTCGGGCAGCAGGTGCTCGCGGTCGGACAGCCACGGGAGCCACGACTCCATGCCGTCGAACACCTGGCCGTCGGCGAGGCGCTCCCACTGCTCCCGGCCCCATGGCTCGCGCGCGACGAGCCCGGCCGCGCGCTCGCGCACCTCGTCGCTGGGGCGCAGCTCACGGGCCGGGAAGAGCCACGCTTCGTCGATCTCGTCAGTCGAGCGCTGATCAGCGACCGAGAAGCGCGAGAGGCGGTCGACCTCGTCGCCCCAGAGATCGATGCGCACGGGATGGTCGTCGGTCGCCGGGTACACGTCGACGATCGACCCGCGCACGGCGACCTCGCCGCGCGCCTCGACCTGGTACTCGCGCCGATACCCGAACGCGACGAGACGGGCGACAAGCGCGTCGCGGTCCACCTGCGCGCCGGGGTGCACGCGGAT
>JBKOWN010000083.1:0-4443 GCA_046724435.1 Actinomycetota bacterium
GCCCCTCGTTCGGCACGACGTGCGTCCGCCTGTACTCCGCCATGCGCGTCTCCCGTCTCGGCGCGGCGCGCAGCGTACCCATGCCGACACGCCGGTGCACCGAAGCGATGCACTCGGCAAACGCGAGCGGGCCCCGCCGGAGCGGGGCCCTGACGATTCGGTCGCGACCGGATCAGTTGCTCGAGCCGACCTCGACTGCCTGCGGCTCACCGCTCTGGATCTCGACCTTGTGCGGCTTGGCCGTCTCGGCGACGGGCAGCGTCACGCGGAGCACGCCGTCGTCGTAGTGCGCCTCGACGTGGGCCGAGTCGAGCGCAGAGCCGAGTCGTACCCGGCGGGTGAACGTCCCGTGCGTGCGCTCGCGGGCGAGCACCTGCGCGCCCTCGTCGGGCGACCAGCTGCGCTCGGCCTTCACGGTGAGCACGTTGCGCTCGACCGTGAGGTCGATCGAGTCGGGCCGGACACCGGGCAGGTCGAACCGGAGCTCGACGAGATCGTCCTTGCGGACGGCGTCCATCGGGATCCACGGCGCGCGCTCCGGGTTCCCGAAGAACCCCGCGGCGTGCCGGAACGGGTCGTAGTGCATCAGCATCGTTTCATCGCCTCCATCCGACGGGGGGCCCTTGCCCCCGATCCATCTCTGGCAACGGCCCGGGCCCGTCGGACGTTCCCGGGATTGGCAGAAAATCTGAGCGCGGAACGCTCAACTGCCGGTCGAGGCGGCGCCGAGGACTTCCCGCCAGTGGCGCACCACGCCGAGGTGCCCGGCGTCGGGCCAGACGTGAGCCCGGCAGGCGGGGAGGGTCGCCGCCAGGTAGCGGAAGTCGGGCTCGCCCCGGGTGTCCTGGGAGCCGTGCCACAGGCGCACCCCGGGCCGCAGGTCGGCGATGCGGAAGCCCCACGCCATCCAGAGGGCGACCAGGTCGTCGGCCATGCCGCCGGCGCCCGCGCGCAGCGACTCGGTGACGTCGGCTCGGAGCATCCGGCCCGTGCCGGGGTCGGCGAGGAGGGCTCGATCGCCCGGGGTCCCGCCGCCGAGGAAGCTCGTCGGGTCGTCGAGCCATCGCTCGCTGTAGCGAACGACGCCGACGGCGGCGCGCGTCGGGTCCCGGCGGGCCACCTCCGCCGCCGGGCGCTGCCGGCGGTCGAGGGCGTCCCACGCGCCCGGCACCTCGTCGAGCGGGCCGGGCATGCACGCGACGGCAACGGCTGAGACGCGTTCGCCCAACGCCACCGCGCACGCCAACGCATGGGCGCCACCGGCCGAGACGCCGACCACCGCGAAGCGCTCGACACCCAAACCGTCCGTGAGCGCCCGGACATCACCGGCAGTGTCGGGCACCGTGCGGCCCGGGCGCCGGTCCGAGCCGCCGAAGCCGGGACGGTCGAAGGTGATCAGTCGCATCCCGAGCGATGCCGGGACGTCGGCGGGAGGCGCGAACAGTCGGGACCCGGGCGCGCCGTGGAGCAGCACGACCGGCGTTCCGGACGGGTCGCCGAGCTCCTCGTACGCGAGGGCCCGGCCGTCGGGCAGGCGCAGGTCCTACTCCTGGACGAGCTCGATGAGCGTGCCGAACGCCGTCTTCGGGTGGACGAACGCCACGGTCGTGCCCCGGCTGCCGGGGCGGGGCGCTTCGTCGATCACCCGGTGGCCTTCGCGCTTCACCCGGTCCAGAGCGGCGGCGCAGTCGTCGACCCGGTACGCGACGTGGTGAATCCCCTCGCCGTTCTTGTCGAGATACTTCGCGACCGGCGAGTCGTCGCGCACGGGAGTGAGGAGCTGGATGTACGACTCGGCGACGCGCAACAGCACCTCCTCGACTCCGTCCGTGTCGACCACCTCACGGTGCACGGGATCGACGCTGTACGTGGCTCGGTAGTACTCGACGGCGCCGTCGAGGTCGCGCACCGCGATGGCGACGTGGTCGATCTCGGTCAGGACCGGCTCGGACACCAGCTCACACCTTGTGATGCCGGCGGAAGAGCGTGATCTGGTCGAGGTGCTCCTCGCGCAGCGCCGGGTTCGTGACGCCGAGACCCTCCTCGGGAGCCAGGCACAGCACCCCGACCTTTCCCTCGACGAGGTTCCCGTGCACCTGCGCCGCCGCCTCGCCCGTCTGGTCGAGCGGGTACACGACCGACAGCGTCGGGTGGATCTTGCCCTCGCCCACGAGCCGGTTGGCGTCCCACGCCTCGCGGTAGTTCGCGAAGTGGCTGCCTTTGATGGTCTTGAGCATCATCCAGAGGTACCGGTTGTCGTATTCGATCGTGTAGCCCGAGGTCGCCGCGCACGTGATGATCATCCCGCCCCGCTTGCACACGAACACGGACGCGCCCATCGTCTGGCGGCCCGGGTGCTCGAACACGATGTCGGGGTCGACGCCCGTGAGCTCCCGGATCTTCTTGCCGAGGCGACGCCACTCGGCGGGATCCTGCGTGTGCTCGTCCTTCCAGAACTGGTAGCCCTCGGCCTTGCGGTCGATGACGTGCTCGACCCCCATCTCGTGGAGCAACTCTGCCCGCTCCGGTGACGACACCACGCCCACCGGGGTACCGCCGCCGTGGCGGACGTACTGGGCGGCGTAGGCACCGATGCCGCCGCTGGCGCCCCACACGAGCACGCTCTGGCCCTGCGTCATCTGGGCGCCGTTGGGGCTGACGATCATCCGGTAGCTGGTGGAGTTGCACAGCGCGTTGCAGGCCGCCTCCTCCCACGTCAGGTGGGCGGGCTTGGGCATGAGCTGATTTGCCCGGGCGAGCGCGATCTCCGCCAGCCCGCCGTAGTTCGACTCGTACCCCCAGATGCGCTGGTTGACCGCCATCATCGAGTCGTCGTGCGCGGACGGGTCCTGGTCGTCGACGTAGTTGCAATGCACGGTGACCTGGTCGCCGGGCTTCCAGTTGCGCACCGCCGACCCGACGCGAAGCACCACGCCGGCGGCGTCGCTGCCCATCACGTGGAAGGGCTGGTCGTGACGCTTCCCCCACACGCCCTCCTTGCCGAGGCGCTTGAGGAACTGGAACGTCGGCAACGGCTCGAAGATCGACGTCCACACGGTGTTGAAGTTGATGGCCGACGCCATGACGGCGATGTACGCCTCGTCGGGCGCAAGCTCGGGCAGCGGGACGTCCTCGACGTGCGTCGACTTGCGCGGGTCCTTCGCCTCGGACGGGAGACCGGCGAACATCTCCTGCTCGTCGGCGCGTACGACGGCGGCTCGGAACGACTGCGGAAGCGGGAGTGCACCGACCGTCTCGCCGTCGACGCCTTCGAGGATGGCGCCGCGAATGCTCTCGATCTCCGTCATGCACGCTCCCGCTGTCGCCGTTGCAAGCCCCGGCGCGACGCTAGCGTCCGCCGGCCGCCTGGTTTATCCCGAGCCACGCGCGGCTACTCTCGAACCAAGCTCGTTCTGGGAGGGTAAGGAATGCCCGGCTCTGTCATCATCTCTTCTGCCCGCACGCCCATCGGCAAGCTCTCGGGTGCGCTGGCGTCGTTCTCGGCCATGGATCTCGGCGGCTTCGCGGTCGCGGCGGCCCTCGAGCGCGCAGGCGTCGGCCCTGAGCAGGTCGACTACGTGATCCTCGGCCAGGTCCTCCAGGCCGGGCAGGGCCAGATCACCGCCCGGCAGGCGGCGGTCAAGGCCGGCGTGCCGATGACCGTGCCTGCGGTCACCGTCAACAAGGTGTGCCTGTCGGGGATGAACGCGATCTACCTCGCCGACCAGATGGTCCAGTCCGGCGACGCCGAGGTCGTGGTGGCAGGCGGCATGGAGTCCATGACGGCAGCGCCGTACCTGCTGCCGGGCGCCCGCGCCGGGTACCGCATGGGCGACGGCAAGCTGATCGACTCGATGATCGCCGACGGCCTCTGGTGCGCGTTCGACGCCATCCACATGGGCGCCGGCACGGAGAAGTACGCCGGCAACTTCGGCGGCATCACCCGTGAGGCGCAGGACGAGTTCGCGGCCAAGAGCCATGAGCGGGCGGCGGCCGCCATCAAGGAGGGCCGCTTCGCCGCCGAGATCGCGCCCGTGAGCGTTCCCCAGCGCAAGGGCGAGCCGATCCTGATCGACACCGACGAGGGCGTCCGCCCCGGCACCACGACCGAGACGCTCGGCCAGCTGAAGCCGGCGTTCGCGAAGGACGGGACCATCACCGCCGGCAACGCGTCGCAGATCTCGGACGGCGCCGCCGCCGTGATCGTCACGAGCCGCGAGAAGGCCGAGGACCTCGGCGCCACGCCGATCGCAGAGCTCGTGAGCTTCGGCATGGTCGCAGGCCCGGACCCTTCGCTGCTCACGCAGCCGTCACGGGCGATCAAGCGCGCGCTCGAGCCCGTCGACAAGTCGGTCACCGACATCGACCTGTTCGAGATCAACGAGGCCTTCGCCGCGGTCGGTCTCGCCGCCATGCAGGACCTCAAGATCAGCGATGATGTCG
>JBKOWN010000201.1:0-5659 GCA_046724435.1 Actinomycetota bacterium
GCTTCTCGAGTCGGTCGGCCTTCTCGAGGATGGCCACGTGGTATTGCGGCTCCCGCAACGGGCTCGACTCCGCGTTCGGGTTGTTCAACGGGTCGCCCGCCATCCAGGCATCGAACGCGGGGAGGAACTCGGGCCGGAAGCGCCGCTGGTAGAGGTCGGCGAGCTCCTCGTTGCCGTCGGTCTTCACTTCGAGCCAGCGGTTGAAGTTCAGGAGATCCTGAGTCCGATCTATCGAGCCGGCGGTGGCGGCGTGGTTGGCGCGCGCACGAACGCCCGTCGCCGCCGAATACTCCTCTGCTTGGTGTCCATTCCAGCGAGCCCCTTGATATCCGCTCCACGCGATACCAAGCGTCGCGATCGCAAGAAGGAGCGTGGCAACGAGCTCCAGGCGATGTTCCCGCGTGTTGGCTGCAGCGTCGTGTGACTCGCTGAGCTCGTGGGGCGGGTGGACATGGACGTGCTCGGACATGCTGGGCCTGGAGCCTAGAGCGGCTCACCGAATTGGAGTCTGCAACCCACGAACCCTCATGTGGGCGTTCTTCGCGAAGCACCGGTTGCCGAAGCGGTGAGCGCTCCGCTCGTGTCGAGTGTGAGCGGAGGCAGCCACAGCGCCACGGGGGTCCGCGCCCACCACGCGCCCGTTTCGCGGCGTTCGGCGCGACTCGTGAACCGGTAGCGGTACAAGCGAGCGCGCACGACGGCGGGCGGCCGGTCCGGGAACGGGTTGTGGCGCAGGAGCTTGAGCGTCGGCGCGTCGCCCTCGAGGAGCCGCCGCACGAGCTCGACCGTCCACGGGTACCGCTCCGGCGGGCCCATCGCCGCGAACCACATCAACCAGTCGAGGCGGAGGTGGTACGGCGCGACCTGGGGCGGACGGCGGTTCGGGTCACCCGGCTTCCCCTTGAATTCGTATGCCTTCCATGCTTCCGATGCGCCGGTGTTCTCGGTGCCCTCGATGATGATCTCGTAGCGCTCCTTGGTGACGTGCCCGAACGCGCCGTAGGTGCCGACGAAGTGCAGGCGGTTGAAGCTGAAGTTCATGAGCTGCCGGCGCGACAGCATGTTGCGGATCGGCCAGTAGCTCAGGACGGCGACGAGCACGGTGACCGCGATCACCAGCCCCTCGTACCACGAGGGTGAGCCGACAAGCTCTGGGCGGTCGAACGGGAGCACGTACCCGAGCGTCGCGTCTCCGAACGCGAAGATCGCCAGCACGATCGTCAGGAAATTCAGCCACGAGAAGTTGCCCGAGAGGATCAGCCACACCTGCGTCACCACGATGATCCCGCCGGCGATGCTCGCGATCGGCTGCGGTGTGAACAGGAAGACGGGGACGACGAGCTGTGCGAAGTGGTTGGCCAGCACCTCGACCTTGTGAGCCCGCCCGGGCAGATGGTGGAAGAACCAGCTCAACGGGTTCGGCATCGGCTGGGTCTCGTGGTGGTAATGCAGGCACGTCAGGTCCCGCCAGCAGCGGTCGCCGCGCAATTTGATCAGCCCGGCGCCGAACTCGAGCCGGAACAGCAGCCAACGCATGAGGAAGACGACGAGGATCGGTGGCGCCGTGCGGGCGTCGCCGAGGAAGACCGCCAGCGCGCCGACCTCGCACAGCAACGACTCCCAGCCGAACGAATAGAACGTCTGGCCGACGTTGACGATCGACACGTACAGCGCCCACAGCGCCAGCCACACGAGCATCGACGCCCAGAGGGGCCCGGCCTGTGGTACTCCGGCGATCACGCTCGCGGCCAGGACGATGCCCGCCGCAGTGACGACGGTGAACAGGCGGTCCGAGTAGCGGAGCTGGAAGAGGCTCGGCGCCTCTCGGAACCGCACCATGCGCACGAACCGCGGCACCGGCAACAGCCCTCGCTCACCCAGGAGCGCCCGGAACTGGTTCCACGCGACGAGAAACGCGACGAGGTAGACGACGCCGAGCGCGCGCTCGAACACGAAGCGGCTCAGCCAGTATTCGGGCGCCTCGAACCAGTCCATGGCGGGATCCGGCGTGGTGCTGCCCTCGTGCCCTCGGATCGCAGCGTAGGTCTTGGGCGAACTCATAGCTCGCGTTCAGCCGCCGTTCAGGACCGCCCCCGAGACTGCGCCCCGTAACACCCCCCGACACAAGGAGGCGTCGTTCCACTGGCCGGAGGTGCGCTTCGTCGCCAACCTCACACCGTCGGTCGTGCGCGGCTCGGCGAACCGGATCACGCGTGCCGTGAGCAACCTGCTCGAAAACGCCGGGAAATGGAGCCCGTCGGACGCGGTAGTCGAGGTGACCGTGGCCGACCACGAAGTGTCGGTCCTGGACCACGGACCGGGCATCGCGCCCGCGGACGTCCCGTTCGTGTTCGACCGGTTCTGGCGGTCGCCGGGCGCCCGCGGCACACCCGGCTCGGGCCTCGGGCTCGCGATCGTCCGCCAGGTCGCTGACCAGCACAGCGCCACCGTCACTGTCGAGACCCCCGCCGGCGGCGGCACGAGGATGCGCCTGCGGTTCCCCTGATCGAGGCGTCTATTGCGCGCGCAGGGCCAGGTCGGCTTCGGCTTCGTCGTCGACGAAGGGCTGGCCGTCGACGTCGACGATCACGCGGTGGAGGCGGCCGGTGAAGCGGAACGGCGCCCGGTAGTCGTCGACGACTGGCATCGCCCAGTCGTACCCGCAGCACAGTCCGGCGTCGGTGATCGAGAAGCGCGACGGCGTGAACCGCGGGATGTCCCTCGCCCCGACCTCGTCGCCGTCGACGAGCAGGGTGCCGCGGCCGCGGTGCTCGCCCGTCTTGTCGAAGTGGAACGACACCGTGTGCGGCCCGGGCGTCAGCTCGGTCGACGACGTGATCCGGTGCTCTTCGACGCCGACGAAGTTGTGCACGTATTGCAGCCGGCCGCTCAGCACGAAGAGGACGTACCCGCCGAGCACCGATCCCTGCGCGAGCAGGATGCCCTCGGCGCCGCCGTCCGGCACCACGAGCTCGGCGGTGATGCGGTGCGAGCGGTTGCGCACGTTGACGGCGGCCTCCTCGGTAACCGGCCCCGCGAACGGGTAGTACACGTAACGACGCCGCCCGCCGATGCCCGGGCGGTCGTCTCCGAAGATGCGGTCGAACGGGGCGTTGTCGAGCGGCAGCACGTTGTTCCTCTCGGCTTCGGCCCACCAGCGCGCGACGAGGTCGCGCAGCTTCTCGGGATGCTCGGCTGCGACGTCGTGGCACTCCGACGCATCCTCGGCGACGTGGTACAGCTCCCACGCGTCGTCGTCGGCCCACGGCACCGATTGATCGAAGAGCGGTTGGTAGACGACCGCCTTCCAGCCGTCGTGGTAGAGGGCGCGGCAACCGAACATCTCGTAGTACTGCGTGTCGCGCACACTCGGAGCGCCCGGGTCGTCGAACGTGCTCGTGATCGGCACCCCGTCGACCGGCGTCTGCGCGACGCCTTCGATCGCGTCGGGAGCCTCGACACCGAGCACATCGAGGACGGTCGGCGCCAGATCTACGGCGTGTACGTACTGCGGCCGCACTTCACCTCGTGCGCCGATGCGGGCCGGCCACGAAACGATGAGCGGATCGGCGACGCCGCCCTCGTGCACCTCGCGCTTCCAGCGCCGGAACGGGGTGTTGCCCGCAACGGTCCAACCCCAGGGATAGTTGTTGTGCACACGCGGCCCGCCGATCTCGTCGATGCGGGCGATCGCCTCGTCGACGGGGCGGCCGGCGAGGTTCCACGGCCGGGCGTCGTTGATGGACCCGTCCTTGCCGCCCTCCGACGACGCCCCGTTGTCCGAGAGCGCGAACACGAGCGTGTCGTCGAGTCGTCCGATCTCGGCCAGGAAATCGAGCACTCGCCCCACGTGATGGTCGGCGTGGCTCAGGAAGGCGGCGAAGCACTCCATGAAGCGCGCCGCCACACGCTGCTCGTCGGGCGGGAGCGAGTCCCACGCCGGCACCCACTCGGGGCGCGGCGACAGCTCGGTGCCCTCGGGTAGCAGGCCCAGCTCCTGCTGGCGGGCGAAGGTCGCCTCCCGCCACGCGTCCCAGCCGGCGTCGAAGTGGCCCCGGTACCGCTCGATCCACTCCGGCGGCGCGTGGTGGGGGGAGTGGCACGCGCCGGTGCAGAGGTAGAGGAAGAACGGCTTGTCGGGATCCGCCGCCTCGAGATCGGCGACGAACTCGATCGCCCGGTCGGCGATGTCCTCGCTGAGGTGATAGCCGTCCTCCCACGACCGCGGTGGGGCCACCCGATGGCTGTCGGACACGAGCGACGGCGCGAACTGGTGCGTCTCGCCGCCGAAGAAGCCGTAGAAACGGTCGAAGCCGCGCCGCAGCGGCCACCGGGCGCGGGACGCGCCGAGGTGCCGCTCGTCGTCCGGCGTGAGATGCCACTTTCCGACCGCGTACGCGCCGTACCCGAGCGGTCCGAGCACCTCGGAGAGGAAGCCGTGCTCCTTGCCGATGCGGGCGTGATACCCGGGGAAACCGGTGGCGAGGTCGGTGATCCGTCCCATTCCGACCCGGTGGTGGTTGCGCCCGGTGAGCACGCAGGCGCGCGTCGGGGAGCACAAGGCGGTGGTGTGGAAGTTCGTGTAGCGCAAGCCGTTCGCCGCCAGCCGGTCGAATGTTGGAGTGGCGATGTCGGAGCCGAAGCAGCCGAGCTGTGCGAACCCCACGTCGTCCAGCAGGACGACCAGCACGTTCGGCGCGCCTTCCGGCGCTCGAACCGGGTCCGGCCACCACGGCGTCGACTCGTTGCGGTACCTGCCGATGACGCCGCCGAACTCCGCCCATTCGCTCATGGCTCACCCCCGTGGTCCACGGGCAGGCTAGGCGGCCCTGTTCGGCCCCGACGCTGTGGCCGTTCGTCCTGCGATCCGGCATACCGTGGGGGCGTGGAGAACCGCGATCGCAACGAGCCGGAAGGCGTCGATCACGAAGCCGAACGCGCCGACGCCGAACGCGCCGACGCCGAAGAGGGCGGTGAGGTCGACCGACCCGTCGACCGCTTCCGACGGTCGGCCACCGGTGCCGTCGTCGCGGCCGGGCTCCTCGGCCTGCGCGACGCGCTCGAGGGTCGCCCCGAGAAGGAAGAGGTCACGATCGTCAACGAGGCGCCGGGCGCGCCGCCCCGCGACCTCGAAGTCGTGATCGACTTCGACCATCCCGAACGGACGGTTGCGGTCGTCCGCCATCGGGACGACGAAGAGGGTGAGCCAGAGCGCTAAGCCGCGGCGACGGCGGCTCGGCCGACCGTCGTCGCAGGAGCCAGAGCTTGCGACGGCGCCGAGCTAAGCGTCGAGGCGCGCCGTCAACAGCTGCAGGAACGCGCGCCGCTCGGCCTTGAAGCCGGCGTCCGTCGGCAGCTTCCCCGTCACGAGCCGCGTGATCTGCGGGAACGCGAACGGGAACATGACGAGCGCCAGCTCCGACAGCACGAGCTGCTCGGCGTCGAGGTCGTCCGGGAGGTCGCCGCGGCGCTGCGCCTCGCGCACGTCGTCACACCACTGGGTGAGGGAGTCCTGGCGCAGGAGCTCCTGCTCGACCTGGCGACGGCGGCCGCGCTCGAGCCCTTCCCACATCAGGAGCCGTATGTAGTCCATCGAGCCCTCGAGCCGGTCCTGGAGCTCGACGATCCGGGCGGGCCCGGTGCGGTCCCGCTCCCGCGC
>JBKOWN010000129.1:0-16313 GCA_046724435.1 Actinomycetota bacterium
CACGACGAGCACAGGGTCCGGTCTGCACTCGACGCTGATGTCGTGCTCCCGCTGCTCCACGGCCCGTACGGCGAGGACGGCACCGTCCAGGGACTGCTCGAGCTGGCCGGCCTGCCGTACGTCGGCGCCGGCGTCGTGGGCTCGGCGGTCAGCATGGACAAGGTGATGATGAAGCGCGCGTTCGCTGCATGCGGACTTCCGATCGCGACGTACGCGTCGTTCCGGGACGGGCACGATCGGGTCGCGTTCGCAGCTCAGCTCGAGGGCGAGATCGGATATCCGTGCTTCGTCAAGCCCGCCAATCTCGGCTCGTCGGTCGGCGTGTCGAAGGCACGCGATCGGGCGAGCTTCGACGCCGCATTGGATCTGGCCTTGAGCTTCGACGAGTGGGCGATCGTCGAAGAGGCGATCGACGGCCGCGAGATCGAGGTCGCGGTCCTCGGCGACGACCCACCGGAGGTTTCGGTGCCGGGGGAGGTGGTCCCGGGAGACGAGTTCTACTCGTATGCGGACAAGTACGAACGCGACGACGCGCAGCTCCTGATCCCGGCGCCACTGACGCCGGAGCTGACCGACGAGGTGCGCGCGCTCGGGGTGCGCGCGTTCGAGGCATGCCGGTGCGAGGCGATGGCGCGGGTCGACTTCTTCTTCGAGGAGCAGCGCGCTGACGGACGCGCCGGCCGAGGCTTCCTCGTCAACGAGATCAACACGATCCCGGGGTTCGTGGCCGGCGTGTCTCAGTACCCCCGCCTCTGGGAGCAATCAGGCGTCAGCTACCCCGAGCTGTTGGACCGCCTGATCGAGCTGGCGTTCGCGCGCCACGAGCGGCGTGCCAAACGCGCTGGTCGCCAGCGCGACGAGTAGGAACCGCTAGAGGTTCACCACGGGGCACGTGAAGGTGCGGGTGATCCCCTCGACCGACTGGATCTGCGAGACGACCATCTTGCCGAGCTCGTCCAGGCTGGCTGCCTCTGTCTTGACGATCACGTCGTACGGACCGGTGACGTCGTCCGCCGATAGGACTCCGGTGATCTTGCGGGCCTGCTCGGCCACGGCGACGGCCTTGCCGACCTCGGTCTGGATGAGCACGTACGCGGTGACGGTCATGCGGGCCCCCTGTGCAACCGGCTCGGGCGCGCATGGTAGCGCCGGGTCCTGGCGCGGCCACTAGGCCGTCTGCAGCGTCGCCGACAGTCCCGCGCCCATGAGGTCGACGAAGTTGTCGCAATAGAAGCGCTGCTTGGCCTGGTCCGACACGGGTGCCAGGCTCCGCTCGAAGCGCCCGAGCGGGTTCCGACCGCCTTCGACGTGTGGATAGTCGGACGAGAACATGCAGATGTCGTCGCCCGACTGCTCGATGATCCAGCCCGCGTCCTCGTGTGGGTACGGCGTCACGCGCACCTGACGCGTGAAGTACTCGCTCGGGCGCAGCTCCAGCTGCTGGAGCCGTTCCTCGTTGCGGCGGAAGGCGTCGGCGGCGGAGTCGAGCGTCCGCATGAGCCCGGGGAGCCAGGTCCCGCCCTGCTCGATGACACCGAAGCGGAGGTTGGGGAAGCGGTCGAGCACGCGGTCGATGATCAGTGTGCCGAGCACCTGCATCACCGGGTACTGGATGGCGATGTAGTCGACGGAACGGAAGTTGCCGTCGCCGCCATGGAAGTCCGGCACCGGAGGCAGGCCGTTCTCGAAGATCATCGGGTCGACGAGGCGTCCGCCTCCGCCGACGTGGAACACGATCGGGATGCCCGCCTCCTGCGCCTGCGCCCAGACCGGGTCGAGGCCGACGTGGCTCGGTGAGTGACGGCGCGGGGACGCCGACGCGATCAACAGCGCCTTGCAGCCCATGTCGAGCGCCTCGCCCGCGAAGGCTGCCGACCGCTCGAAGTCGGCAAGAGGGACGTATCCCGTCGGCAGGAGGCGCGCGTCGACGGAGCAGAACTCGACGATGGCGCGGTTGTGTGCCCGGGCGAGGCCGTACGCGAGGTCGAGATCCTCGCCGTGCTCCACGCGTTGCAGCGTCTTGTTGGTGAACGTGTTGAAGATGAGTTGGCTGGCGACACCGAGCATGTCGAGGGCGGCGGGGCGATCCTCGGCGATGAAGGAACCGGTCGCCTCGAAGTTCTTGCGCAGCCAGATCTGCTCTTCGTCCTGGCTACGGAACTCGGGATCGCCGTGGCGGCGGCGGAAGTGCTCAACGATCTCGTTCTCGTCGGTGCCGTCGTCGTTGATCCGGAACCCGACGGTGAGCTCGGCGATGCGGTCCCGCACGTCCGGATCGGCGTACTCCGTGAAGAGGTCCGGCGGCTCCAACAGGTGCGCGTCGGCGTCGTGGATCACGCGATCCGCCATCGGCGGTTCCCCTTTCCTGGGCGGGGACCGTTCTAGCCGAGCCGGGCTTCCAGCGCGCTCAACTCGTCCCAGAGCGGCGTAGGGAGCTTGTCGCCGAGGGACTCGAAGTGCTCGCGGATGAGCGGCACCTCGGCCCGCCACTCGTCGGGGTCGACGTGCACCGCGGTCGCGATCGCATCGGGAGTCGCGTCGAGCCCGTCGACGTCGAGATCCGCCGGTCCGGGCACGAACCCGACGACTGTCTCCTCGGCGCCGGCCGTGCCGTCGCAGCGGTCGAACACCCACTCCAGCACGCGCGAGTTCTCGCCGAAGCCGGGCCAGACGAACTTCCCGTCGGCGTCCTTCCGGAACCAGTTGACGCCGTAGATGCGCGGCAGCTTCGACTCGTCGGTGCGGCCGTTCATGCTCAACCAGTGGGCGAAGTAGTCGGCCATGTGGTAGCCGCAGAACGGCAGCATCGCGAACGGGTCGCGGCGGAGCTGGCCGAGGCCGCCGACCGCGGCCGCGGTCTTCTCGGAGCCCATCGTCGCCCCGATGAACACGCCGTGGCGCCAGTTGCGGGCCTCGAACACGAGAGGAACCGTCGTGGCGCGGCGACCGCCGAACAAGAACGCCGAGATGGGAACGCCCTTCGGGTCCTCCCACTCGGGGGCGATCACCGGGCACTGGGACGCCGGCACGCAGAACCGGGAGTTCGGGTGGGCGGCGGGGGAGTCGGAGTCCCGCGTCCACTCGTTCCGGCGCCAGTCGGTGCAGTGCGCGGGCGGATCCTTCGTCATGCCCTCCCACCACACGTCACCGTCGTCCGTGAGAGCGGTGTTCGTGAAGACGGTGTTCCTGGTCAACGTGAGCATGGCGTTCGGGTTCGTGCCCATGCTCGTGCCGGGGGCGACGCCGAAGAAGCCGAACTCCGGGTTGATCGCGTAGAGGCGGCCGTCGTCGCCGAGCTTCATCCATGCGATGTCGTCGCCGATGGTCTCGGCCTCCCACCCCGGGATCGTCGGGATGACCATGGCGAGGTTCGTCTTGCCGCATGCCGACGGGAACGCGGCGGCGATGTAGCGGCTTACTCCCTCCGGGTTGGTGAGCTTGAGAATGAGCATGTGCTCGGCGAGCCAACCTTCGTCACGCGCGATCACGGAGGCGATCCTGAGAGCGAAGCACTTCTTGCCGAGGAGCGCGTTGCCGCCGTAGCCCGATCCGTACGACCAGATCTCGCGGGTGTCGGGGAAGTGGACGATCCACTTCTCCTCGTTGTTGCACGGCCAGGCGACGTCGACCTCGCCCGGCTCGAGCGGCGCGCCGACCGAGTGCATGCACGGCACGAACTCCCCGTCGCCGAGCACCTCGAGGGCGGGAGTGCCGGCCCGGGTCATGATGCGCATGCTCAAGGCGACGTAGGGCGAGTCGGTGATCTCCACCCCGATGTACGAGAGCGGCGACCCGAGCGGGCCCATGCTGAACGGCACGACGTACATCGTCCGACCACGCATCGAGCCCGCGAACAGCTGCCGGAGGCGCGCGCGCATCTCCGATGGGTCCTCCCAGTTGTTGGTCGGCCCGGCGTCGGCCTCGCGTTCGGAGCACACGAACGTCCGGTCCTCGACGCGGGCGACGTCCCCCGGGTCGGATGCCGCCCAGTACGAGCCGGGGCGCTTGGCCGGATCGAGCTCGACGAGCGTGCCCGCCTCGACCAGCTGCTTGCTCAGCAGCTCGTACTCCTCGTCCGTCCCCTCGAACCAGTGGACAGAGTCCGGCTCGCAGAGGGCGACCATCTCCTTCACCCACCCCAGCAGCCTCTGATTCCGAGTGGGCGGGGCGTTCAACGTGACGGTCACGACGCCGACTCCTTGTGGGAAACGGTTGAAACAGCCTATCGGCGACCGCTCAAGCCGGCCTAACCGTCGCGCTGTGTACCCCGGGAGGCACTGGTGCATGCGGGGACACGGCTAGGTTGACGCCCGTCCAACGTTCCGGGAGGACGTCATGAGCTGGCTGTCGTGGATCGTGGTCGGGTTCATCGCCGGTGCGCTGGCGAAGGGCGTCACTGGGGTGAAAGGCGCCGGGTGCATCGGCACGGTCCTGATCGGGATCGCCGGCGGCATCCTCGGCGGCATCATCTTCTCCGCCGCCGGCGGTGAGGGCATCAACGAGTTCAGCCTCTACTCGCTGCTCGTCGCGTTCGTCGGTGCCACGCTGCTGCTCTTCATCTACAGCGCGATCGCCGGTGGTGGCCGCCGGCGGGCGCGCTGATGCCTTCGGATTTGCCGTCGAGCAACCCCAAATAATCGGGTTCTTGCGACGCCAAGACGAGCTCGGCGGAGTGGGTGCGCTCAGACTTCGGCGGTGGGGAGACCCATGTCGACCTCGGCTCCGATGCGCACCTTGGTCGCCAGTCCGGCGTCGTCGAGGTCGAACACGACGCGCTGACCCTGGCGCAGCATGCGGAAGATCGAGCTGTCGAGCGCGTCGAGCGCGAGGGTGAACTCCTCACGATCGGTGTCGCGCATGACCACGCCCTCACGGGTCTCGGGGTCGTACGTCCGGATCACTCCCTGCACCGGTGCTCGCCTCGCTACGGCTTTTGCACCTTGCCCGCCTTCAGGCAGGACGTGCAGACGTGAATGCGCTTCGGACTGCCGTCCACGATGGCGCGGACGCGCTGGACGTTGGGGTTCCATCGCCGCTTCGTCCGCCGGTGCGAGTGGCTCACGCGCATGCCGAACTGCGGCTTCTTGCCGCACACGTCGCACACGGATGCCATCGGGACCACCTCGAAGCGGGCTCGGGGAAAGCCAAGGATAGCAACGGCATCCTGAAGGCCCGGAATGTGACGGCAGTAACATCCGCGTGTGGTCGAGGAGCTGACGCCCGCTGACCTGCGGCGCGTCGTCATCACCTATCGCGACGCGCTGCGCTCCCACCAGGACGAGCTGAACCGTCTCAACGTCTATCCCGTCCCGGACGGCGACACGGGCACCAACATGGCGCTCACGCTCGAGTCGGTCGTGGGCGAGCTCGACTCGGCAGACGGGATGGCCGAGATCTGCCACGCGGTCTCGCACGGCTCGCTCATGGGCGCACGGGGCAACTCGGGCGTCATCCTGTCGCAGATCCTCCGTGGGCTCGCCGACACCTTCTCCGATCGCGACGAGGCGTCCGCCGCCGACCTCGTCGCCGGCCTCCGGCGGGCGACTGACGCCGCGTACCAAGCCGTCCTCCGGCCGGTCGAGGGCACGATCCTGACCGTGGTGCGAGCCGCGACCGAGGCGGTCGAAGCCACCTACGAGGGTGGGGAGAAGTCGCTGGCTGCGCTGCTGGACCGCGCCGCCGTCGCCGCCCGCGATGCCCTAGAGCGGACGCCCGACCTCCTCCCTGTGCTCAAGCAAGCAGGTGTGGTCGATGCCGGCGGCCAGGGATTCGCGCTGATGCTCGACGCGTTCCTCGCCGTCGTCGACGGTCGCCCGCTGCCCGACCCGGAGATCGTCGCGACCCCGCCCGCGGTCGAAGCCCACCTCCACGGCGACGACGCATCATCACTTCGGTACGAGGTCATGTACCTCCTCGAGGCGAAGGATCTGACGATCCCCGCGTTCAAGGACACCTGGGCGTCGCTCGGCGACTCGATCGTCGTCGTCGGTGGTGACGGCATGTGGAACTGCCACGTCCACACCAACGAGGTCGGCGCGGCGATCGAGGCCGGCATCGAGGCGGGGCGACCCCGGAACATCCGCGTCACCGACCTCCTCGACCAGGTCGAGGAAGAGCAGTGGGTCCGTGAGCAGACCGGCACGGGCGTGGCACCGGAATCCGACCCCGAGGCCTCGACTGCGGCCGGGCCCTGTACGACAGCCGTCGTCGCCGTCGGTGTCGGCGAAGGGGTGCGCCGGCTCCTGAACAGCCTCGGCGTCCACGCCGTGGTCGCCGGCGGGCAGTCGATGAACCCGTCCACGGCCCAGATCCTCGAGGCGGTCGAGCACTGCCCGGCTGACTCCGTCATCGTGCTGCCGAACAACAAGAACATCGTCCCGGTGGCCGAGCAGGTCCACCGCTTGACCGCGCGCCGCGTCGAGGTGGTCCCGACCCAGGCCGTCGTGGAGGCGCTGGCGGCGCTGGTGGCGTACGACCCGCAGGCCGGCGTCGACGCCAACGCCGCCGCGATGACCGAAGCCGTGCAGCGTGTGCGCACGGGTGAGGTGACTCAAGCCGTGCGCGACGGCGGGGGAGACGGCGGGCCGATCAAGGCCGGCGACTGGATCGCGATCGGCCGCGACGGAGTGTCGGTGGTCGCCAAGACGGCGGTTGACGCCGCCATCGGGCTCGTCGACCGGCTCGCCGACCACGACAGCGAGCTGGTCACCGTGCTCGTTGGCGCCGACGCCGTCACGACCGACACCGCCCGGCTCGAAGAGCATCTCGCGCTCGCGCATCCGCAGCTCGAGGTCGAAGTGCACGAGGGCAACCAACCCCTCTATCCGTACCTCGTCGGCGTCGAGTAGGCGGTGGATCGGCAGGACGGTTTGACGCTGCGCGACCTCGCCGCGCATCCCGTCTCCGAGCTGAAGGCCGTCGGCCCCAAGCTCGAGGCGTCGCTCGACGAGATGGAGATCCGCACCGTCCTCGACCTGCTGCAGCACTACCCGCGCCGGTACCACGATCGCACGAAGCGGGCCGAGATCGAAGAGCTCAAGGCGGGCGACGAGGCGACCGTGTTTGCCGAGGTCAAGAAGATCCGAGGCTTCCGAACGCGCCAAGGGCGCGCGATGGTCGAGGCGGAAGTGTTCGACGGGTCGTCCTACCTGCGCGTCGTGTTCTTCAATCAGGGCTGGCGGGAGAAGCAGCTGCCGGAGGGAACCGAAGCGGCGTTCTTCGGACGGGTCGAGTACCGGCGGTCCCGGCTGCAGATGACCAACCCGATCGTGGACATCCTCGACCGCGTCGGCGAGAACACGGGCGCGATCGTGCCCGTGTACCCGCAGTCGGGGAAGGCGGAGGTCTTCACGTGGCAGCTCCGCAAGCTCGTCGCCGCGTGCCTGCAGAAGACCAAGCCGCGCGGCTTCGCCGAGCCCCTCGGCACCGCGCTCCTCGACGAGCGCGGGCTCGTCGACCGGACTCGCGCGTACCGTGGAATCCACCGTCCGGACACGCACGACGACCACCGCCGTGCCGCCGAGCGCCTCAAGTTCGACGAGTTCGTTCGCATGCAGGTCGGGCTGGTGGCGCGCAAGCGGGCCCTCGCCGAGGAGCAGACCGGGATCCGTCATGCGGTCGACGGCCATCTCGTGGAGTCGTTCCACCGCGGGCTGCCGTTCGCGCTCACCGGCGACCAGAGGCGGGCGATCGACCAGATCCTCCGGGACCTCGCGTCGCCCGCCCCGATGCATCGCCTGCTGCAGGGTGACGTCGGCTCGGGGAAGACGGTCGTCGCGCTGAGCGCGCTGCTCGTCGGGGTGCAAGGCGGCTACCAGGGCGCGTTCATGGCGCCCACCGAGGTGCTGGCCGAGCAGCACTACATCACGTCGCGCCGACTCCTCGAGAACCTCTCCGTGCCGTCGGAGGCGACCCTCGTCGGGGAGCGGCCGGTGCGCGTCGAGCTCGTCACGAACCGCACGGGCACCACCGACCGGCGCCGAATCGCCGACGGGCTGCACGCGGGCGAGGTCGACGTCGTGGTGGGCACGCACGCGCTGATCTACGGCGAAGTCGAGTTCGCCCGCCTCGGCGTCGCCGTGATCGACGAGCAGCACCGCTTCGGCGTCGAACAGCGCGCGCTCCTGCGCGGGAAAGGAGAGGACCCGGATGTCCTCGTCATGACGGCCACGCCCATCCCGCGCACCGCGGCCATGCTCGTGTACGGCGACCTGGACAAGTCCGAACTGCGGGAGATGCCTCCGGGTCGGACAGCGGTGACGACGCAGGTGATCGGGCCCAGCCCGCTCGAACGCACCACCGCCTACGAGCGGCTGCGCACAGAGGTCGGGGCAGGGCGGCAGGCGTACGTCGTGTGTCCGCTCGTCGAGGGCTCGGCCCGCACCGAGGCGAAGGCGGCCACCGAGGAGCGCGAGCGCCTGGGAGAGGAGGAGCTCGCAGGCCTGCGCCTCGGCCTGCTCCACGGGCAGCTGCCGGCGCGCGAGAAGGAAGCCGTGATGGAGGCCTTCCGCGTCGGGGACGTCGACGTGCTCGTCGCGACGACCGTGGTGGAAGTCGGCGTCGATGTTCCCAACGCGACGGTCATGATCGTGGAGGACGCCGACCGGTTCGGTCTCTCGCAGCTGCACCAGCTGCGCGGCCGCATCGGACGCGGCGGAGGCGATTCGTGGTGCTTCCTGTTCGGCGATCCGTCGACCCCCGAGGCAGACGCCCGCATGGAGGCCGTCGCCGGGTCGACCGACGGCTTTCTCCTCGCCGAGCGCGACCTCGAGATTCGCGGTGCGGGCGAGGTGTTCGGCGAGCGCCAGGCCGGGTTCAGCGATCTCAAACTCGGACGGATCCCGCGTGATGAGCCGATCGTCCTGGAGGCGCGCGCCGTCGCCGAGCAGATCCTCGACGTCGACCCCACGTTGTCGGAGCACGTGCAACTGCGCGACGAGGTCGAGGACATGCTCGGCGATGCGGTCGAGTTCCTCTTCAAGAGCTGACAGGGTCGATCGGCAATGGCGCGCTCGCGACGAGGCTCGCGACGGGAAGGGCTTCGTGTGATCGCCGGGGTCGCCGGCGGATTGGCGCTCGTCGCGCCCAAGGGCGGGGCGGCGCGCCCGACCACCGACCGGGTCAAGGAATCCCTGTTCGGCGCGCTCGGGCCCGACCGGCTCGTGGACGCATCCGTCCTCGACCTCTACGCGGGAAGTGGCGCGCTTGCGATCGAAGCGCTGTCGCGCGGCGCGGCCCGGGCCGTGCTCGTCGATCGCGACCACGCAGCGGTCAGCGCTATTCGCCACAACCTCGCGACCACGCACCTACGAGGCCATGCCCGCGTGCAGGGGAGCACCGTTGCCACGTTCCTCGTCGGGAAGCCACCCGCCGAGCGGCCGTTCGACCTCGTGTTCCTCGACCCGCCATACGCGGCGTCGTCCGCCGAGCTCGCCCGCGTCCTGAGTGGCCTGGACCGCTCCGGGTGGCTCGCGGAGGGGGCCACCGTGGTGGTCGAGCGGCCCTCACTCGCGGAGCCGGGGCCGGCTCCCGACGCGTGGAAGGCCACGTGGGAACGGGCCTACGGCGATACGCTCGTCACCGTCCTCACAACGTCGACGGGTTGAGAGACCTCACCGAGCAGGGGAGTCACAGGGCGTGGCGAGAGCACTGTGCCCGGGATCGTTCGACCCGGTGACGAACGGTCATCTCGACATCATCGAACGGACGGCGCGCCACTTCGATGACGTCCTCGTGGCCGTGATCCGCAACCCGCAGAAGTCCGAGTCTCTGTTCACGCTCGAGGAGCGTCAGGAGATGCTGCGGGAGGTCACCGCGCACCTGCCGAACATCCAGATCGGCTCGTTCAAGGGCCTGCTCGTCGACTACGCCAGGGAGCACGATGCGCAGGCGATCGTGAAGGGCCTGCGGGCGATGTCGGACTTCGACTACGAGCTCCAGATGGCGCAGATGAACGAGCGCCTCTCGGGGATCGACACGTTCTTCATCTCCACCAGCCCGCAGTACTCGTTCCTGTCGTCGAGCCTCGTACGAGAGGTCGCCCGTTTCGGCGGCGACGTGACCAACATGGTGCCTCCTGCCGTCGCCAAGCGGTTGGCCGAGCGCTTCGGGGACCGCGCCGAGCGCGCCGAGGAATGAAATGAGCGACCAGGCCGCGTACGACGTCGAGAGCATCCTGCTGCGCCTCAAGGAGCTGGTCGAGGCGGGCCGATCGATGCCGATGTCGGCGTCCGTGCTCGTCAACCGCGAGGAGTTCCTCGAGCTGCTCGAGGAGTCGATTGCCACGCTCCCGCAGGAGCTGCGTCACTCGCGGTGGCTGCTCAAGGAGCGGGAGGAGTTTCTCAGCCAAGCTCGTCGCGAGGCCGACGACATCATCGAGGCGGGGCGCGTCCGCGCCGAGCGCATGGTGGAGCGCACCGAGGTGGTGCGGGAGGCCCGCCGGGTCGCCCAGACGGTCGTCGACGACGCCGAGGCCTCGGGCCGCCAGCTCCGCCACGAGGCCGAGGACTATGTCGATCAGAAGCTCGCCGCCTTCGAGGTCGTGCTCGAACGGACGATGCAGTCGGTGCGGAAGGGCCGCGAGCGCCTCCAGGTGGTCATCCAGCCCGAGCCCGACGAGATCGAGGCCGAGCTGGAGGAGCCGCCGCCCTCTGTCGAGGTCGAGGCAGAGCTGGAGGACACCTTCTTCGACCAGGACGCCCGGTAGCGCGCGTTCCCGAGCGGCTGGCAGATCCTGGAAAACAGGGCCGCCTGGTATCCTGAAAGGGCTCGACGTCCCTGTGGGGCGACGCCGGGCCGCAGTTCTTCCTCTCCGCCCCTCGCCACAATGACGGCCCACAACCCGGCGCTGCGCATCGACGTCGCCGACCTGCTGACCCACCCGGCCGCCCGCCGTGCCGTGCACGTCGAGGCGCCGGTGGATTCCCTGGCCGGCTCGGCGGCCCGCGTCCCCGACGACGAGCCGATCGTGCTCGATCTGGTGCTCGAGCGCGTGCCCGACGGGGTTGTCGTCCGGGGGACGGTCCGAGCCGTGTGGAGGAGCACCTGCGGCGTGTGCCTGGCCGAACTGGACCACACGCTCGACCTGGATGTGGGGGAGCTGTTCGAGCCCGAGCCCGTCGAAGGCGACACGTACCCGCTCGAGGGGCACGAGATCGACCTCGAGCAGCTGGTGCGGGACGTCGTCCTCCTCGAGCTGCCGCTCGCCCCGACCTGCGAGACGACCGGTCGTGCTCCCTGCACGCCGGACGTCGTCGCCGAAGAGCCGCCGCCGCCGGACCCGCGCTGGTCGGCGTTGTCCGAACTCGACCTGAGCTGAGACGGAAAGGCAACCCATGGCCGTACCCAAGCGCAAGACCCCCCGGGCCAAGACCCGCAGCCGGCGTGCCGCGAACTGGCGCCTCGAGGCGCCGCCCCGATCGCTCTGCCCGAACTGCGGAGCCGTGAAGCGGCCGCACGTCGTGTGCGACAACTGCGGGTGGTACCGCGACCGCCAGGTCATCGAGGTCGATTAGCGCTCGTGGGTCCGCAGCGCATCACCGTCGCGATCGACGCCATGGGCGGCGACAAGGCCCCGGGCGAGATCGTCCGCGGCGCGCTCGACGCCGTCGCCGAGCTCGGCGCCGACGTGCTGCTCGTCGGCCGGGAGGACGCGATCGCGCCGTTGTTGCCCGACGGTGGGCACACCCCCGGCGTCACGCTCGAGCACGCCGGCGAGATTGTTGCCATGGACGAGGACCCGGCGGCGGCGGCACGCCGAAAGAAGGACTCCTCGCTCGTGCGTTGCGCCCAGGCCGTCCGAGATCGGCGCGCCCAGGCCATGGTCGGCGCCGGCAACACGGGTGCGACCATGGCGGCGGCGCTGCTGCGGATGGGCCGGGTGCGCGGCATCTCGCGCCCCGCGATCGCGGTGCCGATCCCAGTGCCGGCCGGCACCCGCCAGCAGCTGCTCATCGACGGCGGGTCGACTGTCGACTGCACCCCTGAATGGCTCGCCCAGTTCGCGCTCATGGGCCGCGAATACGCGCGCACCCGCCTCTCGGTGGACGAGCCGACGGTCGGGCTCCTCTCGAACGGGGAGGAGCCGGGCAAGGGCGACGAGCTGCGCAAGCGCACGTTCTCCCTGCTCGAGAAGGTGCCGGGCTTCCAAGGCAACGTCGAGGGCCGCGACCTCATGCACGGAACGGTCGACGTCGTCGTCACCGACGGGTTCACCGGCAACGTCGTCCTCAAGACGCTCGAGGGCGCGCTGCGCGCCGCCGTGGAGCTCGTCTTCGGCGTGCTCGACTCGACGCCCGAGGCGAAAGAGGCCGGCAAGGTCGTCGCTCCGCTGCTCCTCGAGGCGGCGGCGGTGTTCGACCCCGACTCGACCGGCGGTGCGGTGCTGCTCGGGGTCGACGGGGTGTGCGTCGTCTCGCACGGCTCGTCGTCGGCCCGAGCGATCGTGAGCGCGGTACGCGTCGCGCAGGGGTGCCTCCAGGCGGGCGTGGTCGGGCGGCTCAAGGAGGCCATCGATGCCGGCTGAGACGCACGTCGAGCAGGGCCCGATCGGCCCCGACGAGGTGTACCGGATCCTGCGCGAGCGGCTGGCCGAGATCCTCGAGATCGACGAGGACCGCATCAAGCTCGAATCGAGCTTCACGGAAGATCTCGACGCCGACTCGCTCGCGCTCATCGAGCTCGTCGAAGCGCTCGAGGAGGAGCTCGGCGAGCGAACAGTCGGGTTCAGCATCGACGACGAGGACCTCGGAGACCTGCGTACGGTGCAGGAGGCGGTCGACTACGTCGTCGCCCGGCTCGGGAGCTAGCGGTGCGCACCGGACGTCGTCGCAGAAGAAAGGACGCTCGGTCGCGCGGTCTCGACGCCGTGCTGGGGTTCAAGTTCCGCGACCCCGAGCTGATCGACCGGGCGCTCGCGCACCGTTCCTATTGCGCCGAGCACCCCGAAACCGCGTCGAACGAGCGCCTCGAGTTCCTCGGCGACGCCGTGCTCGGGCTGATCGTCACCGACTACATGGTCGCTGAGTACCCCGACATGCCGGAAGGCGAGCTGGCCAAGCTGCGCGCCTCGGTCGTCAACAGTGAGGTGCTCGCCGAGGTCGCCCGCGAAGCACAGCTGGGCGGCTTGCTGCTCCTCGGCAAGGGGGAGGAAGCGACGGGCGGACGCGACAAGCCGTCGATCCTGGCCGACGCCATGGAGGCCGTGATCGCCGCCGTCTACCTGGACGGCGGATGGGACGCCGCCCGCAAGCTCGTGCTACGGCTCCTCGAGGCGCGCATCATCGAAGGCGCGGCCGGTCCCGGCGGGCACGACTACAAGACCCGACTTCAGGAGCTGGCGACGCAGACCTTCGACCAGCTGCCGCGCTACCAGGTGCGCCACGAAGGGCCCGACCACTCGAAGCGCTTCTTCGCCACGGTGATGCTGCGAGGCGAGCCGTGGGGAACCGGTGAGGGTCGATCGAAGAAGCACGCGGAGCAAGCGGCGGCACGCGTCGCCTGGCGCTACCTCCGCGAGATCGCAGACCCCGGCAATGACGGGCACGCGGTCACGACAGGGGCCGAAGCGTCCCGACCGGAGGAGGACGATGCCGGAGTTGCCTGAGGTCGAGGTCGTTCGCCGCGACCTCGAACGGGAGATCGTCGGTAAGCGCGTCAAGGCGGTGGACGCCGACGGCATGCGCTCGATCCGCCGGCACCACAACCGAAAGCAGTTCGCGAACCGGCTTGTCGGCAAGCGGATCACCGGGGTCGAACGACGCGGCAAGTACATCCTGGCGAGGCTCGACGGGGGCGACGTCCTCGTGATCCACCTCGGGATGTCCGGACAGCTCATTCGGGCCAAGGGAGCGCGCGACGCGACCGCCAAGCACACGCACGTGGTGATCACCTTCACCCAGGGCGGTCAGCTGCGCTTCATCGACCCGCGCACGTTCGGCGAGATGTTCGTCACGGAGCTCGATGGCGTCGAGAAAGAGGTGTCGGAGCTCTCCCATCTCGGCATCGACCCGCTCGAGGACGCGATGTCGTGGGACCACTTCGGTCGCCTCGTCGCGTCGAAGCACATGAAGCTCAAGACCCTGCTGATGGACCAGAAGTTCCTCGCCGGCATCGGCAACATCTACAGCGACGAGATCCTCTTCGGCGCCGGATTGCGGTGGGACCGCATGAGCAACTCGCTGTCGGGCGAGGAGATCCGCCGGCTCTACCGCTCGATGGTCGAGACGTTGCAGGAAGCGGTGAAGCACCGCGGCTCCTCGTTGGCCGACGAGCAGTACGTCGACGTCAACGGGAAGCCGGGCGAGTACCAGCTGCACCACAAGGTGTATGCCCGCGAGGGCGAGGCGTGCCGTCGCTGCCGTCAGCCCATCGTCCGCCAGCGCATCGGCGGGCGGTCCGCATACTTCTGCGAGGCGTGCCAGGTCTGACCGGCGTGTCCGTCGATCGGGTCCGGCGTCGCGCCCTGGTCGGCGGCCGCGTTCAAGGAGTGTGGTTCCGGGAGTCCTGCCGCGACCAGGCGCTGGCCGTCGGAGTGGCGGGCTCGGTCCGCAACCTCGCCGACGGCCGGGTCGAGGTCGTGCTCGAAGGCCCTCCCGCCGCCGTCGACGAGGTCCTCGCGTGGTGCCGCCGGGGGCCGCGGCGGGCTCGCGTCGACCGGGTCGACGTGGTCGACGAGGAGCCGGTCGGGGAGCGCGGTTTCCGCGTGCGGTAGGCCGCGATTTTCACCGAAGCGTCCCCGACGAGCGCGATCCTCGTGGGTACGATCCGACGGCGCGGCGTCAAGAAGTTCAGATGAGCTCAGCGGAGTTCTGCGAAGGAGATCCTCCCGGGTGTTCCTCAAGTCCCTGACCCTGCGGGGCTTCAAGTCGTTCGCCGACAAGACCGTGCTCGAGTTCGAGCCCGGCGTCACGGTCGTCGTGGGTCCGAACGGCTCGGGGAAGTCGAACCTCGTCGACGCGGTCGCGTGGGTGCTCGGCGCTCAGGGCCCGCGGGCGTTGCGCGGCGGCCGCATGGATGACGTCATCTTCGCAGGCACGCCGGAACGGTCGGCGCTGGGACGGTCGGAGGTGTCGCTGACCATCGACAACACGGCCCGCCTTCTGCCGATCGAGTTCACCGAAGTGACGATCACGCGGACCCTCTTCCGCGACGGCGAGTCCGAGTACCAGCTCAACGGGGTCACGTGCCGGCTGCTCGACATCCAGGAGCTCCTGTCCGACACGGGCATCGGCCGCCAGCAGCACGTCATCGTCGGACAAGGTCAGCTCGACGAAGTGCTGACCGCGCAGCCCGGCGATCGCAGGGCCGTCATCGAGGAAGCCGCCGGCGTGCTCAAGTTCCGCAAGCGCCGGGAGCGGGCCGAGCGACGGCTCGAAGCGACCGAGGGCAACCTCCTGCGCCTCAACGACCTCGTGCGCGAGGTCGGTCGCCAACTCCGGCCCCTGGAGAAGCAGGCCGACGCCGCCCGCCGCTACGGAGGCGTCGAAGCGGAGCTGCGCGCGATCCGGCTCTACCTCGCGGGCCACGAGATCGCCGGGCGCCAGGCCCGGCTCGAGCGTCTGCACGACGCGCGCAACGAGAACGCCGAGAAGGAACGGCTCGTGCGAGCACTGCTGCGCGAGCTCGATCGCAGCGTGCTCGACATCGAGCACTCGCTCACCGCCATCGGCCACGACGACACCGCCGAGGCGCTCGTGCGGGCCGAGACGATGCGCGAGCGGGGCCGGGGCCTGCGCGCGCTGCTGGCGGAGAAGCAACGCGGCCTCGAGCGCGAGCTCACGGCCGCAGCCGACGAGGGAGTGATCGAGACGCTCGTTGCCGATGCAGACGCGCTCCGACGCGAGCTCGCCGACGTCGACGACGAGTCGTCCGCGCTCGAGCCGAAGCTCGCCGAGGTGGAAGCGGCCGAGCAGGAACTGGCGGCCGAGCGCGCGGCGCAGAGCGAGGACGAGCGGGACGGAAGCGGGGGCGTGCCCGAGGCAGAGGCGCAGCTAGTAGAGGCCGACGAGCGTTGGCGCGAGGCCGAGGCGGAAGCCGCGCGCCGGCGAGCGCGCGTCGACGCGCTCGATCTCGCGCTGGGCGAAGCCCGCGCCGGGACCGGCGCCGAAGCGCTGGCCGATCTGGACGGCGCGGCCGGTCCGCTCGCCGACCATCTCGAGATCGACCCCGGCACCGAAGCGGCGGTCGCCGCCGGCCTGGGCGACGCGCTCCAGGCCGTCGTGCTCGACAGCGGTGACGCGGCCCGACGCGCGCTCGAGCGCGTCAAGGCCGGCGACGCCGGCGCGCTCGTTGTCGTCGCCGACGCGCTCCCAGCT
>JBKOWN010000008.1:0-6158 GCA_046724435.1 Actinomycetota bacterium
AGTGCGGGTTGCACGCATGACCACCCTTCCCGCCACCTCGCGCGCCACCCACCTGGACCTCCTGGAGTCCGAATCCGTCCACGTGCTGCGGGAGGTCGCCGGGGAGTTCGAGCGCCCGGTGCTGCTCTTCAGCGGCGGCAAGGACTCGATCGTGCTGTCGCACCTCGCGGTCAAGGCGTTCTGGCCGGGGCGGGTGCCGTTCCCGCTGCTGCACGTCGACACCGGGCACAACTTCCCCGAGGCGCTCGAGTTCCGCGACCGGCGGACCGCCGAGCTCGGCGTCCGGCTCGTCGTCGCGTCCGTACCCGACGCCATCGCCGCCGGCCGGGTCGTCGAGGAACGTCCGGGGGCGTCCCGCAACCGGCTCCAGACGAGCGTCCTGCTCGAGGCGATCGCCGAGCACCGCTTCGACGCAGTCTTCGGCGGGGGACGTCGCGACGAGGAGAAGGCGCGCGCGAAGGAACGGGTGTTCTCCCATCGCGACGAGTTCGGGCAGTGGGACCCGAAGAACCAACGACCCGAGCTCTGGAACCTTTATAACGGGCGGCACCGCGCCGGCGAGCACCTGCGCGTCTTCCCGCTGTCGAACTGGACCGAGCTGGACGTGTGGCAGTACGTCGCCGCCGACGGCGTCGAGCTCCCCTCGATCTACTACGCGCACCGGCGCGAGGTGTTCCGCCGCGACGGAATGATCATGGCCGTGGGCCCGTACCTCCCGACGCAGGACGGCGAGGAGCGGTTCGAGACGATGGTGCGGTTCCGCACCGTCGGCGACATGAGCTGCACCGCCGCCGTCGAATCGAGCGCCGCTACCGCCGATGAGATCGTCGTGGAGATCGCAGCGTCCCGGATCACGGAGCGGGGCGCGACGCGCGCCGACGACCGCTTCTCCGAAGCCGCGATGGAGGACCGGAAACGCGAGGGGTACTTCTAGTGGAGATGCTGCGGCTGGCGACCGCCGGCTCCGTCGATGACGGCAAGAGCACGCTCATCGGCCGGCTGCTGTACGACTCGAAGCAGATCCTCGAGGACCAGCTCGAGGCGGTCGAACGCACGAGTCGTGAGCGTGGGGACGAGTACACCGATCTCGCCCTGCTCACCGACGGTCTCCGCGCCGAGCGGGAGCAGGGCATCACGATCGACGTCGCGTACCGGTACTTCGCGACGCCGAAGCGAAAGTTCATCATCGCCGACACGCCTGGTCACATTCAGTACACGCGCAACATGGTGACCGGAGCGTCGACGGCGAACCTCGCGCTGATCCTCGTCGACGCGCGCAAGGGCATCCTCGAGCAGTCGAAGCGCCACGCGTTCATCGCGTCGCTGCTCCGGATCCCGCACCTCGTGCTGTGCGTGAACAAGATGGATCTTGTCGACTACGAGCGGTCGGTGTTCGAAGAGATCCAGGAGGAGTTCACCGACTGGGCGAGCCGGCTCGATATCACGGACCTCACCTTCATCCCGATCTCGGCCTTGAACGGCGACAACGTCGTCGAGCGCTCGGCCGCCATGACCTGGTACGACGGGCCGTCGCTCCTCCACTACCTCGAACAGGTGTACATCGCGTCGGACCGCAACCTCATCGACTGCCGCTTCCCCGTCCAGTACGTCATCCGCCCCAAGAGCAACGCTCACCACGACTACCGGGGCTACGCCGGGATGATCGCGGGCGGAGTGTTCAAGCCCGGGGACGACGTCGTGGTGCTGCCGTCGGGGTTCACCTCGACGATCCGGTCGATCGACACCGGCGACGGCCCCGTCGACGAGGCGTTCCCGCCCATGTCGGTCACGATGACGCTCGACGACGACGTCGACGTGAGCCGGGGCGACATGATCTGCCGTCCGCACAACCACGCCACGTGCGGGCAGGAGATCGACGCCATGGTGTGCTGGCTGACCGACCGATCGGAGTTGCGCGCCGGGGCCAAACTGGCCATCAAGCACACGACTCGGTCGGCCCGGGCGCTCGTCCGCGAGCTCCTCTACAAGCTCGACGTGAACGAGCTGCATCGCGACGAGAACGCCGACGCGCTCATGCTCAACGAGATCGGTCGGATCACGCTGCGAACGACTGCACCGTTGTTCTTCGACGAGTACCGCCGCAACCGCACGACCGGCAGCTTCGTCCTGATCGACGAGACGACGAACAACACGGTCGGCGCGGGCATGATCCTGGGTGAGCCGGGCTGAGAGCAGGTATGGCCGCGCTCGGGCGGTAGCGCGGACAGAATGTAGCCAGTGGCAGACGAACATCGCCCCAAGCCGATCGATCGAATGCTCGGGATCGTTCCCGTGGATGCCGTGCTGCGTCGCGTCGACGTCCAGGCGGTCATCGACCGGATCGACCTGCAAGCCCTCATCGAGCGAATCGACCTCAACGAGGTCCTCGCCCAGGTCGACATCGACCAGTTGGCCGCGCGCCTCGACCTCGACGCGCTCATCAAGCGCATCGACGTGAACGCGATCGTCGACAGAGTGGACATCAACGCCGTCGTCGGTCGCGTGGATATCGAGGACATCGTGGCCCGGACCGAGATCGGTCGGGTGGTCATGCAGTCGACGACGAGTGTCGCGACGAGGACGCTCGATGCCGGGCGGTCCACTGGTGTCGGTCTGGACCAGTTCGTCAACCGCTGGGTCGACAGGGTCCTTCGCCGTCCACGTGGAACCGCCTCGGGCGGGCCGCCCCGACTCGTTGCTTCACCATGACTCCGCGGAAGCAGCGCGAGCCCGAACCGAGCCTCACCGGCCACTACGCCGGAGTCGTGACGCGGCTCGCGTCGTACGTGATCGACGCCTTCCTCGTCTCCGCCCTGTTCTCGATCATCACGGCGGGTCTCGTCTGGCTCGTCGAACTGGTCACCGGCAACAGCTACGACGCGTCCTCCATCGGCTCCGTCGCGGGCGGCATCGTCTTCCTCGTGTGGATCTTCTTGTACTTCTGGGGTCCGATGTCGGCGTGGGGGCGGACGTTGGGAATGGCGATCATGGGCCTCGAGCTCGTACGCCGCGACGGCGAGCGTGCCGGTGCCGGACGGGTGGCGATTCGGGTCATCACGTTCCCGATCTCGTTCCTGCTCCTGGGGCTCGGGTTCATCGGCATCCTCCTCGGGCGCGAGCACCGGGCGCTCCACGACGTCTTCGCCGGCACCACGATCGTGTACGCCTGGGACGCCCGGGCGGCGCGACTGCGCTTCCTGGCGACCCACCGGAGCACGCCGTAACCACGTCGAGCCTCGGGCACGGCTCCTGCGAAGATGGCGCGATGGCCGTCCACGAGGTCGCCGAGGAGGGCTTCGGCCGCGAGGCCGAGACGTACGAACGGGTTCGCCCGTCGTACCCTGCCGACGCGGTGGGATGGCTGGTCGACAACCTCGGGCTCCGGCCCGGCCGCATCGTGCTCGACCTCGCGGCGGGAACGGGCAAGTTCACGCGACTGCTGGTGCCGTTCGGGCCCGCGGTGGTCGCGGCCGAGCCGGTCGACGGGATGCGCCGACGGTTCGTCGCCGCCGTGCCCGGCGTCCCGATGGTCGCGGCCGTCGCCGAGGCGCTCCCCGTCGCACCCCGGTCGTTGGATGCGGTCACCGTGGCGCAGGCGTTCCACTGGTTCGTCGCCGACCGGGCCTTCGGCGAGTTCGCCCGCGCACTGCGCCCGGGCGGGCGGGTCGGGCTGATCTGGAACGCGCGGGACCGCTCGTCGGACTGGGTGAACGAGGTGTGGTCGATCATGGACCGGGTCGAGAAGCGAGCACCGTGGCGCGACCACGAGCACGGTGATGACACAGCGCCTCGGTCTCGGCCCGGATTCGGGCCGCTCCACGCCGAGACGTTCCGGCACGAGCAGTCGGTCACGCCCGAGGGCGTCGTCGACCGCGTCGCGTCGGTCAGCCACGTCGCCGTGCTAGCACCCGCGGAGCGGCAACGCGTCCTCGACGAGGTGCGCGGGGTGCTCACCCACCACCCTGACACCGGGGGGCGCACCGAGCTGCGTCTTCCGTATCGGGTCGACGCCTACTGGTGCGAGCGCTCGTGAGTCGCCGGTCGCTCCGGACGAGGGCAGCGATCGCCGGCGGGCGCGTCGCCGGGTGGCTCTCCCGCGTCACCGGACGCGGCCAGGGAGCGACGATCAGCGGGCGCGTCATCAACGCGATGGCGCCGAAGGCGCTCGCCGAGCTCGCGTCCGGGCAACGGGTGGCGCTCGTGTCGGCCACGAACGGGAAGACCACGACGACTCGCTTCCTGGCCGCCGCCGTCGCCCGCACCGGGCAGCCCGTCGTGAGCAACGCCACCGGCGCCAACCTCACGTCGGGCATCGCTCCCATCCTCGCGACGACACGGGCGCGCGGCCTGGCGGTGCTCGAGGTCGACGAGCGGGTCCTTCCCCGAGTGGTCGACCCGCTAGGGGTGGAGCTGCTCGTGCTCGCCAACCTCAGCCGCGACCAGCTCGACCGCTACGGCGAGGTGCATGCGGTCGGAGACTTGTGGCGGCACACGGCCGAGATGCATCCCGACCTTCGAGTCGTCGCCAACGCGTCCGACCCGCACGTGGTGTGGGCGGCGACGCCCGCCAAGACCACCTGGGCGGAGCTCGGACTCGGCTGGCGCAACGACGCCGCTACCTGCCCCAACTGCGCCGCGCTCCTGCACTGGAGCGCCGACCGGTTCGATTGCCCGTCGTGCGGCTTCGGGCAGCCGGCGACGCCGAACCGGCTCGACGGCGACACGCTCGTGCTCGACGGGACGCGCGTGCCTTTGCGCCTCGCGTTGCCCGGTCGCTGGAACCTCGCCAACGCGGCGCTGGCGGTCACGGCGGCAACGACGCACTTCGGTATCGATCCGGACGAGGCAGCGGAAGCGGCTGCGACCATTACCACGGTCGCGGGCAGGTACATGACGATCGCGCTCCCGGACGGCCGGCGCGCCCGCGTGCTGCTCGCCAAGAACCCGGCAGGATGGTCGGAGGTCCTGCACCATCTCTCGGACCGCAATTGCTCGGTGGTGATCGCCGTGAACGCGCGCGTCGCCGATGGCAAGGACCCGTCGTGGCTGTGGGACGTCCCGTACGAGCTGCTACGCGGACAGCCGGTTGCAGCCGCCGGCGAGCGCGCCTTCGACGTCGCGGTGCGGCTCCGCTACGCGGAGGTCGACCACATCGTCGAGCGTGATCCCGTGGCGGCGGCCGCGCAGCTGCCCGGCAACGACGTCAACATCGTGGCGTCGTACACCCAGTTCTCGGCGATCTACCGGAAGTTCGGATGAACGCGGCGTCCGAGTCCACGGTGCGCGTCGGCCTCGTCTATCCCGAGCTGCTCGGGACGTACGGCGACCGCGGCAACGCCGTCGTGCTCGTGCAACGGCTGCGCTGGCGAGGCCACGCTGCGGAGCTGGTCGAGGTCACTGCGGGCGCGCCGATCCCGGAATCCCTCGACGTGTACCTGTTCGGCGGCGGGGAAGACGACCCCCAGGTGATGGCATCGGCGGGGATGCGGAGCTCGCGCGCCGCGATCGATCGCGCGCGCGCGGGCGGCGCGGTCGTGCTCGCCGTGTGCGCAGGATTCCAGCTCATCGGTCACAGCTACGAGGCGGCCGACGGCACGATGATCGACGGTCTCGGGCTGGTCGACGCCGTCACCCGCGCCGGCCCCAACCGGCTCATCGGCGAGCTCGTGGTCGAGCCCGAACCCCCACTCCCGCGCCTCACCGGATTCGAGAACCACGGCGGACGCACCACGCTCGGCCCATCGGAGCGACCGCTCGGACAGGTGCTGGCCCGGAACGGGCGCGGCGGTGACACCGACGGGCTTCTCAGCGAGCGCCTGATCGGCACGTACATGCACGGCCCGGTGCTCCCCCGCAACCCCGCACTCGCGGACCACATCCTCTCCTGGGTCGTCGGCGACCTCGAGCCGCTCGACTCGACCCTCGAGGAGCAGCTGCGAGCGACGCAACTGCACGCAGGCTCGGCGCGCGGCATGCGCAAGTGGTGGCAGGAACGAGTGCTGGCGCGGGGCTGAGGCTTACTCCGCGATCTCGCGGATCTTGTCGATCTTCTCGTCCGCCTCGTTGGCATCGGTTCCTTGGATCTGCAGGAGCTCCTCGCGCGTGCGCTCGGCTTCGGCCTCGGCGCCGTCGTCGGCGGCGGCGAGCCGGGCGTCGAT
>JBKOWN010000125.1:0-6248 GCA_046724435.1 Actinomycetota bacterium
CAACCGTCGCAAGCCCAAGACGGCGGCCGCGCCCGCCGGCGCCGCGGCCAAGGACCCCGCCGACACGGGCGAGGACTACACCGACGCCGCCGCCGACCGGGGCCTGACAACCGAGGACGTCGCCGCCGACGCACGCGTCGAGGCCGGTCTCGCCGACGCCGAACCCGGAGCGGTGACCGCGGCCGACGCGCCGTCACCACCCAAGCCGAAGATCGGCGACACGCGACCCGCGCCCCCCGGCGGGGACGGCACCGCGACCCGGAAGCGCCGACGCCGTCGCGGCGGGCGCGGACGCGGTCGCGCCCGCAGCGGCGACGCCGACGCGAAGACCGCGCCCGAAGCCGTGCGCGCCGGCCTGGGCGCCGACCACGTGGCGGTCTCGCTCGACGAGCTCGACGACACCGCCCTCGAGCGGCGGCGCGGCCGGACCCGCAAGGGACGTCCGGCTGGGCGCTACATGATGGCCGTGCACGTGCGGGACGACCGGACCACGCACATCGGCGTGCTCGAGGGACGCAGCCTCGTCGAGCACTACGTCGGCTCGCTCGAGCCCGACGACACCGCCATCGACGGCAACATCTACCTGGGCAAGGTGCAGAACGTCCTGCCCGGGATGGAAGCGGCGTTCATCGACATCGGCACCCCGAAGAACGGCGTGCTGTATCGCGGCGACGTCGCGTTCGACCACAACGACGTCGAGGAGAGTCATCCTCGGATCGAGCGCCTGCTCAAGAACGGCCAGGCGGTGCTGGTCCAGGTCACGAAGAACCCGATCGGGGCCAAGGGCGCCCGGCTCACCCAGGAGGTGAGCCTGGCGGGCCGCTTCGTCGTCATGGTGCCGGGCCAGCCCGAGACGTACGGGATCTCGAAGCGGCTCCCCGACGACGAGCGCAAGCGGCTCCGGCGTGTGCTCGAAGGCCTGCGTCCGCCGGACGCGGGGTTGATCGTGCGGACGGCAGCGGAGGGCGCGACGGACGTCGAGCTCCGCCGGGACGTCGAGCGGTTGCGCGCCCAATGGGAGCAGATCTCGAAGGTCGCGTCGCGCGCCAAGGCGCCGTCGATCGTCTACCAGGAGCCGACGCTGGTCGTGCGCGTGATCCGCGAGGAGTTCACGAAGGAGTACCGCGGCGTCGTCATCGACGACCGCGAGCTCTACGAGGAGGTGCGCAGCTACGTCGAGGCGATCGCGCCCGAGCTCTCCGAACGGGTCGAGTACTACGACGCGGAGGAGGAAGGGCTCCCGCTGTACGAGCGCTTCCATGTGCAGGAGCAGCTGCTCAAGGCGCTCGACCGCAAGGTCTGGTTGCCCTCGGGAGGTTCTCTGATCATCGAGAGCACCGAGGCGCTCACGGTTATCGACGTGAACACCGGGAAGAACGTCGGCCGCACCAACCTCGAGGAGACCGTCTATCGCAACAACCTCGAAGCGGCCGAAGAGGTCGCCCGGCAGCTGCGGCTCCGGGACATCGGCGGGATCATCGTGATCGACTTCATCGACATGGAGATCCGCAAGAACCGCGACGACGTCATGCGCGCCTTCCGCGACGCGCTGGCCCGTGACAAGACGCGGACGCAGGTGTTCGACATCTCGGAGCTGGGGCTCGTCGAGATGACCCGCAAGCGCATCTCGGAGGGGCTGGTCGAGACCTTCAGCCGGACCTGCCCGACGTGCCAGGGCCGCGGGTTCCTCGTCGACGAGTCCCTCCTGCAATGAGCCGTCGGATAGGCTGACCCGGTTCCGGGCCTCTCCGACGACCTGACGCGCCGAGGGCGAGCAGCATGTACGCAGTGATCAAGAGCGGCGGGAAGCAGTACCGCGTCGAGGAGGGCGAGCAGCTCGCGGTCGAGCTGCTCGGTACCGCCGGCGAGGTCGAGCTGGCGCCCGTGCTCGTCGTCGACGGCGACCGCGTATTCGCCACCCCGAAAGAGCTCGAGGCGGCGCGGGTCAGCGCCCGGGTCGTCGAGGAGGCCCGGGGGCCCAAGGTCACGGGCTTCACCTACAAGCCCAAGACCAACAACCGCAAGCGTTGGGGCCACCGGCAGCGATACTCGCTGATCGAGATCACGGGCATCACCGCAGGCGGGGCTGCGAGGAAGGCGCCAGCCGAGAAGAAAGCGCCGGCGACCAAGAAAGCGCCGGCGACCAAGAAAGCACCGGCGACGAAGAAGACCGCGGCGACGAAGCGGCCGGCCAAGAGGGCTTAAGGAACTGCCATGTCGAAGAAGAAGGGCGCGGCCTCCTCGAGGAACGGGCGCGATTCGGCGTCCCAGCGACTGGGCGTGAAGGTCACGACGGGGACGAACGTGCGCGCGGGCACGATCATCGTGCGCCAGCGCGGCACCGGGTTCCACCCCGGCGACAACGTACGTCGCGGCGGCGACGACACCCTGTTCGCGACCGTCGACGGCATCGTCCGGTTCGGCCACCGCAAAGGCCGCAAGCTCGTCGACGTCGTCTGACCCTCTGGTCGCACGTGCTTGCGCACGTGCTCCGGTCAACAGAATTCGTTCTCGGGGGCCGGGAAACCCCGGCCCCTGCCGCGGGTCCCTTTCAACAAGTGCGAACGCGCACGTGTACGCACGCATCACTTCGTATCCTGGCCGCGTGAGTCAGTTCGTCGACGAGGCGCAGATCAACGTGCGAGGTGGGGACGGCGGCGCCGGTTCCATGTCGTTTCGCCGCGAGGCGCACGTTCCACGCGGCGGACCCGACGGCGGCGACGGCGGGAAGGGCGGCGACGTCATCCTGCGGGCGGATCGCAACGTGGCTTCGCTCCTCGCGTTCCGCGATCATCCGCACCGTCGCGCCGCCTCCGGCGCCCACGGGTCGGGCAAGCGTCGGACCGGGGCCGCGGGCGACGATCTTGTCGTGGCTGTCCCGGAGGGAACCAGGGTCAAGACGCGTGACGGCGCCGTGGTCGCCGACCTCGTGAGCCACGGCGACAGCTACCTCGCGGCGCGTGGCGGACGCGGCGGGCGAGGGAACGCGAGGTTCCTGTCGAACGCACGCCGGGCGCCCAGCTTCGCCGAGCAGGGCGAATACGGCGAGGAGGAGTGGTTCGGGCTCGAGCTCAGCCTGATGGCCGATGCCGCGCTCGTCGGGTTCCCGAACTCGGGCAAGTCGACGCTCATCTCCGCCGTCAGCGCCGCCCGACCGAGGATCGCCGACTACCCGTTCACGACCCTCGAGCCGCACCTCGGTGTGGTTCGGTCGCACGGGCGTGAGTTCGTGCTGGCCGACATCCCCGGTCTCGTCGAGGGCGCAGCGGAGGGTCGGGGTCTCGGTCATCGGTTTCTGCGTCACGTCGAGCGCGCCCGGGTCCTGGTGTTGCTCCTCGACCTGGCCCGGCTCGACGGCGACGACCCGGAGCACGAGGATCCCGCCGAGCAGCAACGCGTGCTTCTGGACGAGCTGGGTCGCTACCGCCCCGACCTGCTCGACCGTCCGCGCATCGTTGTCGGCAGCAAGGCCGACGTCGCGCTGTTCGAGCTCGATGCGCCCCGTCTCTCGGCGGTCACGCACGAGGGCCTCGACGAGTTCGTCGGGACGCTCGGCGCGATGGTCGCCGACGCTCGTGCCGCCGAGCCCGAGCGCGAGCCGTTCGCCGTGCTGCGCCCGGTCGAGGAAGGCTTCTCGGTGGTCCGGGACGACGACGGCGCATGGCGTGTGACCGGCAAGTCCGCGGAGCGGGTCGTCGCCATGGCCGACCTCACGAACGAGGAGGCGCTGGCGTATGTCCAGGATCGGTTCCGGCGCATGGGCGTCGAGCGTGCCCTGGCACGTGCGGGCGCGCGCGAGGGCGACACGGTGCGAGTCGGTCCGGTCGAGCTCGAGTACGTCGAGGGCGTCGGCTGATGGCGGGAGCGGAAAGGCAGCCGGTCAAGGTTGTCGTGAAGGTCGGGTCGTCCTCGATCACCAGCGAGGGCGGCGAGCTCGACGACGGCGCCGTCCTCAAGCTCTGCCGCGAGCTCGCCGCGACCCGCCATGCCGGCCACGAGCTCGTGCTGGTGTGCTCGGGAGCCATCGCGGCCGGTCTCCCTGCCCTCGCGATGCCGAGGCGTCCGACCGACATCGGCACGCTCCAAGCGGTCGCCGCCGTCGGTCAGCCCAAGCTCATGGAGCGGATCGGAGGGATCTTGTCCGAGCACGGGCTGGTGGCGGGCCAGGTGCTCCTCACGCCGCACGACTTCGTCCAGCGCGCGCAGTACCTCCACGCGCGCGAAACGCTGCGCCGGCTCCTCGACCTCGGCGTGATCCCGGTCGTCAACGAGAACGACACGATCGCGGACGACGAGATCCGTTACGGCGACAACGACCGCTTGGCCGCGCTCGTCTCGCACCTGATCGGCGCGGATTTGCTCGTCATGCTCACCGACACGCCCGGCTTGTTCACCGCCGACCCGCGTCTCGACACCGAGGCGTCGCTCATCGAGGAGATCGCCGAGGTGGACGCCGCCCTCGAGAGCGTCGCCGGCGCCTCCGGGACGCCGCGGGGGAGCGGAGGGATGGCGAGCAAGCTGGCGGCGGCGAAGATCGCAGCGTGGTCGGGCGTGCGCGCCGTCATCGCTGCGGCCGACTCGCCGTCCGTGGTCCTCGACGCGGTCGAGGGGAAGCCGGTCGGCACTGTTGTTCACCCGCGCCGGCAGCGCCTTCCGAGCCGGAAGCTGTGGATCGCGTTCGCCCGTGGGTCGGCCGGTCGGGTGGTCGTGGACGACGGGGCCCGCCGAGCGTTGACGCGCGACGGCCGTTCGCTGCTCCCGGCCGGCGTGCGCGACGTCGACGGCCGGTTCGAGGCGGACGACGCCGTCGAGGTCGTCGCCGAGGACGGGCGCCCCTTCGCCAAGGGCCTCACCCGCGTGTCGGGGGACACCCTGCGCACGATTGCGGGCCGGCGGACGGGCGATCTCCCCGACGGCATCCCGCACGAGGTCATCCACCGGGACGACCTCGTCGTGCTGCCGTGAGCCGGCCGCCGCTCGGAACGGGTTGCCATGGGCGCTCTTGCGCGCGCGCGTGGCGTCCGTCACACTACGGACCCGGCAACGACGCCGCTTCGCTCTCACGTTCCTCGTCGCCGGCCGACGGGGGGAGGGCCCTCGCTCGGAGGGCCTCAGACGGCCGGCGAGGAGCGGGGGACGGCAGTGGGGTCGGACGACCGTGCTGAGGCGGATGGCTGCGCCAGCGGCAGCGCCTTCGCCGTGCGGGAGCCCGGCCTCGCTGCTCCCCCGAGCTCGCACCCCCGCACCGGGGAGCAATCCCAGAACTAGACCGAGCGGTCAAGGTTTACACTCGCCCCCATGTCCGAGCAGGTGACTGCGCTCGGGCGCCGCGCCCGACTCGCCTCCCGGCGGCTGGCGTCGGCGTCGGCGGCCGAGAAGGACGCCGCGCTGCTCACGGCGGCCGACCTGCTCGTCGAGCGGACGCCCGAGATCCTCGCCGCCAACACCGCCGACACCGAGCGGGCCGCCGCCGGCGGCATGGAGTCGGGGCCGCTCGACCGGCTGCGTCTCACGGACGGTCGCGTCGCCGGCATGGCCGATGGCTTGCGCAAGGTCGCGGCCCTGCCCGACCCCGTCGGCGAGCTGCTCGACGGCTGGGTGCGACCCAACGGCCTCGAGATCCATCGGGTCCGGGTGCCGCTGGGCGTGGTGGCGATCATCTACGAGAACCGGCCCAACGTCACGAGCGACGCCGCCAGCCTGTGCCTGAAGTCCGGCAACGCGGCGCTGCTGCGGGGGTCGGGATCGGCGATGCGCTCGAACGTCGCCGTAGCCGAGGTGCTGCGGGAGGCATTGCAGAAGACGGGCCTCCCCGAGGATGGTGTCGTCCTCGTCGAGGATCCATCCCATGAGACCGCCGTCGGAGTCATGCAGCTCACGGAGCTCGTGGACTGCCTCGTCCCGCGGGGCGGCGCCGAGCTCATCCGGAGCGTGCGCGATCACGCCACCGTCCCCGTCATCATCGACGGGGACGGGAACTGCCACGTGTACGTCGACGCCGCCGCTGACCTCGACGAGGCGCTCGACATCGTCGTCAACTCCAAGACGAACCGGCCGGGCGTGTGCAACGCGTCGGAGTCGCTCGTGGTGCACGCCGCCGTGGCGGCCGCGTTCTTGCCCCGAGCCTGCGCGGCGCTCGCCGAGCTCGGCGTCGAGCTTCTCGGCGACGAGCGGGCGCGCGAACTGTGGCCGGCGATGGGAATCGCGACCGATGACGACTACGCCCGCGAGTTCCTCGAGTTGCGGAT
>JBKOWN010000092.1:0-24701 GCA_046724435.1 Actinomycetota bacterium
GTTTGTGAGCGTGCCGATCGAACGCGCTCGGTGCATCGCGTCACCCAGAATCACGCCGAGATTGAGCGACAAGGCGACGAACACGAGACCCGTTAGTACTGCTGCTGCGCCTCCTACCATTACGAAGAAGTCGTGCCACTCATCAGGTCGATAGATGTCAGCCGCGAGCATCCCCACCAGCGTGTCACAAGCGCTGTCACTGTTCGACGGCTACTGACGACACATAACTGCCGATCGGTGTGGCTGTTCGGGGGACCGCGGCAGCGCGCGGGCAGGGGGCGCGCCACGGGTGCGTGCGGGGCGGCGCAGGGCGAACGCGACGTTTTTCGGGAGGAGCGCGGACACTAAGAGCGGCTCAGCACGTCCCACTTCTTCATGTTGAACTCTGATTCGGATAGCACGCCGGACTGCCGCAATCCGTGCAACTGCCGGAGATTCGTGATTGCTTGCTCACGCTCGTCAGGGACCTTCCCGAGAAACAGATCCTTGGCGCGCTGCCAATCGTCGTCATCGAGAAGTCCCTGCCCCTTGAGTTCTGCAAGCTTGGATAGCTGTTGCGCCACGGACACGTCGGCGTTCGTGGCCGCGAGCTGTGATCGGTCGTGCGCGTCGCGTAGCGCCCGGCAGAAAGTCTTCCCGCCCTCGAGGTCAGTCGTCGAGAGGTGGTCGTAACGGCCGTCGTTCCATCTCAACTCGATGTGAAACGCCAGAAGGTGAACGAGAATCCGCCGGCGAACCGATTGCGCTTTGGCTTGTCGGCGGTCTGATCCGAGACGCTGCCCTCGTTGTCGTGCTTGCGTTGTCGGGCGACGCTGTGATGCTCATGCGTCGACGCACCAGAACGGGCAATCTGAGCGCCCGAACGGTGCAGGTCGTCTCGTCCTTCATCCCGCGGGCAACGCTGTTGGCGCCGTAGTAGTCGGAGTCGCGAACTAAGTTCGCGGGAAGGTGGCTGGGATGGCGAGGCGAGGCGAGGCGAGGCGGACAATGGCGCAACCTGGTCTCATCCTGGTGACCGGCGCCGGCGGAGGAGCCGGCGGCGTGGGCGTGGGCAACAAGGTTGTGGCGCTGCTGCGTCAGCGCGGGCTTGCCGTGCGAGCGATGGCGCACCACGACGACGACCGCGCCGATGCACTGCACGCGCTGGGCGCCGACGTCGTCATCGGCGACCTCACGCGGCCGACAGATGTCGCGTCGGCTCTCGACTCGGTCCAACGGATGTTTTTCAGCATGAGCCTATCGCCGTCCTTCCTCGAGGCCGCCGCCACGGTTGCGACCGTGGCACGTGCCGTCGGGCACTTGGATGCGCTCGTCGCCATCTCCCAGATGACCGTGTCCCAGATGGACGCGCTCAGCACGAGCGAGTCACACCATCAACGGCTGCATTTCTTGTCGGAGCAGGTGCTCAACTGGTCCGGGCTTCCCGTCGTGCAGGTTCGCCCGACTGTCTTCTTGGACACTGGGTTGTTCACGACCCTGGCCGCGCTTTCCATTGCCGACAGCGGCACCATCCGGCTCCCATTCGGGACCGGTCGCACGTCGCCGATCGCGTCCGACGACGTCGCGCGGGTCGTCGCCACGGTCCTCAACGACCCGGGGCCGTACATCGGCGGCGCGTTGGAGCTGACCGGCCCCCGATCGCAGGACATGAACGGGATCGCCGCGGAGTACGCCCGCGCGCTGGGCAGACCGATTTCCTACGTCGACGTCCCGTGGGAGACGTGGGCCGAGCAAGTGCTCGCACGCGCCAACCTCGGACCCTACGTCGATGAGCACATCACCACGATGGCCCGACTCCATCGCGAGAATCGCTATGACCGCGTGACAGACACGGTCGAGAAAATCACCGGCCGACCCGCGGAGTCCGTCGAGGAGTTCGTCGCGCGGCGAAGCGACCTATTCGCTGAGTGACATAACTGCCGATCTGCGTCTGACCGCTACGCGCGACCTCGCCTAAGAGCTTGTCGGCGGTCTCCGCGTACCACTGGAACAGATCCGCCGCGCCCGGGATATCGACCTGGGCCGCTTCCTCGACGGTCTTGCCCATGTCCATGGTTTCGAGCACCGCAAGCTCATCAGCGTTCTCGCCGATCAGCTCGGCGAGCCGGAGCATGACGGCCTTCCGGTCGGCGGGGCCGGCCTCCGACCAGCGGCCGTCTTCGAAGCTCTTCCGGGCTGCCTGTACGGCGCGGTCGACGTCTTCGGGCCCGCATTCGGCGACCACGGCGAGCCTCTGGCCGGTCGTCGGATTGATGCACTCGTATGTCTCGCCGGACTGAGCCGGGACGAGCTCGCCATCGATGAGGGCGCGGTCGCAGTAATCCACGCCAGCGCCGAGCTGTTGCCACTCCTCATAGGTGTGCGTCGCCTGGCTCAAGGTTGCCCCTCCCTAGCTCGTGACCAGCCGCCGCGTGAACGGCATCCTCTCGGGCCTCGCTCTGAGGCGGCGGTGACCCGCTCGTCCTAAGACCAGAGGGGCCAGACGGAGTGAGTCTCTCCGGCGGAGACGACATGACAGTCGCTGCTTGGGAAATACATCGATTCGTGACCGTCGTCCCAACACACCCGATAGTGCTCGCGGCCGCCCGCGCCAGGGACGAGCTCTACGACCTCACCCTGGCGCCGTGGTTGGCCGACGTGGGTGCTCTCAACGACGATCCGGTCACCTCTGTTGGCGTGCATGGCGAACCCCCCTTCCGAGGTCTGCCCTCGCCCTCTACTCATACCGCCTTACACCGTGGCCGTCTACGACTCCCGTCTGGGCACGGAACCGAGGAAAGGCGCGACGCCAGGATCCTCGAATCCGCCCGCCGTCCCCCCTCCCGTCAAGCGCGGACGGCGATAGGCGATAAGGCCGCGCGAATCAGAACACCCGGCCGGCGGCGTGGGGTGACTTGGGCGGCGTTCGCTGGGCGTGCGGCGCGTCGGAGGCGCCGAGGTAGGGGCGAAGTGAACAGGGCTTCTCCTCGTCGGAGCCGATGCGCCGCGCGTACGAACTGCCGCTCGCGGCGGTGTTCGGCGATCCGATCCACGATCACGAGGTGGCGCGCTACGCCGACCGAATTGCTAGCAGGCGTAGTCGCCGTCGAAGTTTCCGGCCGGATACTGGACCATGGCCACCGGCCCACCAGTGAACGAGTAGGCCGCATCACAGAAGCCGGGCGCCTGCGATCGTTGCTGGGCATACGGAACCCACACCGGTGTGGAAGCCAACACGGCTCCGCCGGTGATCTGAGCCCACTGCGCGCCAGTGGAGTAGATGCCGAGGGTCACCCCGGACTGGGCGTTGAGGTAATCCAGCATGCCTTGAACGTCGGCCATGTTGGAGTTGACATCGGCGGACCAGGTGTTGCCCGTCTCGATGTCGAGCCACCATGCCTTGCCAGCCGCTGCACCGGTCTGGGCGTCGGCGTACGCTAAGGCGTGGCGGGCGGCGTTGTACCCGTAGTTGTATGCACAGCCCAGATCGTCGGACGCACCGCTGCATGGTTGTGGCCCCGGATCAGTCCAGTGGATGCTCTGGGTCCCGGGGTTGGCCGTGTTGAGGTAGAAGCCGACGGCGTACGGGGCCGATGTGGCCCAGCCGTATTCGCCGGCCAGACACGGGTTGTCGTGGAACGGCAATCCGTTGCTGACGCCGACGACACCGAAGACGGGGTTGTTCGGGTACGCACCACCGCATTGGGCCCAGGAGATGTCATACCCACCGTCGGTCCCTGATGGCGCGGGCGGAGGCGGCGGCGGGCCCCCGCCCTGATCTCCCCCGAAACACCCTGTCGCCACGAGCCCGACCACCAGGATCGCGACGAGCGAAAGCCAGGGCCGGGGGCCGAGACGGCCGGCCATCCGTCTGCGCACCGGCGTCATCCTTGCCCCCTACGTTCGGGACGTGCAGCACTCAACACGTGATTCGGGCGGGATCGGCGACGTTAGCCGAGCCGGGGCTCTCAGCAGATCTTCGCGAGCGTCGGGTACGGGTCGACGGCCGGGCCGCCCCCGGGATGGATCTCGAAGTGCAGATGCGGGCCGGTCGCGTCGCCGGTCGCGCCCATCTTGCCGATGACCTCGCCCGGGCTCACGTGCCGCGCGGGGCCCAAATACGCGGAGAGGTGGTAGTAGACGTAGCGGTTGCCATCGTCGCCCGCGATGTACGCGCCCATACCTCCGGCGCCGCCGTCGCCGTAGGTGACGTTGCCGCTCACGATCGCGACCTCAGGCATGCCTGTGGGCCCGTGCATGTCGACGCCCTGGTGGCTGCGCCCTCCTGACCGAGGCTGGCCGTAGTCGTCGGTGAACGGGGCGCCGGGCGCCGGGCACGCCATCCCGTCGACGATCTGCACCGGAGCTCCGGCGGCGATCCCGGCGAAGGTGGCGTCGAGCCCGTTGAGCTGGTTGAGCGCGCCGTTCCGGTCCTTTTGCTGGGCGACGAGCTGGTCGCGCTGCGCGGAGAGCTGCGCGTTCATCGCGCCCAGATCAGCAGCCAGACGATTGTCGACCTCGTTCGCCCGGTCGAGCAGAGCGGTCGAACGCGCGCCCTCGCTCGGGTTCTTGGCCTCGAACAAGACCCCGAGATCTGCGCCCGCGTTCTTGTACGCGACTGCCGCCCGCCGCTGCGCGTGTCTGCGCAGCTCCGCCCGGCGCGCCTCCCCCGCTTGGATCTTTTGCTGGAGGGCCGCGCTCTGCTCGCCGAGCAGGTCGTACCGAGTCTCGATGTCCGAGTACCGGGCAGCGGCGTTATGGGCTTCCTGGCGGGGGTCGGGGGCAGGCTGACCGTCCGCCGAGCTCGCTAGCAGTGGGGTCGCGGGGGCCGCCAGCGCGCAGATCGCGACGAGAACGCGCCGAACCGGCGCAAGTTGGCCCACTCGCACGAGCGGGGACGCTAGTGACCGCTGCTTCCCGTCCGCAATGCGCACCCCGGATTAACAGCCGGGTGAGACGCTGACCTGCCCGGCGCTGTTCGTCACCGGTGTGTCGGCGGGCGCGCTCGCCACCGGACCGCCTCCGGCCGTCACCCCGCACGTGCCTGCATACGCGGAGGGAATCGGATAGAGCGCCGGTTGCGGAGTCAGGCCGGCCTCATACGCCGGATCGAGCGGCGACGTCTGCGGGTCGGGATCCTCGTACGCCTGCGCGCCCGGCTCGGCGTTGACGGTTCCGGCTTCCTTCTGCCGCCAATCGTTCATCGACTGGCCACCGCACGACTCGGGCGCCTCGGACGTTTGGTCCCCGCTGTTGCAGGTGTAGGTTTACCCTATTTGCCCCGTTTGACCGTTGTCCAGGGCAGCGACGGGGCCTGGATGTCCATCATTCTCAACCTCCTCCTCCCGACGGCCCCGTCGTGCTCCCGCCGAGCAGGTCCTGGAAGTCGACGACCTCGTTTGCCGGGGGCGCGTCGACGTTCACCTGCGCTCCGAGGTCGAAGTACTCGAACGAGACCGAGCCCTTGGATGTCGTCGACGACGCCGCGACACTCAACCGCACCTTGCGCAGGCGCCCCTTGCTGTCGATCCACACGTCGGCGGGAATCGTCTTGGATCCAAATGCCCCGATGCTGTTTCGTACCTCGTCACGCCGCGCCTCCGGCGCGCTACTTATCGCTTGATCGGCATCGATCGTCACCCGATAACGCGTCGTGCGCGTGCCCCGCACGTTCTCGCTGCCGACGCGCTTCGCACTGCCCTTGGCGCCCCGCAACGCGTCGAGGCTGCCGTTGGGATCGCTCTGGCCGATCTGACCTCCGCCGCCGAACACCTTGGGGTCGAGCTTCAGCCACTTCTTGCCCGCGAGGTCGGGGCTCGACGACGGATCGGCCCCCGCCAGCGCGTCGAGGCTCAGGTAGAGGACGCCGCCCACGACGATCGTGCGCACCTTGCCGGTTCCCTGCAGCCCGATCGCGGCCGCGTCGACCGAGTACTCACCGGTGCGGCTCTTGAAGTCGAGCGAGCCGTCGAACGTGACCGTCCCGCCGCTTCCACCGCCCGCGGAGCTGGTAGTCCCGCGGAACTTGGCACTGCCCGCCTTGGCGAGCTCGTCGCCGGACTTCGAGACGCGGCCGGCGTCGTCGGCGGCCCGGGGCACGCCGGCGGCGACGGGCGACGCGGGCATCACGAACACGGTCGCGACGACGAGCGCCGCAAGCAGGAGAGAGGGTCGGCGGGGGCTCATCGGATGCCTCAAGAACCTAACCGCTCGCGGGTGGCTCGCCGGGTCGGCGGCGCCGGGTGCGTACGACCTCGACGATGGCATCGGCAGCGATGAGCGCTACCGCGAGCCAGCCGAGCACGTGTACGCGGTCGAAGAACGTCGGCCACTCGAACACCGGCGGATACTCGTTGAGCGTCTGTTCCAGGAGCACGTACAGGCCGGCGATGCCGAGTGCGAGCGGAGCGCCGATCGCGAGCACGACGCGCCAACGGGGGCGAACGAGCGCCGCCAGCACGAGCAGCCCGACGAGGAGCCCGGGGAGCGGTTTGATCAACGCCGCGGCGACGAGCCCGGCCCCGATCGCGGTCGCCGCCGCGACCAAGCCGCGCGGCCGTGTCCCCGCCGCCACGAGCGGTGAACGGAACGCCGGGGGCTCGTCGACGTCCCTGGCCGGCTCCGCCCGGCGGGCGCGGCGCCGCCACAAGAGGCCCAGGGCGAGCGCCGTGCACAGGAGCATCGTGAGGCCCGAGATCGCCAGCGCGATCCAGACCGTGCGCTGCGGCGTCCACGTGAGTGTCACGTCGAGCGTGCGCGCGTTCTTCGGGTCGACGCGCCAGCCGTTCGCGTACCCATTGACGAGCTTGCCCTTCCCCAGGTCGTGGCCGTCGGCCGACGCCACCCACCCGCGGTTGTGACTCTCGCCGAGCACGAGCCAGAACGGCTTGTCGGCCCCGGTGACGTGCAGCTTCATGTTCGTTCGCCCCGACGACGTGACCTCGATCTTCGGTGTCCCGCCGGTGGGCTCAGCCGCAGAGGGGACGGTGCCGCGCGCGCCGAGCGCGAGCGGCGCGCCGCCGGCTTCGGAGCCGAGCACCATTCCGTCGAGGTCGACACCCGTGTCAAGACCGAGCGCGGAGCGCAGGACGTGCTGACCACGCTCGAGCGCGAGCGGCGACGACGATGCCGAACCGGTGCTGGAGTCGCACCGTTCCACGCTCAGAGGACGGCCGGCCGACGCGTCGGCGACCGAACCGGTCACCCGGATGGGTACAGGCGCGCCGTCGACCGTGAGAAGGTCGTCGCGACAGGTGCCTGGTAGAGCATCCGTGACCGCCGGCCGCTGCGCACCTGGGATCCCGAGCTCAGCCAGCGCCGCCGGCATCACGATGGGCGTGTTCGAGTAGTACTCGCGGGTCGACACCTCACGTACGGACTCGATCGTGACGCGCACGTTCCTCGCAGTGACCGGGTCGAACGAGACGGTCGCGGGCGTGGTCGCGTTGTCGCCTGGCTGGTCTCCGATCGGCGGGAAGTCGACCGTTCGCGTCTGCCCGTCGGCGTCGATGCGCAGGCGCGTGGGCACGGAGTGGCGCCCGTCCGCCACGACCTGGAGATCGAGATGGTCGAACGTGACCGGCTGGCCCGCGTCGACTTCCATCCATTGCCCGACGGGGTTGGCGAACGGTGTGGTCCAGGCGGTCGACGGGTCGCCGTCGACGGCCGACGAGGCGCGGGCCTGAAGGTCGCCCGGGAGGCGGGCGGAGGAACTGGCCGTCACCCCGCCGGCGCCGGCGCCGGGGATGCCGAGGAGCTGATCGACGAGGTCATCGGGTGCGGCCGTCGAGATCCGTGCCGTTCCGGCGAAATCGAACTCGCGCGCCGCAGGCACGTCGAACGCGCGTGTCAGGCTTCGCTCGTCTTCCGAGTAACGGGGCGGCACGAGGATCGTCCGCGAACGGTTCATCGAGTAGACGAGCCGGTGAGCGAGCGAGTCGCCGCCCACGTTCCGGGTGAGGTCGACCGGCATGCGCGTGACCTCCTCGACACGCACGTCCTGCGCGTCAGGGGCCTGGTCTCGAACGCGGATCTCGGCGAAGCCGACCCCGCTGACGCCGCTGTAGCTCGGGCGCTTCCCGACGTTCGTCTCGTCCACCTTGATGTCGAACGACTTCACAGTGCGGTGGGGGAACGTCACGGTCTGCCCGGCGTCCGTACGCGATTCGTCGCCGAGGCTCGTCGTGATCTCGTGACCGTCGTCGAGGCGCAGGGTCGCCTTGGTGATCCAACGGTTGCGGTCGCCGTACAGCGGCTGCACGAGGTTGATGTGGTCGGTCGTGACCGGGTGGTCGAGCGTGACGCGGATGTGCTCGCCCTCGACCGCAGCGAAGTCGCCCACCTTCCACGCCGTGCGGAGATCACCATCCATCGCGCGCGCGGGACGGTCTTCGGGCGTGAAGGAGATGTTGTTGCCGTATCCGGACGCCTGCACCGTCGCGCCGCGTTGCTCGGTCACGGTGGAGGCGTTGTCCCCCGCTCCGGGAAAGACGTCGAGTCGGGCGTCGGACGGGTCGTGCACGAGCGGCTTCTCGCCCGGCCGCTCGGTGTATCCGACGTTCTCGCGGACCGTGCTCCACCGCCGGCCGCGGCGCCGGTTCGAGTCGGTGACGACGAGGGCGGCGCCGTCGGCGTCGGCCTGCTTCCGGAGCGCGGCGGGGTGGCCGGCGTACGACGCCGAGTACTGGACGAGGCTGTTCCCGTCGAGCATGCCGAGGCCCGCGATGTCGACCAAGCCGTCCCCGCCGCCGGCCACGAGCATCGGGCCGGTGGCAGGCTGGGCCCGGACGATCGACGGAGCGCCCTCGACGGGGAACACGGCCACCGGCGGCGGGTTCGGAGTGCCCGCCGGCAACGCCAGCGTCTTCTCGTCGAGCAGCGGGTAGTCGAGCGGCGGGCCGAGGCTGGTGCCGTAACCGGTCGGCGCGCCGATCCCCTGTGGGGGCGGATTCAGGAGCACCTCCATCTGCTTCGGGCGCACGAGGTTGTAGCGGTCGACCTGCAGGTCCGAGCGCAGGAGGATGTCACCCGCGCTCATCAGGCGGGCGATCGGCGCGATCGCGTTGGGATCGATCAGGCCCTCCTGGATCCGCCCGTCGAGCGCGTTCAGCAGGTCGTTCGTCTCGGGCGTGCCGTACGGGATCAGCTCCCGGGCGACGTAGGGGCGGTCGGTCAGGCCCGGCGTGATCGGGTCGACCGTGTTCCCCCAGCGGTACGACGCGAAGTCGGAGCCCGGCATCTCGAGGATGCGCGTGTCGTGCGGGCCGGCGTCGACGGCGGCGATCGCACGCTTCCAGTAGTTCGGTATCTCCTCGGGTCGTTGCAGGTTCTCGCCGTAGTAGTCGCCGTTCCACAACGCCGGGAGCGCCGCGATCACGATCACCACGACGAGCCCGACGGTCGCCAGCGCGTACCGGTGCAGGTTGCGCCGGTCGAGCCAGCGCACGAACGCGCTGACCCCCGCCCCGAGGAGCACCGCGGAACCCAATGCGACAAGCGGCACGGCACGGCCGACACTCCGAAGTGCCAGACCGGCGTTCGAACTGTCGGCGAACGCCTTCAGCAGCGCGCCGAAGGGCGACGGGTCGTCGAACGGATGGGCACCGACGGCGATCGCGACGCCGATCACCATGAGGACGGCGAAGTAGAAGCGGTGACGCCACCGGATGAATGCGGCCGCGAGCAGCGCCAGCGTCGGGACGGCGTAGCTGACCACGATGAGGGGCCGGCTCTGCGTGTAGTGGACGCTGGCTTCGATCCAGCTACCGAGCTTGTCGCCCCCGTAGAAGAACCAGTAACCGAGCCCGCGCAGCACCTCGGGCGCGACGCCCGCGGTGGCGACGGTCTTGACCGTCTCGGTGTACTTGAGGATGTCGATGCCGTAGCTGCCCTGGGCCCACAAGCCGGCGATCCACCACAGCGACGCGCCCAGGGTGAGCACTCCGATGCGAGCCAGCGTCAGCGCAGCTCGTCGCCAATCGACCTCTCGGGCGATTAGCACCGCGTACGGGACCCACAGCAGCGGCGCGAGGAGCGCGAACACAAGCGCGGTCGCGTTCACGCTGCCGACGATCTGTATGACGATGGCGAACGCGGCGGGATATCGCCAGCCACCCTTGCGCAGCGCGCGCACCATCAGCGCGAGCATCCATCCCAGCCCGGCCCACGGGAGCAGGATCACCGAGATGCGGGCCGCGTAGTGCAGCGAGTACGGGCTCAGCATGTACGCGAGGGCAGCGACGACGGCACCCGGGCCGCGCATATCGATCGTGCGGAGCAGGTACAAGACGCCGGCGCCGGCGAAGAACACCAGGCTGCCCAGCCAAATACGCTGCGCGATCCAGCTCGGGAACCCTATGTTCTCCATGACCCAGTAGTACGGGCCCATCGGGAACAGGTAGCCGATGTTCTGGTGCGTCACCGTGCCGAGCCCGATGTTCGGGTCCCACATCGAGGGCGCGCGCTCGAGCAAACGCGTCGGGTCGAGGTACAGGTACTGCTTGGTGTCGGCAACGACCTTTCCCGGTGCGGTGAGTAGCGGCGGGATGTATGCCAACGCGGCAAGGAGCGAGTAGCCGAGGACGCGGCGCCGGCGCGCCGAAGCCGGCGGTGCCGCCGGCGCCTCGGTGGTCACGGGCGCCGGCTTCCGGGCGACGGTCGTCACGGCCTTCCTCGGCGGCGGACCGCGTCGGCCGCGAGGACCTCGAGCGTCCCGCGGGCCGTCGCCGCCCAGGTGAACCGCGATGCATGCTCGATCGCGCCGCGGCCCAGTCGTTCACGGAGCTCGTCGTCGCGCAGCACCCGGTCCAGCGCGAGAACGAAGTCCTCGCGTCGATCGACCAGCAGACCGCTGTGCTCGTGCACGATGGCGTCGGTGTGGCCGGCGATGCGCGTCGCGACCGCGGGCGTCCCACTCGCCCCCGCCTCCGTGATCGTCATGCCCCATCCCTCGCGCGCGGCCGCGCTGGCGACGATCCACGCGCTCCGGTAGAGACCCAGGAGCTCGTCGTCGCTCACGTGCCCGGCGAGCCGGATCCAGCGGTCGGCGCCGCTCTCCCGCAGCTGGGCCTCGAGGTCGTCCCGCCGGTAACCCTCGCCGACGATCACCGCCTCGAGCGCGGGGTGGTGCTCCTTGACCCGAATGAGGACGTCGATCAGCTCCTCGAAGCGCTTGACGGGGACGAGGCGTCCCGCGGCCACGACGAGCGGGGTCGGCGACTTCGCTCCGCCGGGGGTGAAACGCGGGTCCACGCCAGGGGGCACGACCGTGACGCGCTGGGGCTTGAAGCCGAGCTCGTCGACGAGCTCGCGCTTGGAGGACTCGGACAGCGTGACGATGGGTGTGCGCCGGTAGAAGTGCGGCGCGATCCGAGCTTCGACCGTGCTTCCCATCGTCGCCAGTCGCGGCGGCAGCGTCATCTGCCACATCTCGGCGTGCACGTGATGGAGCCACACGATGCGCGGGCCCTTCCCCCACACCGGCGAGAAGAACGGCATACCGTTCCAGATCTCCACGAGGCCGTCGCGCGAGCCGTGCCAGCCCATCATCTCGCTGAACGCCGCGCGGGGGAACACCATGTACCGGCCCGCTTTCCGGATCACGCGGTACCCGTCGCGCCAACTGACCTGGGGATGGCCCGCTGCGAAGGATGTCCGCATGGTGACCTCGATGCCGGCCTGACCCCACACGGACGCCACGGTCGACGCGTGCACCTCTGATCCCCCGGCCTCGGGATCGTCCAGGTCGCGCCAGGCGAGCATGGAGACGCGGCGGATCCCGGACTCGGCCGCGAGGTCACCGATCTTGGCGATCTCCTCGGCCGGGTCGGGGACGCGGAAGGACGGCGACGACGCGGTGGGCTCCATGAGTCGGGGAGAAATGCTAGGTGAGCGGGCCGCCGAAGGCCGTTCGGGGGCGCCTTTCCCGAGGCTCGTAGGCTTCTTGCCCGTGAAGCTCACTGGCGAGCGCCCCATGAAGGGCGCGACGCCTGACTCCCTTCTGGCCTTCCACGACGCCGGGTACCGCGAGATGGCGGCGCGGCTGGGCGGGGGGACGGTGCTCGACATCGGTTGCGGCGTGGGCGACGAGACCGCCCGGCTCGCGGCGGCCGATCGGTTCGTGATCGGCGTCGACTACGACGCCGATACGGCGGTGTCGGCCGCCGACGAGTGGGGAGGCGGCGGGAGGCATGGCCTCGACCTCCGCTTCGCGGGCATGGACGGCGCTCGGCTCGGGATGCGCGGCCGGTCGGTGGACTGGGCGTGCTCGTCGCACATCATCGAGCACTTCACCGCGCCCGAGTTACACGTCGCCGAGCTCGCCCGCGTGCTGTCCGATGCCGGCACCGCGTTCGTGATCACCCCCAACCGCCCGGCCGACTTCGAGAACCCCTTCCACGTCTACTTGTTCGAGGAGCGCGAGCTCGCGAGCCTGCTCCGGTTGTTCTTCCACGAAGTCGAAGTCCGAGGCCTCGAGGGGTCGGACGACCTCAGGGCCGACTTCGCGGCGCGCCGTGCACGGGGCGAGAAGATCCTCAAGATCGACGTCCTGCGACTCCGGCACCGGATGCCGCGCCGCTGGTACGTCTGGTCGTACGAGCGCGCGCTGCCCGTCGTGTACCGCGCGCTCGGCAGCCGCGGTTCAGGGATCGGCTCCGGGCTCGACCAATCTCATTTCTTCATGACCGACGAGATCACCGAGACCACGCCCGGGCTCTTCGCGATCGGCCGCAAGCCTCGGCGCCCGACGGCAGCGACCGGCTCCCGATGACCCAGGAGGCCGTCGGCGGCCTCGGTAGTCCGGCGCAGCCCGCCGATGCACCGAAGCGAGCGAGGTTCCCGTGCTTCGACGGGTTTCGTGCCCTCGCCGCGATCAGCGTGCTCGTCACCCATGTCGCCTACCTGAGCGGCTTCAACACCCGGTCGGCGTTGGGCGCATTCACCGCTCGAATGGACGTGGGAGTCGCCGTCTTCTTCCTCATCTCCGGGTTCCTGCTCTACCGACCCTTCGTCGCGGCTCGTTACGACGAACGCCCGCGGGAGAGGACGGGCGCGTACTTCTGGCGACGCGCGCTCCGCATCTTCCCCGCGTATTGGCTTGCCCTCACGGTCACAGTCTTCATCCTTCACGTGCCGAGCGACATGCCGAGCGCCAAGGATCTCGCCCTCTACTACTCACTCACGCACCTCTACAGCCTGGGGAACGTCTTCGGACCGATCCTGTCGTCGTACACGCTCGTGACCGAAGTCGCGTTCTACATCTTCCTCCCCGTCTTCGTGTTCGCGCTGAGCCGAGTGCGGGGCCCGGCCGAGCGGCGCATGCGCTTCGACCTCGTCGCCTTGGCCACGCTGTTCGTGCTCGGCGTGGCATACCGCACCGCGGTCGCGTCCGGGTCGTTCGGCCTCAGTCGCAAGGGTCAACTCGAGAACATCCTCCCCGGTTGGATCGACGTGTTCGCCGTCGGCATGGCGCTGGCCGTGATCAGCGCGTGGCTTTCGCACCGCGACACCGAGCAGCCAACCTGGGCCAGGTTGCGCGTCTTCCCTGCCGCGAGCTGGGTCATCTCGGCCCTGTTCTTCGTCGTGCTCTCCGTGTGGATCGGGCGGCCGCCCGCCGGTAGCCCTCGCTACTCGTTCTGGGAGGACATGGGGATCCACTACTTCTACCTGGCCGTCGGGTTCTTCTTCCTGCTCCCCGGCATCTTCGGACCGCAAGGGTCGGGCAGAGTACGCCGGGTGCTGCAGCAACCCGCGGTGCAGTGGCTGGGGCTGATCTCCTATGGCCTCTACCTCTGGAACGAGACGTGGTTGGAGAAGTTCGTGGAGTGGACGGGCCGCGCGAACGGGGTCTTCCCCCAGCCGTCGCCGTTCTGGCAGATGTTCCTCGCGGTCTTCGCCCTCAGCATCGCCTCCGCCGCCGTGAGCTACTACTTCCTCGAGCGGCCCGTCTTGCGGCTCAAATCTCGGGTCCCCGGATGGAGGTCTGTACCGGCGCGCCGCGCCTGAAGAGCGCGCCGGGCGCCCGTCAGCTCTCGGCCGACACCGGTCCGACGAACACCGCGGCCGGCAACCCCAGATCCGCCATTCGACTCAGCTTGTCGCGCACCCGCTCGGGCACGCGCGGATCCAAGCTCGCGCCGAAGACGTTGCCGTCGACGGACGGGACGAAGTCCGGCCGGCCGGCCGCTTCCAGCTCGGCGATGGCCTCCGATCGCAGCCGGTCGTATTCCACGCGCTCCGCCCGGCTGCGAGGATCGTGATAGGCGACCTCTTCGACGCCGGGCTTGGCCCCCCACTCCCTGATGTCATCGCCGCCGATGCTGAGGTGCACGACCGCGGTGGTCTTTGCGGGGTCGATCGTGCGGTGACGCGTGACCGCCGGACCAAACGGCTTGAGGGCCTTCACGTCATAGCCGGCGCGCTCGAGCTCGTTCATGAACCCGAACCCCGGTGCGTGGATGTTGACCGGGTCGAACCACGTGACGAGATAGCGGCCGTCGCGGCCGGTTCCGGCCACCGACCCGCGTTCGAGGGCCTTCGTCGTCGGGGGGACGATTGCACTCAGCGTCCGGGACAGCCGGGGCGCCGGGACCTGGGCGGACGACGCGTCGAACGTGAAGAGCGTCGCGAACACGACCGTCGTCCCGAGCAGCGCGATCGCTCCCGCCGCCGCCCACTGGCGCGTCGGGTGGACGTACCGGTCGACCAGCGCCACCGCGGCCCAGACGATCGCGAGGACGAGGAGGGCGGTCAGCGCCCACGCCCACAACACGAGGTAGAACCACACGAAGCCGAAGATTCGGCTGACCGAGAACAGCCCGAGCACGAGCGCGGCGGCCAGCACGACATCGAGCCGCAACAGCGCGCGGTGCCGGAGCCGCCACGCCGCGAACGCGCTCCCCGCCCACACGACCAGGAGACCGATGCCGGGCAGGGTCGAGCCCCCCGCCGCCTGGCTCTGTCCGGTGAAGAGCTGGCGGTTGGCGAGCTCCTTCGTCACCAACCGCCATGGGTTGAGGTGGACGAGAAGGACGTCGACGCCGTCACGCAGTCCGAGTGGCGACTCGGGTGGGTTCCGGAAGTAGTCGTACAGCACCGAGAGGTTGCCGGGCGAGCTCGTCAGCTGGTCGATCACCGGCGGTATCCACACGAGCACGGCGATGCCTGCGCTGATGAGCCCCCACTGAACGAACCGACGAAGCTCAGCGCGATTCCGACGCCGCCGATACGCGCGCAGGGAGGCGTACACGACCACGCCGACCCCGAGCGCGACGCATGTACCGAGGTACGGAACGTGCGTCTGGGCGCAGAACGAGCCGGCGAACGCGACCACGGGCAACACGGGAAGGTCATCACACGCGACCGACCAGACCGCCAGGATGAACACGAAGAACCACAAGACGGGCATGTACGGGTTCCACGGCTGGGTCAGGATCGGCGTCCCGTACGCGCGGGCGAGCACCGCAAGAACGGCGGCGACCGCGAGCGTGAGCCGGATGCCGCCCCGGCGATACGCGATCCAGAGCGCCGCGCCCATCGCCAGCACGTTCAAAGAGACCGCCGCGGCTTCCATTGCCCACGACGCGGCGCCGAACAATTGGTAGAAGGGCCACAGCGCGTAGAAGCTCAACGGCCCCGGATGACTCCCCTGGCTCCCGAGTTGGCCGATCCGCCCGGTCAGACCGATGAGCGGCGGATGGCTGCTGAAAACATCCCGAATCCGCATCTCGGTCCATGCAAGGTCGAGGACCGGATACCAGCGCGGGCTTCGCAGCACGACCAGCGCCACCACCAGCGGCACCGAGAGCACGAGAAGCAGGAGGACGATCACGACGGCGGGCCGCGGCTGCCATTCGTCACGAAAGATCGCCCGACGCCAAGCTCGCTCGCGGACGCCCGACGAGCCCGCAGCGCGACGCTCGTCCGGGATCTCCTCGACTTGTTGGACCGATGAGCTGAGAGCGGAGCGGAGCTTCACCGGCCTCGGAGTATACGAAGTCGGGTCCCGAATACCCTGGCGTCTGCTCGAAACACCAACCTGCGTCAAGCAACGAACCTTGCACGGTTACCAAATGGGGAGCCCGCGTGAAGCTGAGTCGTCGAGCGTCCCTGCGGATCAACGAGGCCGTCGAGTCGACGTTCCCGAGCGGCAGCACCGAGTAGCGGGAACGACTCATCCGCGTAGCGGGCACGTCGAAGGAGAGCCTGAAGGCGTGACTGTTACAGTCCCCTCTTTCATGCGCGGCGCGGTCAGAACAGGCCCGACGAAGGTCCCATTCCCATGAGCGCGCAACTTGCCGACGAGCGCACTACCGACGACGAGCGGGGCGCGGGACCCCAGCAACGGCGGCGCGTGCGGCTCACGGCACGTCAGCGCAACTTCATCGTCTTCGGCATCATCGCGCTCGGCTTCCTGATCCCACTGCGCGGTCTCCTGCGATCACAGGGCCCGGCGATGGAGGAAGGCTTCATGCTGGTCTTCCCCGAGCGCGTGCTCCACGGCGATCTCCCCAACCGCGACTTTCTCCACCTCTACGGGCCGGGGAGCTTGTGGGTACTGGCCGGTGTGTTCAAGGCGTTCGGCGTGTCGCTCACCGCCGAGCGCCTGGTCGGGCTGCTCCAACAGGTCGGTGTGGTGCTTGGCGTCTACGCGTTGGCGCGCCACTGGGGCAGGACCATCGCCCTGTTGTGCGCGATCACATCGCTGGTCATCATCGTCCCTCCGGTCGGTCTCACGGCACTCGGTTGGGTCGGTGGCGTTGCGCTCGGCCTGCTCGGACTGGCGTTGGCGCTCGAGAGCAGGCGCGTCCCCGACGGGCGACGGGCGCGGCGCTACGCCTTCCTCGGCGGCGTCCTCCTCGGCTTCGCTCTCCTGTACCGGATCGATCTCGTGCTCGCCGTCGGTCTCGCGGTGCTGGTGATGCTGCGCGGTGCGGGTCGACCACGGTCGAAATGGTTGCTCGGCGGCATCGCCGCGGGCGTGGCGCCGTACGTGATCCAGCTCGCCACCGCGGGGGTCGGAACGACTTTCCGGGGCATGATCCTCGACCCCGTCGTCTACCTCCGCGGCGGGCGCCGGCTGCCGATTCCGCCTCCATGGGACCACCTCGACGGCTTCCTCCAGAAGGTGGGGGCCATCAAGCCGCTCTCGTGGCCGGTCCCGTCGTTCTCCACCGCCCAGCAGCTCACGCTCTGGTTCTTCTTCTTGCTCGGCTCGGTCGGCTTTCTTCTGTTCGTCGCGGGGTGGCGGCTCCGCGAGAATCGAGCTTCGTTCACTGCACGCGTGCTCGCCACCGTCGCCGTGTTCAGCGTGGGGCTCCTGCCACAAGCGATCCAGCGCGTCGACTCGGCCCACTTCGCCTGGGTGAGCTGCGTGCCGATCGCGTTCCTCCCGATCGGGATCGCTGAGGTACTCAAGGCGAAAGCGCCCCGTGTTCGGGTACGAGCCCGGAACTTGATCGCCGGCGGGAGCGTGTTGGTCTTCCTCCTCGCCCTCCTGCCGTTCTTCACGGCTCGTACCTACACCGATTTCTCCCTGCAGAGCATCGGCGTTCACCGAATCGCGTACAAGATCGAGCATCGCGGCCGGATCTTCTACCACGGGCGTCCCGAAGCGGCGCGTGCCGCCAACGAGCTGCTGCCGGTGGCGGATCGCATCTCGAAACCGGGTGAACGGCTGTTCGTCGGTCCGACGGATCTCCGCAAGACGCCCTACAGCGACGCCTACCTCTATTACCTACTGCCTGACCTCGTTCCCGCGACGTACTACATCGAGATGGACCCCGGCGTCGCCAACGCCCCCAACTCGGGCCTGGGCGACGACCTCCGCTCCGCCGACATCGCGATCCTGTCGACGGTCTGGAACGATTGGGACGAGCCGAACGACGCCAGGAAGTTCGGATCGAACCGGCCCAACGAGATCCTGAAGCGGGACTTCTGCCTCGTCGAGAAGTTCGGACGCGGCGGCGTCTACGAGCTCTACCGGCGCTGCAACAAATCGGTAGGCAGCAGCTAAGTTTCGGGGCGTGCGCCCACTCGTCATCACCCCGACGTACGTCGAGGCGGAGAACATCGACGAGTTCCTCCGGCGGGCGCGGGCCGCCCTTCCGAGCGCCGACATCCTCGTCGTCGACGACAACAGCCCGGATGGCACCGCCGACACCGCCGAGGCCGCCGCCGCCGAGCTGGGGAGCATCGACGTGTTACGCCGGCCGGTGAAGCAGGGTCTCGGCAGCGCGTACCGCGCCGGATTCGCGATCGGGCTCGAGAAGGGCTACGACACCCTCGTCCAGATCGACGCCGACCTCTCGCACGACCCGGCCGTGCTCCCCGAGCTGCTCGACGCGCTCGAGTCCGGGGCCGACCTGGCCATCGGCTCGCGATACGTGCCGGGGGGCGAGATCCCGCACTGGCCGTGGTTCCGGCGGGCGCTGTCGCGCTACGGCAACCTCTACGCCGCATTCGTGCTCGGGACGGGAGTCAAGGACGCTACCTCGGGATACCGCGCCTACCGCGCCGACACCTTGAAGTCGATCGACTACGCGACGACGCGCAGCAAGGGGTACGGGTTCCAGATCGAGACCGAATACCGCGTGCACGGGTGGGGCGGCCGCATCACCGAGGTTCCGATCGTGTTCACCGATCGGGTGCGCGGCTACTCGAAGATGAGCTGGTTCATCTTCGCCGAGGAGCTGTTGCTGGTCAGCTGGTGGGGGATTCGCGACCGGGCGCGCCGGCTGTGGAGGCGTCTTCGCCCCGGCTAGTGCCGGCCTCACCCTTCTCCTCGTGGTACTCGGCCTCGACGTTCACGTTCCACACGTCGTGGTCGGCGCCGAAGATGTTCTCGACCGAGAGCATGGCCGTGTACATCGAGTGATCCTGGTTGTTGTACTTGTGCATCCCGTTGCGTCCGACGGGGAACACGTTCGGCGCGTTGACGTCGAGCCATTTGCGCATCGTCTCGACGTTGGTCTTGTAGGTGCCGTCGTACATCGGGTACGCCTTCGGCATGCGCACGACGTAGCCGGCTTCGACCTGCTCGGCGTCGTCCAGGAGCCCGATCTCACATAGCTCGCGCTTGCCCTGCTCGATCAGGCCCGCATCGGCCTTGGTCCACATGTCGTCGCCCTCGTTCACGAAGTACTCGAGCCCGAGGCAGGTCCGCCCGTCCTTCACCATGTACGGCGACCAGACGCCGAAGTTCTGGATGCGACCGACTACGACACTGGCGTCGTTGATGTAGATCCAGTTGTCGGGAAAGCCCCGATCCTCCGGCATGACGAGAGCCACGGTGATGAAGTCTCGGTAGCGGAGCCCGTCGGCGGCGGCTTGCACGTCCGGCGGCACCGGCGGGTCCATCGCCCGCAACAGGGGGCTGATCGGCATCGACGAGATCACGTGGGTGCATTCGTACCGTGTCGGCACACCGTCGGTCTCGGCGGTGACGGCGACCGCCTTCCCGTCGCGCAGGTAGATCTTGCTGACCTTCGAGTTGAAGACGACCTTCGTGCCGTGGGCCGTGACGAGCTCCGTCGCGCGCTCCCACATCATCCCCGGGCCGTGCTTGGGGTAGTTGAACTCCTCGATCAGGCTCGTCACCTGCTTCGACTTGTCCTTCTTGCGCCGCAGCCGCTTGGGCTTAAGGGCCTCCCACACGGCGCGGAAGAGCGACAGGTTCTTGATCCGCTGCGCGCCCCAGTCGGCTTGGATCTCAGTACAGGGGACGCCCCAGACCTTCTCGCTCTGGGTCTTGAAGAAGTGGCGGTACAGGCGCCAGCCGAACCGCGACGCGACGAACCCCTCGAGCGTCGACTTGTCCTTCGGCGGATGAATGCGCACCCAGAGGTATGACGCGACGCAGCGGGTGGCTTCGACCGGCCCGAGGTTGCGCAGGGCATTCATCGCCGAGATCGGGTAGTCGTAGAACTTGCCGCGGTAGTAGATGCGGCTGAGCCGGGGCCGGCGTAGGAAGTCGTCGGGACCGAGGATCTCGAACCACAGGTCCTCGACCGGCTGCACCTTCGTGAAGAAGCGGTGGCCGCCGATGTCGAAGCGCCAGCCGTCACGCTCGGCGGTGCGGCTGATCCCGCCGACGACGGTGTCGGCCTCCAGCACGGTCGAGGTGACGCCCCGCTTGTTCAGCATGTACGCCGCGGTGAGTCCGGCAGGACCGGCACCGATGATGACCACGTTGGGCGCCGACCGATCGGCGGCGGCCGGCGCGGGCTGCTCCGTCGACTCCATCGTCATGCAGAGGCTCCGAACTGGCGGACAGGCTGGGCCGGCGCCGCGAACGCACCGGGACCCGAGCACGACAGTGTACGAGCCTCGGCCCCCGACCTGCCGAACCCCGGCTCAGGGCACGTAGACCCCGAGGAAGCTGAGGACGCTGTACCCGACCAGACCCGCCGCCGAGAGCGCGAGCACCGGGCGTTCGATGTCTGGGCGGTCCGTGACGAGCGCGACCGCGAGCACGAGCGGAAAGGCGCTCATCGCGTAGCGCTCGAGCGAGTCGAGGTTGCGTGCCGACAGGTTGACCACGAGCATCGCCGCCGCGTAGGTGCCGTACGACGCCGGCAGGCGCCGCAACAGCACCACGATCAGCACGACGAACACGGCCGCCCACAGCACGTGGAGCCCCGAGCCGAACCGATCACCGTGGACGAGATCACCGATCCCGTCGAACGTCCGTGTGAACGGGTCGACGAACCCACCGCGATGGGCCCGGTCGTTCTGAATCCGTAACGGCAGCCAGGCGTCGCCGTACGCGTAGCGCACCCACAGCAGGTAGATGCCGCTACCGACGGGAGCGGCGAGCACTGCCCCGACGCGCTCGACTCGATCCCGCGCCGACGCCGCCGGCCACGCCCGCGCCGCCTCGATCGCGGCCGGGATCGCGAGGAGCACGGCCACCGGGCGGGTGAGCCCGGCGAGCAGCCCGAACGGCGCGGCCCACGCGTATCGTCCTCGCCGCAGGGCGAGGAACATCGCCACCGACACCAACATGAACGTCGCTTCGGCGTAGCCGAGGACGAGCGCCACCAGCGGCGGGAAGATAGCGGCGAACCACGCTGCTCGCACGGCCGTGCGCTCGTCACCCGTCTCGCGGAGCGTCAGCCGGTACAGCAGCGCGCCGAAGAGGAGCGCCGAGCCGTTCGCCACGACCAGGAGCGCGAACGCGTCGTTGCCGACGAACACGACGCCGAGACCGCGCGCCAGGAGCGGAACGAGGGGAAAGAACCGCAGCGCGCCCGAGCCCACGGCTCCGTACCCGTGCTCGGCGATGTCGCGGTAGAACGCGGCGTCCCAGGCGAACAAGCCTTGGCCGAGTTGCACCGGGCGGCGCGCTCCCTCGATGTGGTCGACGCCGAAACGCGTGAGCGCCAGCGATCCGACGACGAACACCCGGGCTAGGGCCCACGGGACCAGCGCGGCGCGCAGATCGCGCCGTGCGAATTCCCGAAACGCGTCGATCACCGAGGTGGTAACTCGAACAGGCCCATGAACTCCGGGTAGTCGTCGTTCGCCTCGACGAGCTGCCGTACACCGGGCCGGGCCGCGCTCAACGACCGCAGCACCGCTTCACAACGGCCCTCGTTGCCGCCTCGGTACTGCACGGCGATGACGTACCAGATCGTGCTGTCGGGACGGGTCCGGTCGAGGACGCGCTGCGCGAACGCCGTGGGATCGACGTCGTGGCGCCGCCGCTGGTAATCCACCCAGTCGACGAACTCCGGCCTGTCCCCCGCCGGGAACGTGAGCTGCACGAGGCCTCGCTTGCCTTCGAGCAGCCGGCTCACGCTGGGACCGAGCTGGTCCGGGCAGTACAGAACGACGTCCCCGGGCCGCGCGCCGGTTCGGATCGCGTCGGCGGGTTGGAAGGCCTGGGTGCGGTTGCCGCTGAAGCCGCGGAGCCCGCTCCCGAGGCCGATGATCACGATGATCGCGAGCAGGACGGCCCGGATCCGCTTGTCGGCGAACACCGTGATGCCGTACACCACCACCAGAACGAACAGAGGGAACAGGACCGACGCGTACCGGCTGACAAACGCAGCGCGTGTGACGAATGCGAACGCACCGCCCAGCACGAGCGTGCCCACCCAGGTCAATGTCTCGGCGCGGACGCCGGGACGGGTCCGCACGTCGAGCTCGATGCGGTACCGATCGATCGCGCGCCCGAACACGGCGACGATCGTCAGCGCGATCAGGACGACCAAGAGGGCGTATCCCTCCGAATGCCCTCCGCCGGCGAAGTCCCGCAACGCGAAGGCGAACGACGCCGTGATGAAGACCGGGTCGGCCCACGGGGTCCCGGTGTGCTGCGACTGGTACACGAAGGTCGGGATCCACGGGAGAAACGTGATCGCGCCGGCGACCAGCGCGACGAGCCCCGCCCGCGCGGCATGGCGTTGGTCGGCGTCCGATCCCCGCCACGCCTGCCAGATCAACAGTGCTGCCACCACCGCGATCAGGTAGAAGGACCAGTAGTGCGTGTACAACAGCAGGCCGGTGATGAGCGCGACGACGGCCTGGCGGCCGAGCGACGGTCGTTCGAGGAGTCGCCGGACGGCGAGATACCCGACCGTCACGAGCAGCATCACGAGCGAGTACATGCGCGTCTCGGAGCCGAACGCGATCCCGAACGGCGACGCAGCCAGGACCAGCACCGCGATCCAGCCCCCGGACCGGCCCGCGATGCGCCGACCGGCGAACCACATCGGCACGAACGTCGCGACCGACAGGACCCCGGACAGCGAACGCACGGCGACATCGGTCGTGCCGAACACGTCCGTCCACGCGTGCAACATGAAGTAGTAGAGAGGTGGCGCGCCGTCGTGCCGGAGCCAGTCGGGGATGTCCCCGAATGGGAGGCGCGAGATGTTGACCGAGAGGGCCTCGTCGAGCCACAGGTCGCTTCGAGTGGCGAACCGGAGCACGATGCCGACCACGATCACGAGCGCCACCGCGGCGACGACCCACTTCGCCGGCGAACGCTCCTCTACGGAGCCGGCGCCGTCGGGCGGGCTGGTGGCGCGCGCGGGTGCCTCCGAGGCCACCTTCATCGCACGAACGGTAACAGCCGCGACCGGATCAGGCGGGTTCGTCCCGTTTCTTGAAGTCCCACCACTGGATCTCGACCATCATCGGGAGCAGGTACCGAACATAGAAGCTCGTGATCGCAAGCATGCCGTGGTCGGTGACTTCGCGGTCGACGATGTCGACCCGGTCGTCACGACTGTGGAACGCCTTGGCCCGCCCGAGCATGTCGTCGAGCTCCTGCTCGGTGTCGACCGACAGGCCAAAGTGGTCGAGCCGCGGGCACGCCATGGGCGGGTCGTCGGCGATGAGGAAGACGAACTGCTCGTAGGTGTACGCAGACAGGACGAGCTTCTTGCCGTCGACGGTCTCGGTCGGCAGCTCTTTCCAGCCGAAGACCTCGTCGTAGAAGCGCACGAGGTCGCGCCGGCCTCCCTCGCCGAGCAGCTCCGCCGGGACGCTCATGGCCACGTGGTTGAACCGCGGCGTACGGGTCGGGGTGGTCATCGTTCGCCTCCGTTCCCCCTGGTCGGGGCGATCATCACCTTGGCCGGGAGCTCGCCCGAGACGAGGCGCTCGACGGCGTCGTAGAGCCCTTCGAGCGGGACATCGTCCGACTCGATCAGCACCTGGGTCGGGAAGTCCGGCGACGCGAGCAGCTCGAGGGCGCGCGGGAACCCGTCGGGGTCGTAGACGAACGCGCCCGTGATCACGAGCTCGTTGAGCAGGATGCGGTTGTTGTCGAACCGGGGCCCGTCCATGCCGGCGCCGACGAGCACCAGCGTTCCACCCCGCTTGAGCTGGGAAAGCCCCGCCTGCATGGCGGCGGCGTGGCCCGAGCAGTCGAGCACGGCATCGAAGGGATCGTCGACGAGGTCGAACGGCATCGGCGGCTTGCCCAGCTCGTCCGGCGCGACGGTGCCGGCACCCAACCGCTCCGCCAGCGCCCGCCGACTCGGGTGCGGTTCGCTGGCTACGACGTCGGTGACACCACGGGCGCGGGCGGCGGCGATCGTCAACGCGCCGATCGGCCCGCACCCGGTCACGAGGATCCGCTGACCGGCGCGGACCCCGCCGCGGGTCAACCCGTGGAGCGCGACCGCGAGCGGCTCGGTCAGCGCGGCGGCGCGCATCGACACGCCTGGCGGCACACGCAGGAGCTCCCGCTCGCGCACGCGCACGAAATCGGCGAACGCGCCCTGGAACTCGCCGACGCCCGGGTTGCTGCGACCGACGCAGAGCTGCGGCCTCCCGGCGAGGCAGTACTCGCACTCGCCGCAGCGTTGCGACGGCCCGCCGACGACCTCGTCGCCCGGCGACCACGTCGTGACGTCGTCTCCGACCGCGACGACGCGGCCCGAGAACTCGTGCCCGCCGATCGAGTTCGGCGCGCCCCAGCCGTCGACGAACATGTGGAGGTCGCTGCCGCACACTCCGCAGTGGCTCACCTCGAGCAGGACGTCGTGGGGGCCGAGCTCGGGGACCGGCCGCTCCTCCACGACGATGTCGCGCGGCCCGCGGTAGACGGCCGCGCGCATCGCTCCGGGAAGGGCTCGAGTCGCGTTCCCTGACACGAGTGTCAGAGCGTAATAGGGTCCGACGGCGGCGGTGGCGGCTTCGCCGACCGCCGCCCGCAACGGCAGCGGTTTTGCCGACTGCCGTTGCAAAGCGGGAGCTTGCGTCCGCGG
>JBKOWN010000069.1:0-12334 GCA_046724435.1 Actinomycetota bacterium
GCTCCGGACCAGGCGCCGGCACCCGCGCCGACGCCGGCGCCGGCGCCGGGACCGACCCAGCCGCCCGCGACTCCGCCCGCACCCATGGCCACGGCCGGGGGCGCGGACGGAGGCGGCGGCAATTAGGCCGACGGCGAACGCAGCGCCGTTACTGGCCGGGGATCTTCGGGATCGTGACGCCGCTGGGCAGGTTCTCGGCGACGCAGTTGGTGACGACGTAGTTGGCGTACTTCGTCGAGGCCTGGGCGAAGTCCTGTGCCTTGGTTTGGATCGCCTGCGTGTCGTTGTTGGCGATGGACTTGTAGTAGCTCGCAAGCGACTTGAGCGTGGCCTTGATGTCGCCCTTCGCCTGCTTGGCGGCCTTGCTCAGAGCGTTGCTGTACTTCTTGGCGTTCTCCCGTCCGCCGGCTCCGGTCGGATCCGACGAGGGCGTGATGGTGATGCCGGTCAAGAGCTTGCACACCTTGCTCTTGGCCGGTGCCGGCGGCGCGGCACCTACCGGGGCGGCTGCCAGCGTGGCTCCTGTGGCCGATGCCGTGAACTTGCGCATTTCTGGGGCTCCCTGCTCGAGGACGTCCCGAAGGATGACTGGCCGGGCGCTCCGGAACCTGAGTAGCCGCTACTCATTTCCGCCCGCCGGACCCGATTTTCGGGCCTACGAGGGCCTTGTACGAAAGTCTCCATTCCCGGGATCCCGACCCGGCCGCCACCGCATACCGTCGTTCGGGTGAACAAGGACGAGGTCGCCGACTGGGTCGCGGCCTACGAGCGAGCGTGGCGAACGCCTGGCACTGCGGTGCTGACTGAGCTCTTCGCGCTCGACGCGACATACACGACCGCGCCGTACGAGCAGCCATTCGAAGGCTTGGCCCAGATCTCGGTTCTCTGGGAGAGAGAACGCGAGCGCTATGACGAGGTCTTCACGATGGAGAGCGCCATAGTCGCGGTCGAGGGGGACACAGCCGTCGTTCGGGTGCACGTGCGGTATGGCGACCCTGTCGAGGACGAGTACCGCGACTTGTGGATCATCCGATTCGATGAGACCGGTCTGTGCGCCGCATTCGAAGAGTGGCCGTTCCGGGGTGCTGGTCCCACCGCCGAGGCGACGAGCCTCTCGACGTGAGTCATCATCTGACGCACCGGCATGGCCAGCTACGCCATTGCCACCCGAACCGTGGGCGCCATCGCCACCTCGGAGCTGCGTTTCGACGCTCGACGGACGTCACTCTCCTAAGCGAGCGCGAGCGGCCTCGCCATGAGCACAGCCGACGCGCCCACGGGTTGGTCGATGAAAGCGTCGGCCGGTCCGCGGCCGGTGTCCGAGTCGTCGTGCTCTCGCTCGCGTTGCTGGGCGGTGCGGCGATCGCTCAGGCGATGGTCTTCGTCGTCAGCGGAAGCGTGGCGCTCCTCGCCGACCTGATTCACAACTTCGGCGACGCCCTGACGGCCATTCCGCTCGGGATCGCCTTCACTCTGCGTTCGGCCCGCGCAGAACGGCGCGCCGGCCTCATCGTCGTGGGGGTCATCTTCGTCAGCGCGTGCGTCGCCGGAGCCCAAGCGATCGATCGCTTGTTGTACCCAACTGTCCCGAACCACCTCGCGGCCCTCGCGATCGCGGGCGGGATCGGAGCCCTCGCCAACCTCCTCGCCGCGCTCCTTCGTGTTCAGGGCGGTCGGCGCCTCGACAGCGCCGCGCTCATCGCCGACGGGCAACATGCCAGAGCCGATGCCTACGTGAGCTTGGCGGTCGTCCTCTCCGCAGGTGTGGTCGCGCTCGGGATCCCGATCGCCGATCCCTTGATCGGCCTGGCCATCACAGCAGTCATCCTGCGCATCACGTGGCAGTCGTGGCGCACCATCCAGGGATCCCATCTGCACTGACACGGACGCGGCCACGCGCAGGCGATGGATTGGGGCAGCAGCCCCCAGCCACTCTCGGGCAGGGTAAGAGCGACCCGAGAACCGCTGCCCCAAGGGGACAATACCCCTCGCTCGACCGCGGATTTACGCGCCACTCCCGGGCGGCGCCGGCGCGTACGGCCAGGCCAGCCCCTGCCCGCCGGAGCTGATGTCTGCACCGCTGACGAGCGCCCCGAGAATCACGACGGCGAACACGGCCTGGATCGTGATGAGGACTGTGGCGATCACAGTCCTGAGGATCCTCATGGAAGGAGTGTCGCGGACGACACTGGGAACGCGCTGCGGAAGCCGTGAGGGCGCGCTGTGGGTTCTCGTCAGAGGCGGCCGAGGATGTCGCGCATCTCGTCTTCGTTCCACGCCCGCAACGTCGTGGTTCGAAAGTTCCCCAACCGCACGACCGCCATGGTGTAGGCGACCATCGACTCCTCGTCCGGCGCGTGGACGACGCTCACCATGTCGTGCGCTCCCTGCGTCCACCAGACATGCTCGATCTCGCACCCGAAGCTCTCGGCGAGGTCGCTTCCGTGATCGAGGCGTTCCACGGTCTGGTCCACCGCCTCCACACCGTGCTCGGTCCAGTCGACCAACAAGATGTATCTCGGCATCCCGCTCCTCCATTGCGTCGCGGCGACCTACTTTTGCCGACGACCGCAGCGTTGCGCCGGCGCGAATCGATCCTCGAAGAGCCCTGCGCGATCGATGCGGTGCTCGGCTGGTGGTGGAGCCGCAATGGCCTACGCGACCTCGAGGGGCTGGCCGGTGCGTTCGCGGTGTGCATCGCGGCCGAACAGCACTCGGTCGAGCAGGATGAACCCGTCACCCAGAGGATGCCGAACCCACTCAGGTGCGCGACGAGGAGCGCGATCGTGTGCGTCGGTGTGGCCAGGTGCGCGCCCGCCGCCCACGTGTCAGCCAACCCGACCGCGATCGTCGATAGGGGCCAGACCGGCGAACGACAACACCCAGAAGGGCAGCACCTCGCGCCAGGGATCGCTGGAGTCGGTCCGGCCCCAGGTCCAGCGCCGGTTCAGGTAGTACGACGGGCCGGTCGCGACGGCGGTGGCGATCACGTTGGCGATCCAGGCTCGCACGCCGAAGCCGGCTGTGGCGGTGGCCAGGGTGAGCAGGCTGATCACAGTCGTGACCACCGACACGCTCATGCACCGGGTGACGCGCTGGAACAGGCTGCGCGATCGGGAGCCCGTCACCGCCGGCAGACCACCTGGCTCGACCCGCTCGACCACGTCGGAGCGCACGGACCACGGTGACCGCTCGGGATCGGACCCGGACGAGCGGGGCGGGTCGATCGATCGCGGGCGCGTGCGCGGTCACCGGAAGGAACGCGCGCGAGCAACGATGCAACCCACGACTCGACCATGTCTCGAGCCGTGTGAGAGCCGCCTGAGACTCTCATCGTCGCCTCACCTGACACGAACTGAAAGGCGACCAGCAAAGAGGCATCGATCAAAACAAGAACCCCTGCAAGGGTGAAGCCCGCGTCGGTGCCCGGGGAGGGATTCGAACCCCCATGCTCCGAAGAGCCGAGACTTTTAAGGCCTCTGCGTAAGCCAGTTCCGCCACCCGGGCGTGCGCGCCACGCTAGGCCGCCTCGGGCTGATCGACCTCGGGCTGGACCGCCTCGGCGAGCGCCGGACGCATCCGGGCAGCAGCCGCCTCGTCGAGCCGGTTGACGGCGATGACGCCGTCGACCATGTCGGCGGTCACGTCGGGGAAGGGTCGGCCCTTGAGCCGCACCGCGACCACCGCGCCACCGGGGTAACGACGGATCGTCCTGAGCGCCCCGGCGACCCGGGGTGGGCACCGGAAGGCCGGGACGACGAGCCCGGCCGCCCGCGCCGCCGCGCCCAGGCGACGAGCCGCCTGGCTGAAGAGGAGAGCGCCCGCTTCCACGCCTGTCAGCATCCCATGCGGGTATGACAGCGAAGTCCTGACCCACGCCGGGGCAGGATGAGCCCATGGCGGTCCACGTCGGCACGTCGGGCTGGCAGTACCGCGACTGGCGCGGGGCCTTCTACCCCACCCGGCTCGCCCAGGGCCGCTGGCTCGAGCACTACGCGGGCGCGTTCGCGACGGTCGAGGTCAACAACACCTTCTACCGCCTGCCGGAACGGTCGACGTTCGAGGAATGGGCCGCGCGCACCCCCGACGACTTCCTCTTCGCGATGAAGGCGAGCCGGTACCTGACGCACATCCGGCGGCTCGGCGAGCCGGCGGAGCCGGTCGCCCGGATGCTCGACCACGCCGGCGGGCTCGGCCGCAAGCTCGGACCGGTGCTGATGCAGCTCCCGCCGAACCTCCGTGCCGATCTCGGGAGGCTCGCCGACACGCTCGCCCGATTCCCCCGACGCGTCCTCGTCGCGTTCGAGCCGCGCCACGAGTCGTGGTTCACCGATGACGTGTACCGACTGCTCGAGCAGCACAACGCGGCGTTGTGCCTCACCGACCGCGGCCGCCGGCAAGGACCGATCGAACGCACGGCGGACTGGTACTTCCTGCGCTTCCACGAAGGACTCGCCCGCCCGCACCCCTGCTACGGCGACCGCGCACTCGCGAGTTGGATCGAACGACTCGCCGACCGGTGGCTCGCGACCGCGGACGGATTCGTCTTCTTCAACAACGACCATCGTGCCTGCGCGGTGCGGGACGCCGCCCGCTTCGCGGTGCTCGCCGGCCGCGCCGGCCTCGAACCGACACGGACGCCGAATCCCTCCGACGTGCGGGTGAGCGGTCGCTAGCGTCGCCGGAGCTAGCGACGGCGACCGACCAGTATTGATTGACGCTCTCGGTCCGCCGCAGCCCGCACGACCGTGAGATCGTCCGGCTCGCGCTGTCCGCGTCCTCGACGGCATCCTGATCGGCGCGGGCGACGTCACCTACCTGGCCGTGGTAATGATCGTCGCGACAGTCGGCGTGTTCGCGCCGGCGGCGGCGGCCGTGCTCGTGTTCGGCGGCGGGCTGCTGTGGCTCTGGGGCGCGCTGGTGCTCTGGATGGGCGCCCGGTGCGTCGGCATGGCCGCGCGGTACGTCGGGTCCGGTTGGCAGGTCACGGGCGCGGTGCGAACCGCCTGATCACCGGGCGGTTTGCACCATCCCCCTCGACGCGGTTTCCTTCCCGGGATGTCCGACCAGTGGGACCAGCAAGCGCCGACGATCCATCTGCGGGAGCCAGACGACCTCGACGTCGAGGCGCCGCCGCAGAGCACGGAGCTCGTTCCGGTGCCCCAACAGGAGACCGAAGACGACTCGGCGCTGAGGCGGGGCGACGTCGACGTCTGGGGCCGGAGCGAGCGCCTGCGCGAGGTCGCTCGCATGGTCTACGACCCGATGTACCGCCACTGGTTCCGCGTCGAGTGGGAAGGCCTCGAGCACATCCCGCGTGAAGGCGGCGCGCTGCTCGTCGCCAACCACGCCGCCGCAATCCCCTCGGACGCGCCGACGATCATGCACGGCATCGAGACCGAGCTGAAGCGACCGGTCTACGGGCTCGCCGAGAACCTGCTGCGCGCGATCCCGATGCTCGGGACGCTCTGGTCCCGCTTCGGAGGCGTCCCCGCGCACCCCGACAACGCGTACCGGCTGCTCCACGACGACAAGCAGCTCGTGCTCGTCTTCCCCGAGGGCACGAAGGGCACCGGGAAGCTGTACCGCGACCGCTACCGGCTGCACCGGTTCGGCCGCGGCGGGTTCGTCGAGATCGCAATGCGCGCCGGTGTCCCGGTCGTGCCGATCGCGGTGGTCGGGGCCGAAGAGTCGATGCCGATGGTCTGGAAGAGCCCGCGGCTGGCGAAGCTGCTGAACGTCCCGTACGTCCCGCTGACCGCCAACATGCTGCTGTTCGGCCCGGCCGGCCTCTTCGTCTATCTGCCGGCGAAGTTCAAGCTGCGGGTCCTGCCCCCGGTGCATTTCGACGTCCCGCCGGACCAGGAGCGCTACTCGCGCAGCCGGGTCATGGACGAGGCGGAGCACATTCGCGAGCGCATCCAGCACGCGCTGTACGACATGCTGCGCGCGCGGCGCAGCGTCTGGACGGGCTAGCTCCGTGCGGGTCCTCGTCACCGGGTTGGGCACGTTCTGGGGCAGCCGCCTGGCCCAGGAGCTGGAGGCGCGGCGCGACGTCGAAGTCGTCGTCGGGGTCGACACGACCGAACCGGTGCTGCCGCTCGAACGCACCGAGTTCGTACGCACAGACTCGTCGCACTCGATCCTCCAACGCATCGTCCAGGCGACGCAGGTCGACACGATCCTGCACACCCACCTGGTCGTCGACTCGACGAAGCTCAGCGGACGGGCGATGCACGAGATCAACGTGATCGGGACGCTGAACCTGCTGGCTGCGGCGGGCGCGGCCGACAGCCCCGTGCGCAAGATCGTGGTGAAGAGCTCCACGCTCGTGTACGGGTCGAACTACCAGGACCCGTACTTCTTCCGGGAAGAGACGCCGCGCACCCGCGGCCCCCAGACCGGGATCGAACGGACGCTGCTCGAGAGCGAGTCGTTCGTCCGCGACTTTGCCGAGGACAACCCGCACGTCCTCGTGACCGTGCTCCGATTCTCGAACGTGCTCGGCGACCACATGGCGACGCCGTTCGCGCACGCGCTGCGACTGCCGGCGGCGCCGGAGCTGCTGGGGTTCGATCCACGGCTCCAATTCATGCATGAGGACGACGTCGTCAACGCCCTCATGTACACGACCACCCACGACGTGGCGGGGATCTACAACGTCGCCGGGGACGGGATGGTCACGTGGAGCGAGGTCTGCCGCATCATGGGACGGCCCCGCGTGCCGCTCCCGCCGGTGCTCGCCAACCTTGCGGCCGAGCCGTTACGGGCGATCCGATTGGTCGATCTACCGCCCGAGCTGCTGGCGCTGCTCCGCTACGGGCGAGGGGTCGACAACTCGCGCTTCAAACGGACAGGGTTCCGCTACAAGTACACGACGGCCGGCGCGGTCGACGCGTTCGCCCGTAGCCTCCGGCTGCAACGGGTGGTCGGCTCGAGCGACCCCGAGTACCACTACGAGCGCGACGTGGAAACGTTCTTCCGGCACTCGCCGGCGGTAGTGCAAGGCCGCAGGTAGCGGCGTTGCCACTCCATCTCGAGCGGCGGGAGCGCGTCGCCGTGCTCACGCTCGACGACCCTGGTCGCCGCAACGCGCTCACGTCTGACCTCGTTCAGGAGATCGTGACCGGCATCGACCGGCTCGAGGGCGACGCGGAGGTCGGCGCGCTCGTCGTGACGGGCGCGCCACCCGCGTTCTGCTCGGGCGCCGATGTCGGCGCGCTCGGAGCGATGAGCGGGAGCGACGAGGATCGCGGTGCGCTTCCTTCTGTGTACGAGGGCTTTCTCCGCTTCCACCGCTGCATGTTGCCGACGGTCGCGGCCGTGAACGGGCCCGCAGTCGGCGCGGGCCTGAACCTGGCGCTGGCGTGCGACATCCGCGTCGCGAGCCCCGCCGCCCGCTTCGACTGCCGTTTCGCCCGGATTGGCCTGCACCCCGGCGGCGGGCACACGCGGCTGCTCACCGAGGCCGTCGGCCCGCAAGCGGCGGCGGCGATGGTGCTCGCCGGCGAATCGCCCGACGGCGAGCGCGCCGCCGCCATCGGCCTCGCATGGACGTGCGTCGAGGAGTCCGACCTGCTCGACGAAGCGACGCGACTCGCCGGCCGCGCCGCCGATCTGCCCCGCGAGCTCGCCCGGCGGGTCAAGGCGTCGCTCCGCGAGACGCCACGACTGGAGTCGCTCGAGGACGCCGTCGCGCTCGAGCTGGAGCGCCAGCGGTGGAGCCTCGAGCAGGGCTTCTTCGCCGAGCAGCGGGCCAAGGCGGAAGCGCGCCGCGCCCGGTCATGAGCGCGGCGGCGCGTGGGGCGGGAGCGCCGATGGCGACGGGCGATGTCTACGAGGAGTCCGCCCGCCAGCTTGTACCCCGTCTACGTGTACGGCAGCGGGGGCGGTGAGCTGTTCGTGCCCGAGATGGACGAGAACGCGTTCCCGCCCGTCAACCAGGCGTCAGCGCCGGTCCGGATGGTGCGCCGCGCCGCCCAAGTCGCGTTCGGCCTCCGCCCGCCGGCCTAGCTACCGCGCCCCATCTCTCCAGAACGCCTCTTGACTCTCCCATTGTGGGATGGGCGAGCATCGAGATGCCACGAAAGGAGCAAGGCATGGGCGACTTGATGCCGATCGGTGAGTTCTCGCGACTGTGCCAGCTCAGCACCAAGATGCTGCGCCACTACGACGAGATCGGCCTGCTCGAGCCCGCCCAAGTGGATCCGATGAGCGGCTACCGCTACTACGAGGCGGACCAGCTACGCGTGGCGACAGCGATCCGCGAATTGCGGCGCGTCGAGATGCCGTTGGGCGAGATCCGATCGCTCCTGGACGCGCAACCCGGCGATGTCCACGACGCGCTCGGAAGACACCGCGAGCGTCTCGCTTACCAGCTCGTCGACTCCGAGCGTCGCCTGCTGCTCATCGAGCACCTCATGGCAAAGGAGAATCCGATGACCGAAGTCACCGAGGTTGATCTGCCGGCGGTGCGGGTCGCGTTCCGCAGCGTGGAAGGCCCGAACGAAATGGCCGGCCCACTCCTCACGACCGCATTCCACGAGCTCTTCGCTGCCCTGCACCGTGAACACGTCGAGCCGGTCGGCGCTCCCATCCAGGTCGTGTACTACGGCGACGAGGAGCGATTCGAGCACGAGGCGTGCTTGCCAATCGCGCCCGACGCAACCGTAGGGTCGAAGATCGACGCTCGCGACCTCCCGGCCGGTCCGGCCGCGGTCGCCCGCCACTCCGGTCCGTTGGACGAAGGCAACCTCGTCGTCCACTCCGTCATGGGCTGGATCGAGGGCACGGGTCGCCGTCCGCTCATGCCGTTCCGAGTGGCGCTCCTGGCGATGCCGCCGCTGTTCGCGCTCCCGGAGCTGGCAGAGCTCGACGAGCCGGTCGTCGAGATCGCGGTTCCGATGCAACAACCGGCTGTCACCGCGCCCTGAAGGCGCCTTTCGTCTTCAGGGGCTGGCTGCCGTAGGTTTTGATCGGCGAGCAGGACCGAGAACTTCGCCGACGCCTCGACCGCCTTGGCCGCCTCCGCCGAAGCCGAGCCGGCCACGATCACGGCGACGACGAGAACCGTCAGAGTGATGGCGCGTCTCACGACCGACAGGGGTACCCGACTCCGGCGTCGCTCATTCAGACGGGGGCGACTTGATGTCGCGCTGCGGTGGCTTGAACAGGGACACGAGGCGGGCGATCAGGGTCACGAGGAAGATCTGGCCGAGCACGGCTTCGAGCACGGACAGGCTGCGCCCGAGGTCCCCGCGTGACACGAAGTCGCCGAATCCGACGGTCGTGAGGCATGCGTAGCTGAAATAGAAATAATCGAACTGGTCGACCGGGCCGTGGTTGGCGAAAAACGGGGGTTCGATCCGCCCGATCAACGCGTACGTGAACCCGAAGGCGATGCCGATGAGCATGTACGCGCAAACAGCACCGAGGATCGTCGAGAGCTGCACCTCCGGGTGCCGCAGGATCCGGTTGATGATGACGATCGGCGTGATCAGGACCAGCAGTCCGTAGATCAGATAGATCGAGCCGGCGAACGCCTCGCTGTCGAACAGCGCCTCGCCGAGGACGATCACGTACGCGGCGCAGAGCCCGATCACGGCCACCCGCATGAGCTGCGGCCTGGCCCGCGATGCGTAGAGCGCCAACAGCAACATCGCGCCCACCGCCGGCGCGACGACCAGGCGGGTCCACCGGGCGGGCTCGACCTGCGACAACAGGACGAAGGTCAGGACGATGATCACGAGCAGAAGGCCGTACGCGTCCTCGGTGGAGAAATCTCGGACTCGACGACCCGGCACGGTCTCGCTCAGGTCAGGAACCGCCTCGTGATCTCGTCGCGGCGCACGTCCCACTCCTCGGAGGTGATCGCGTAGCGGACGTGGTCCTCCCACACGCCGCGGATCTGGAGGAACCGTGCCGCAACCCCTTCGTCGCGGAGCCCGAGCTTGTGCGCGACGCGGCGGCTGGCAGTGTTGCGCGGGACGATGGCGGCCTCGATGCGGTGCAGGTGCAGCTCCTCGAACCCGTACCGCAAGATGACGGCGACGCCCTCGGGGATCAGGTTCTGTCCCGCGTGCAGGGCGTCGATCCAGTAGCCGACGAACGCCGACTGGAACGGCCCTCGCTGGACACTCCCGAGGCTCACTTCTCCGATGAGCGAACCGCCCTGGAGGAACAAACCGAAGCCGTACGCAGTGTCGAAGTGACGTTGGCGCTCCCAGGCGCCGCAACGGGCACGGAACGCCTCGGGATCGGTGACGGGATCCGGGCTCCCGGGGTCGGCGAGCGGCTCCCAGGGCTCGAGCCAGTCCCGGCTTCGCGTGCGCACGTCGTGCCAGTCGTCGAAGTCGCTGCTCCGCAGCGGGCGGAGCTCGACCCGGGGTCCGCTGAGGACCGTGGACCTGACGTTGCGAACGCTCGTCATGTCGTGGTCGTCATCGTCGCCATGTCGCGTGAACGGTAGCGTGAACACGTGCCCGAGGCTCCGGCGAGCGCCGACGACCGCCTCGTATGGATCGACCTCGAGATGACCGGCCTCGACGTCGAACGGCACCGGATCGTCGAGCTCGCCGTGATCGTCACCGACGCCCACCTCGAGATGCTCGCAGACGGGCTCGACCTCGTCGTGCACCAACCGCCCGAGATCCTGGCGGAGATGGACGACTTCGTGCGCAAGATGCACACGAAGTCCGGCCTGTTGGGCGAGATCGAGCGGTCGCAACTGAGCCTCGAAGCCGCCGGCAAGCAAGCCGTCGAATACATCCGACAGTTCGTGCCCGAGCCCGGCACCGCGCCGATGTGCGGCAACTCCATCGGCGTCGATCGTCGCTTCCTCGACCGGTACCTGCCCGACCTCGACCGGTACCTGCACTACCGCAGCATCGACGTGTCGTCGATCAAGGAACTGTGCCGACGCTGGTACCCGACCGTGTACCAGAAGCGCCCGGGCAAGGCCGAAGCACACCGGGCGCTCGACGACATCCGCGAGTCGGTCGCCGAGCTCCGCTACTACCGCGACACGATCATGCGGCCGCCCGAAGAAGCGGCACCGCCATCGTCGCCGGCCGCAGACACGCCGGCCGCGGGCTAGGCCAACTCACACGACCCGCGTCCGATGCCCGCCGACTCATCGGTCGCGACGGGGTCATCAGTGGTGGTATGCGGCGGCTTGCTGTCGGGCGAGGTCGACGAGGTTGCCGAGCGCGAGGTTGACGTCACCGAGGTGGAGACCCCAGTTCGGGGGAAGTGACCCGCGCGGCTGGTACCGAGGTGCACCCGGCTTGCCGACATCGGTGACCTGGAGCCAGGTGAACCCGTTGCCTTGCTGGCACTGCGCGCGGTTTAGGTTCGGGTACTCGACCCGGGGTGTCGATGCCGACGGCGGCTCACCGGCGGCGGCGCCGATCGGGCCCGGGAACGCCCGGGTCCTCAAGTACGGCCTGAGCGATCCGGTCCCCGTGAACGACGTCGGATTCACGCACAGCACCTGGAGATTGCTCCCGTCCGGACCGGCGCCGACCCGGGTCCTCCCGAACAGGCCGTCCGCCGGCGGCTGCTGGCCGTACATCGAGTAGGCCACGACGCAGTGCGTCTCCTTGGCGGACTGGCACGCCGGGATGCTCTGGAAGTCGCCGCCCACCTTCTTGCCTTCGGGGACGGTGACGTTCCCGCCGAGCAGCAACGCCGACACCGTCCGCCGGCGCAGCTTCGGGTTGGGATCGACCTCCGACTTGAGGAGCTGGATCAGCATCCCCGACCCTTGCGAGTGGCCGATGAACACGACTCCCCGTCCCTTGTTGTACTTGGCGAGATACTCCTTCCAGCCCGAGAGCACGCCGGCGTATGCGGTGGCGCGCGCCTGTGCGCTCGCGCCCCTACCGATCGCCGACAGCGTGAGCTGGGGGTACACGGGTGCGTACACGCGACACACCTGCGAGAATCGCGCCGCCTGGTTCTCGGCCACCGCGATCAGCTCGGGGTCGACGTTCAGATTCGCGTTCACAGTCGGCTGCGCGCTCACGGTCGGGTAGACGTAGAAGCAGTCGACGGGCGGGTCCTTTCCCGCTGTCGCACGCTCGGTCGTCTTCTTGCCGTTCGGGTGCACGACGGTGGTCGTGAGGCTCAATTCGCACGGGTCGCGCTTCAGGCCCGGGCGGCAGAGCCAAACGGTCGGCGATGCCTGCGCCGACGCGGAGGCCGATCCCGTCGTTCCGAATGCATTCCCCGCGAATACGGCGGTGCCCGCGACGACCAAGCACACGGCCACGTGCCACCGCCGGGTCAAGCGAGCAGCTCTCGCAGCGCGCCAAGGAGCGCCGTGACCGAGCGA
>JBKOWN010000057.1:0-5016 GCA_046724435.1 Actinomycetota bacterium
GGTGTAGTGGCCGGACTGGAAGATGTGGGACTGGTCCCACACCAGCTCGTCGCCCGCGCGCATGGTGCCCCGGCGGAGCGCGTAGGGCTGCGTGCGGGCCCGCCAGGTCAGATCCAGTCCGATGGCGCCATCCACCGGTTCGGCCCACAGGCGCACCTCGCGCATCGGGGTGACGACCTCGACGCGAGCGCCGGGGACCTCCGTGGTGTGCGGGTCGCCGTCGTACGGCCGGCCTTTCACCCCGATCACCTGCTCGCCCCCGACCCGTCCCATCTGCAGTGAGTCCATGCGCTCCTGGGCCGGGTAGTGCGCCATCGTGAAGAAGACGGCGTCGCCCTCACCCGACGGGTCGTGCAGCTCGTAGAAGTAGCTCTCCCGCCAGTGGTGATGGTGCACGGCGACGCTCGGGAGGCACTCGGGGATCTGGTGGACGAAGTACTCGTCCATCGCCGTCGGTGTGGCCATCAAGACCCTCCTCAGTGATCGTCACGCGGCGAGCCGCACCTTGCGGCCGGACATGAGGCCTTCTCGGATGAAGAGAAGGAGGCTGGGCAATCTGAAGGCTTAGCTTCTGCATTGCCGCCGTGTCGACAAGCCGTTGTTCGGTGCGTTCTGTGCGTGCCGGCGTGGCGCGACACGCTGATTCGGGCACGACACGTGTGCACGTTTCGGACCCGGCGCGCCGCGCTCTACCGTGCGGACCATGCACGAGCACGAACCCGGCGAGGAGCGGTTCGGCGCCTCGACCCAGGCCGCCGAGTGGGACGCTCGGTACGGAGAACACGAGGCGAAATGGAGCGGGCGACCGAACGGGCGGTTCGTCGCCGAGGTCGCCGACCTCAGCCCGGGGCGGGCGCTCGACGTCGGTTGTGGCGAGGGCGCCGACGCGATCTGGCTCGATCGACGCGGCTGGACGGTCACTGCGATCGACATCTCCGCTCTCGCCGTACGCCGGGCGCGGGACGCGGCCGAGCGGGCCCGCGCCACGGTCGACTGGGTCTGCGGGGACGCCCTGCAGACACCGTTTCCGTCCCGTTCCTTCGACCTCGTGTCGATGCAATACCCGGCGTTGCCCTACGCCGCCGGGGAGGCCGCTGTGCGGACACTGCTCGACGCGGTGCGCCCTGGCGGGTTGCTGCTCGCCGTCTACCACGACCTCGACGACGAGCACCGCGAACACATGAAGTCGCGGGGCGTCGACCCGGCGGACTACGTCGGTGTCGACGACCTCGGCCGCCTGTTGGGCGACGACTTCACGGTCGAGCTGCGCGCGGTCGTGCCGCGCATCGACCCGCCACCCGACACCCCGCACATCGCCGACGTCGTCCTGCGCGCCCGACGTCGCTGAGTGTCGGGATCGGCGCCGGACGCGGCGCTCACGGTCCGAGGCGAGTCGGGGTGTAGAGCGACGCTAGGGGGCTGTGCGCGTACCAGGCGCTGCCGTGCTCGCTCCAGAACTCGCGCATCACCGGGCTCGTCCCAAAAACATCGAGAAAGTACGCCTCCCAATCAGCGGCTATTCCGGCGCGCTTGAGAACGGGAGATTGCGTCAAAACATTGTCCATGAGGTTGACGTACATCTCCGCTACCGCGAGCACGCGGTCGTGCTCATCGCGAGACGCAGGAGGCGCCTTGTTCCCAAAGAAGTACGGTCGCAGGTCAGGGTTGTCGACGAAAAAGTGTGCCATGTCCGCCATCTGCGCCGCCATGTTTTGGTATGCGACCGAAAGCGTTGCGTCGCGTGCAGTCACTCCCTGGGCCCGTAACAACAACAACGACACGATGACGCCGACGAACGCCAAGCCGTTGACGATCACCCCGGCGAGGAAGATCCAGTCACTCGTCGAGAGCGCAACCTGAGGTGTCACTCGCGCAGTTACCGTTCAGGCGAACCGCTTGACGAAGTCGAGCGCCGTCTGGGCGACCTCGCGCCAGCCCTGGTCGATCGTGAGGGAGTGGCCTCGGTTCGTAATCTTCGCGATCTCCGTTACGGCGGGGTTGCGCCTCTGTCGCTTGTAGGCGGCGTTCGCGATCGACCACGGTACCGTGTGGTCCTTCTCGCCATCGATGATCAACAGGGGACCGCGGTCCGGGTTGTTCGTGTTCACCTTCGCCTCCGTCCACGGGTTGAGGTTCGCGTTGCCCATCTGCACGAGAGCGATCCCGGAGCAGGCGACGTGGAACGTGTCGTAGAGCTCCTTCGCCTCCTTCTCGTCCAGCGCGTTCGCCCAGCCGTACTTGAACTGGTCGACGTGAGCGTGATCCTCCGGTCGGATGAAAGTCAACCGACCGTATCGAAGCGATTGAGTCGGCAAGGAGAGTCCGGACGAGTGGAGCCGACTGGTTTCGAACCGCGCACAGCGCTATGCCACCCATTCTGCGCCCTTGAGCACGGCGTATCGATCGGCACACATAACGAGTCGCGGTGTCGCTACTGGAGCGTCCCGGTCTCGGTCCACCGCTCGAAACGTCCGACCTGCTCTTCCGGCCACTAGCCATCACAAGGCATCGAGCCGTCGCGCAGGCGCTCCAGAATCGCCCTCGCGTGTTCCTTGACCTCGTCGTACGACGACAGATCGAAAGCCCACGCCATGGACTCGTGGTCCACTGGGCGGAACAGCGGCTTGATGTCCTGCTCGAAGGGCGACGCGAGCCTCTGCGAGATCGCCCCCGGTGGGCTGTCTTCCAGTGCCTCGAGCGCGTGCAGAACGGACCGCGAGTCAACAAGATCAACGAGTTAGCGGAATCACGCTCCCGACGCCTGCGACGGGTGCGATCGGTTGGCCGGCGAGCGGAACCTGCTCGCGGTAGGCACTTGGAAGTGGTCGCGCTCCTCGGGATCGTCGAAGCCGATGACGGCCCAAGTGTGGTCAGAGCCACTGCGTCGCACGCCCTCGACGCGGTGGTTGCCGTCCTCAAGGACCAACTGGCCATCGCGACAGGACACGATCACCGGCGGAGGCTCCCAACCGTCGTTCACCTTCTGCTCCAGATCTTCGACGTCATCGCGCCAGTAGTCGTCATCCACCGGGCACAGGACCGCATCACCGGACGGACCGACCAGGCGGTGCAGCACCTTCAGCGGAACTTGGACGGGGCCAAGCCACCACCGGAGTCTGTTCTCGAGCTCCTCGCCCAGCGCGGCGTTGTCACTACCCGGGCTCGCAAGGAACTCGGCTACCCACGCCCCCAGCTCATCGCGAGCCGCAGCGGCTCGCGCGGCATCGATCGAGTACCGGTTGTCATCAGCCATACCGCTTCCCTACCCACGGGTCGCAAGTCGTCAACTCGCGGCGCCGAAGGCGCGTGAGGTGCGCGTCAACGGGAAGAGGTGGCTCACCTCGTTGAACGAGTGCAGTGTCCACCGTCCAGGCTCAGGGTCCCACTCCCACTCGGTGAGGCCCGTGTTCGTCGGTTGGATCCGGGCGCCGCTCGCCGCCTGGGTGATTCCGAGCAGCACGCGCACCGACGCGATGATCACGCCGCCGTGGCACACGGCAACGACCGTCCGCCCCTCGTACTCCTGCGCAAGCCGCTCGAGCACCTGCCCCACGCGCGCGTGAAAGCTGTTCCAGCTCTCCCCGTCCGGCGCGAACACCCGGTCCGGCTCGGCTTCCATATCGAAGGACCCATAACGGACGCCCCACTCGGCCCACTCCAAGCCGTCAGCCTCGCCGGTGTGGACCTCGCAGAGATCGCACTCACGGCCGAATGTCTGGATCCCGAGCCCGGGAGCGATGATCTCCGCGGTCTCGATGGCCCGCGGGATGATGCTGGAGAGCAGTACATCGCCCCGTACGCGGCCCGACACCGCCAGGTGGTCTCGCAGTGCAGCGGCCTGCTCCCGGCCGCGATCGGTCAGGCCGGTGCAACCGCGAGGCCCTGCGATGACCCCGTGGAAGCCGGCATGTGCGTCTCCGTGGCGAACGAGTACCAGACGCATAACGCTGCACCGTACGCGGTGAGGGAACAGACCTACCGTCGGGTATGCGCGGTCAGGACCCGGGGCGCGCCTAACCCCAAGGACCGCGTCGAGAACCAGCTCACCGGGCCGGATGTGGACCAGACGCGGCGAGAAGGGCCCGGCGCCGTTGCCTGACCCTTCTCTCGCGTGCAAGGCCGATGGCCGTTCGCTCAGGAGCTGGCGTGCTCGTCCTGACGGTCGCTGTCGGACAGCAACTCCTCGAACAGCGCCCGATAGGCGATCACGGCCTCCCGAAGTTCATCGGTGGAGGCCCGGCCGTTCGTCGTCTTCGCGTAGACGGCATGCGCCGCGCGGTAATTCTGTACGACGTCCGGATGGTCGACCGAGATCAGTTCCGACTGGGCGTCGAAGTCGTCGACCGGGTAGCCGCGCTCGCGCATCACCTGTGTGACGAGCTCGTCGGCGTCGACGACGGAGACCACGGGGCGATCGACGAACCGGCCCTGCAGCTCCTCCCACTGGGCGGCATACCGCTGGCGAGCGGGATCGCTGAGTGGGCGAATGTCGAGCTCGTCACGGCGATCGGCACGGTCGGCAAGATCCCCTTCCGCCTTGCGACGGCTTCTCGCCGCCTCGAGGCTGCGGTCGTACTCCGGACCGAACCGGTCGCGCAACGTGCTTCGCCGCACGCGTCGCCGAGCGGTCCAGAACGCGATACCGGCGACGATTACCACGAGTGCGGCGGCAATGACGATCCAAACCCAGGCATCCATGTGCATCAACCCCCAAAGACATTTCCTGGTGACGCGTGCCTACCCGGCGTGCGCGTCGAGGAAACCCGGTGACGCGGATGAGCGTGAGGCCGCGTACGCGTTCGCGAAGTTTGAGAAGTTCGTCGGTGTTGTGGGGCGTGACTCGCGCCGCGACTTCGCGTGTCGTGTCGGCTTTGGACGTGTGCACGTCAAGCGGGTGGTGTGTTCGCTGCGGCCACTCGTCCTCGACACAAATGCCGAGGTTCGTGAGCCGCACTCAGTTGCGCGTCTTGTCGAGGCTCGTAGACCGGCTCATCGAAATGGTTGAGCAACGCCACC
>JBKOWN010000144.1:0-5841 GCA_046724435.1 Actinomycetota bacterium
GGAGCTCGCGAGGGCGAGCCAGGCGGCGGCGGCCGCCTCCTTCTGGTCGCGCTGCCACGGCGGCCCGAGCGCCCGTCCCAGCCCGGTGAGCTGGGCCTGCAGCGACGCGTCGCTCGTGCCGATGTCGACGGCGGTCTCCTCGTACAGCTCTTGCTGCACGAAGCGCGTCACCGGGAGGCCGAGCAGCTCGGTCGCCTCGGCGAGCGCGTCCCGGTACAGCTTCCCCTCAGCGGTGTGGACGAGCGGGTGCGAGCCGAGGATCTCGGACAGCTCGGCGGGCAGCTCCCGCGGCGCCGCGACGGCCGTTCCGACGACCTCGTATCCGCCCGCTTCGAGCTCGGCGGCCGTCCGCCGGAGCTGGCGCTCGGCTGCGGTGCGGGCGACCAGCCGGACCTCGGCCACGAGCCGCCCGGCGTTCTCGAGGTCGAGCTGCCGGGCGGCGTGGTACACGGCCCGGGGGAGGTCGCCCTCCGACAGCTCGTACCGGCTCCGACCCAGGACGACGGGCGCGGTGACGCCGCCACCGAGGGCGACCATCGCCGCCCACCCGGTGTGCTCGCGAAAGCCGACTCCGGCGCGCTTCATCGCGTCGGTAGCGTACGCAGCCCCGTCGCTCCCGGTCACACGCCGCAGCGAGCCCAGGTCGGCCTGCGGGCTCCGGAGCGGCCGATCGGGAATCTTCGCGGCCTCGGTAATCTTGTAATCAACATGACCACCGACCAGTTCGACCTCACGCGTACCCCTTCCAACGCAGAGGCGCTCGACGCCTACTCGACCGTGGTCACGTCCGTGGCCGAGCGGTTGCTGCCCTCCGTGGTCCAGCTCCGCGTCATGGGACGCGGCGGCCGGGGCCGGGAGGCCGGCGGTGCCGGCTCCGGCGTGGTGATCACGCCCGACGGCTTCGTGCTCACCTCCGCCCACGTGCTCGGCAAGGCCACTTCGGGGGTCGCGACCCTCAGCGACGGCCGCGAGCTGCCCTTCGACGTGGCCGGGACGGACGGCCTGTCCGACCTCGGGCTCGTGCGCGTGCGCGGCGACGGTCTGACCGCCGCCGAGCTCGGCGATGCCGAGCACCTACGGATCGGCGAGCTCGTGGTCGCCGTCGGCAGCCCGATGGGCCTGGCCGGCTCGGTGACCGCGGGCGTCGTCAGCGCCCTCGACCGGTCGCTGCCGGCGCGGTCAGGGTCGACGGTCCGCGTCGTGGAGAACGTCATCCAGACCGACGCCGCGCTCAACCCCGGCAACTCGGGCGGCGCGCTCGCCGACCGGCGCGGTCGCGTGATCGGCATCAACACCGCGGTGGCGGGCATGGGCCTGGGCCTGGCGGTCCCGATCAACGAAGCCAGCCGGCGGATCATCGGCGCGCTCATGCGCGACGGGCGCGTCCGTCGCGCGTACCTCGGCATCGCGGGGAGTCCCCGCGTGCTGGCGCCGCGCGACCGCGTTGCGACCGGGCGCGAGTCCGGCGTGCATGTGGCCGAGGTCATCGCCGACGGGCCCGCCGCCAAGGGCGGGATCCGCGCCGACGACGTCATCCTCGAGGTGAACGGCAAGCCGGTCACGACGGCCGCGGACCTGCAGCGGTTGATGTACGACGACGCCATCGGCCGGGGCATCACCGTCCGCGTGCAGCGCGGCGGCCAGACCCTGGACCTCGACGTGACGCCGGTCGAGCTGCCCGGCTGATCAGCCCTGCGAGTGGCCGAACAGCGCGACGACGCGAGCTCTCACCGAGTCCGGCATCCCTTCGGGGAGCCGGACCTCGGTGACGATGGCGTCGGGCGTCTCCTGGACGTCGAAGCGCAGGAACGAGCAGCACTCCGCCTCGGCGGCGACGAGCTCCCGTAGACGGCCGGAGAGCTGCGTGTCCTTCGGGTAGACGGCGACGACCCGGCCGTCGTCCACACCGTGACTCGTCGCGCGCGCCACGACCTCCCGCCACGCTTCGACCCGGTCGAGGAGCTCGGCAGCGTCCAGGCTGCAGGCGAATGCTCGGCCGGCTGTGTCCATGCCCGCGACGATGCCAGTTGAAGTGCGGTTCAAGTCAAGGGGGTGCGGGCGGCGATCACAACCTCGGACGCGATGCCCCACGCCACGACCGTGCGGCGATGGCGGACGTCCCAGCGGGTTGCCTCCAGCGCGTCGACGAGCCTGAGCGGTCGGCAGCCTCCGACGAGCGCAGGCCGGCGCTCCCACACGCCCGTCCAGGCGCGCGACATGAACCGTACGATCCCACTCTCGCCGAACGTGAGGCCGGCGGCGCACAGGAGGCCGTCCGGCGCGAGCACCCGCCGCGCCTCGTCGAGCGTGGCGCGCGTTTCCTCCGGGCCCAGCAGGTCGAAGACGTAGTTGGCGACGAAGCGGTCGGCGGCGCCGTCCGCGGTCGGGAACGACGCGTCGCCGTTCACGAGCCCGACCGCGGCGCGGTCGTGCCACGGCCGCAGCCGGTCGGAAGCGAGCGCCACCATCCGCGGGCTCAGATCCACCCCGACGTAGGTGGCCTCCCCCGGCAGGTGGCGGGCGAGGAGTGCGGCGGCGAACCGGCCCGTGCCGCAGCCCAGCTCGACGACTGCGCGGGCTGCATCGAAGCGAGCGTGCGCCACGAGATCGGCGGTGGCCGCGTCTTCGTAGACGCGCTGCCAGTCCTGGAACCGGCCGATCCGGTCGTACACGCGGCGGGTCTGCTCCGAGGTCAGGGCGGGCACCCCGGCATGATGGCGCGATGGCGGAGCCGACAGCCGCGGATCTTGCGGCGCAGTCCTGGGACGCGGTCGTGGTCGGTGGCGGCCACAACGGGCTCACCGCCGCCGCTTACCTGGCGCGGGCGGGCCGGTCGGTGCTCGTGCTCGAGCGGCGTGACCAGGTCGGCGGGGCGTGCACGCTCGAACGGCCGTTCGGCGATCCCCGCTTCGTGATCAGCCCGTGCGCGTACCTCGTCGGCCTGCTCCATCCGCTCGTGATCGAGGAGCTCGAGCTGCCGCGCTACGGCTACCGCACGTTCGTCTGCGACCCGACCCAGTGGACGCCGTTCGAGGACGGCTCGTCCCTCACGCAGTGGCTCGACGAGGATCGCACCGCCAAGGAGATCCACTCCCTCGCTCCCGCCGACGTCGACGGGTACGTCGCGTACGTGGAGCTGTTCCGGCGAATCCGGTCCCGACTCCGAGCGGGCGGCGATCCCGCCCGCGACACCTGGGTCGGCGAGGCGCCCGATCGCGCCGCGCTCGAGGAGCTCTTCGCCGACGACCCCGAAGCGCGGGAGGTGCTGTTCGACGCGTCGATTGCCGACGTCGTCGAGCGCCACGTGCGCGACGAGCGTCTCCGCGTCGCGTTGCACGGTCAGGGGATCATCGGGACGTTCGCCGGGCCGCGCGACCGGGGGACGGCATGGATCCACGCCATGCACAGCCTGGGGCTCATCGGCGGGTGGAGCTACGTCGAAGGCGGCATGGGTCGGATCTCGCTCTGCCTCGCCGACGCCGCCCGGGACGCGGGCGCCGTCGTCGTGACCGGCGCGCCCGTGGCGGCGATCGTTCCCGGCGAGGGCGTCCGGCTCGAAGGAAGCGAGATGGTGCGGGCCGCCGCCGTGGTCTCGAATGCCGACCCGGTGCGAACGCTCGGGCTGTGCGACGGCGACGTGCCGGAAGCGTTCCGCTCTCCGGTCGGCGCCTGGCGCTGTGAGAGCCCGGTCGTCAAGGTCAACTGCGCTCTGTCCCGGCTTCCTACCTTCACCGCCGCGGCCGATCGGCCCGATCACGTATACCGGGCGCAGGTGGAGATCGCTCGAGGGATCGACGACACCCAGGCCGCGTACGACGCGAGTCGCCGCGGCGAACCGGCGCCCGAGTGGTGCGAGATCTACTTCCAGACCGCCTACGACCCGAGCGTCGCGCCCCCAGGCGCCCAGACGATGAGCGTGTTCGCCCAGTACGCGCCGTACTCGCTGGCCGACGGGACGTGGGACACACGCCGCGACGAGATCGGCGACCGGGTGCTCGAGTCGATCGCCCGCTTCGCGCCGGACGTCGCGGACTGCGTGCTGGAACGTGAGGTCCTCGGCCCGCCCGACGTCGAGGCGCGCGTCGGGCTGACCGGCGGTCACATCTTCCAAGGCGAGTGTCTTCCCGATCAGATGTGGGACCGCCGGTTCGCGGCGCGCACAGGCGTCGCCGGTCTCTACCTCTGCGGCGCCGCCACCCACCCCGGCGGCTCGGTGATCGGCGTCAACGGCCGCAACGCGGCGCTGGCCGTGCTCGTCGATCGCGCCGACCGGGCATGATGGGGGACATGCCCGAGCAGCGCCTGCGACCGATCGAACGCCGCGTCCTCGCCCTCAAGGACGCCGGTGTCTCCGACACCGAGATCGCCCACCGGTTCCGCCGGGGCCGCCGGTTCATCGAGCAGGTCGAGGAGCTGGCGCAGATCGATGGCCGCGACGCCGAGCAGCGCCGCCGTCCGGGCGCGCTGCGTCCGGTCGAGCGGCGCATCCTGGCGTGGCGCGACCGCGGCATGTCCGCCGAAGAGCTCGCCGATCGGTTCCGCCGCTCGCCCGAGTTCGTCTCCCGCGTCGAGCGGATCGCCCGCTACAAGCTGCGCAAAGCCGCTCGCGCCTAGCGGTCAGACGGCGACGGGAAGCGACAGCTCGGGACCCACCGGCTCGCCGAACCGGTCGACTCCACACAGCGCCCGCCAGCCGCGCGGGACCCGGCCGCGCTCGAGCACGCCGGCGTCGAGCAGCGTGCGCACGATGTTGCGTGTGGCGTGGTAGCGGACCGCGAGCCGCTCCGGCGTGCGATTGACCTCCCGCCATGTCTTCCATCCCGGGAGCCCGACGGCCGAGTACACGCCGGGGTGCACGAACATGCGAAAGAGCAGCTGGATCACGACCGGTGCGAAGCGGCGGATGCGTAGGCGCTCGAGCCGGCCCGTTTGGGCGTACAGCTCCGGAAGCGTGGTCCGCGCGAACGACAGGTGCCGCGCCTCCTCCTGGCGGTGGTACCGGTTGACCGACGCGAGGAGCGGGTTGGTGTCCGGGTGCTCGGCGGCCAGTTTCTGGAGCAGGTCGGGGATCTCCTCGCCCGCGAGCACGAGGACGAGCAGGAAAGCCGGCATCTTGATGAAGCGCCGGATGTTGAACTGCAGGAACCGCTCCACGGTGCCGCCCGCGACGGGGTTCACCGCCTGCGCGTCCAGCTCCTCGATGAGGCGGATGAACGCCCGCTGGTGTCGGGTCTCCTCGGCGATCTCGTGGAGCATGTAGCCGATGCGAGGGTCGGTGACGTTCTCGGTCTCGGCGATCCGGAGCGCGAACCCCGCGTTGAGCACCGCCTCGAACCGGATCCCCATCTGGAGCATCGCCGCCACCTCTTCTCGCGAGAGGCGCGCCTTGGTGTCGGCCGGGAGGTCGAGATCGAGACCGGAGGTCGTCAGAAGCTCGTCCCCGATCACCTGGCCCTTCCCGAGCGAGTCCCAGTCGAAGAGCTCCTCGGGCTCGAGCACCTTGCGCACGGAGGCCGTCGAGAGCCGGGCGATCCGGTCCTCGGCCGCAGGGGGCTTCGTGGTCGTCGTCATGCCACCACCCTTGTACGTCAGAATTGACGAGTCAAGTGATGCCTTCAATTCGTTGGAACAGTGTGCCTGACCAGCTACGATGCCCATCGTGATCCAACCGCTCACCCAGCCCCTGGTGGTAGCGCCCGGCAAGGGCGAGCGGACGCGCCAGCGTCTCCTCGAGATCGCGGTGCGCCGCTTCGCGGAGGACGGGTTCCGGCGCACGTCCGTGTCGGACATCGCCCGGGCCGCGGGGCTCACCCCCGCCGCCACCTACGCCTACTTCGCCGG
>JBKOWN010000011.1:0-12334 GCA_046724435.1 Actinomycetota bacterium
ACTGGACGCCCTCCGACGACACGTCGGCGCGCATGTCGCCGCCGTTGTTGCCGGTCGTCCGCACGCCGACGGCGTACGGACGGTCCACTGCGCTGACGTCGGCGGTCGCGGACCAGAGCACGAAGATGACCGGCACCAGCAGGTCGGCGGCGTCGCCGGACATGGCGTGCGGCTTGCGCATGCCCTCTCGGATGTCCCAACCGTGCACCGCGTAATCCACGATCTGGAACATCGGGTAGAACATCGCCGGCAGAGGCCCCATGTACTTGTGCGGGACCATGAAGCTCGCCCAGTCGTCGGCCGACAGCGCCGCGAACTCCTTCATCATGCGTTCGCTGTCGTCGCGCAGCCTGCCGATCAGCTCCTCCCTGGGTACCTTGCGCAGCGCCTTGGCCCCGGTGTCGACGTGCATGGCCATGTCCCGGAGACCCAAGGGCTCCTCGGCGGTGGCACTATTGCGGCCACCGGAGAACGCGGGCAGATAGCCCTCGGTGGTGTCGACGAGATGGCCGACGACATCGCGGGCCTCCCACGCCTCGCACGCGGTCGGCGCCTCCCATCGCGCCGGGTCGGCCACCAGATCGAACATCGCGTCCATCTCTCCCTGGAGGACGCTCAGGACCCGTTCCTTGCTCGCCGGGTCCCGGAAGTTCCACGTGGGATCCGTCGCCCGCATTACTCCCCCCTTTCGGCCCTGCCGCCGAAACCGTTGCGCCGTGATCGTACGGCAGCGCTCAAGATCACTCAGCGGCGTGCCGATACCACTCTCCGAGCACGCGGGAACACCCGTGGTCGGCGCCGTCGGTCACCATCACCCAGCCCCCGAATGGCACGACAGTCACGACAGACAGCGCGGTGACATTCACCGGGCTGGCCAACGACGCCGAGGACGGCAACCTGTCGTCCAGTATCCATTGGACCTCGAACCGGGACGGCCCGCTGGGCGTCGGCGCGTCGGTTCAGCCCGCGGGACTCTCTATCGGCACCCACACGATCACGGTGTCGGTCACCGACAGCGGCGGACTCCGGGCCTCGGCCTCGATCTCCGTCACTGTCACAGCCCCGCCTCCGGGAGCCCCGGTCGCGTCGTTCACGGCCAGCCCGCAGGTCGGAACCGCGCCGCTGCCCGTGAACTTCATCGACACCTCGACGGGAAGTATCACCTTCGTGGTCCTGGGACTTCGGGGACCAGAGGGGTTCGACCGTCCAGAACCCGAGCCACACCTACGGGGCCGGCACTTTCGTCGTCAGTTGACCGTCACCGGGCCCGGCGGGAGCAATTCCTTCACTCGCGGGATCATGGTGAGCGAACCTGGCGGCGGTGGTGGGTGCATTCCACGATGTGAGCCACCGCCCGACGACGGCCCACCCGGCGACGGACGACCCACATGAGATCGCCGGTTAGCCCCGCTCCCAGCGGGGGACGCGTTCCGGCCCCTCGACGAGCGGCGGCACATCGCGCGGAACTCGCGCCGGATGATCGCGGTACTGGAGCGGATGCTGCATGACCGGCTCGCCGCCCGGCCCGTCCGTGACGGTGCCGCGGGCGCGGAAGACGTCGGCGCGCACCATCTCCTGCTGCGACAAGACGGGTGACGCCGGGACGCCCGCCGACGCCAGGTCGCTCACGACGTCGTCCCGGTCTCGCTCGGCGATCGCCTTGGCGATGCGCTCGGTGAGCGAGCTCCCGAGCGCGAGGCGCTCCGGAAAGGTCAAGGGCGCGGCGTCGTCGAGCCCGAGCGCGCGTGTGAGGCCGGTCCAGAAGTGGTCCTCGCTGATCACCCCGAGCGCGATCCAACCGTCGTCCGCAGTTCGGAACGTCCCGTAGCCTGCGACCTCGCCGCCGACGGCCTGCCCGTCGGGCAGCGTGAGCGGCGGCACCGCGCCCGTCCAGCTGGCGAGCACGTCGGTCATCGACACGTCGATCGACTCGCCTTCGCCGGTACGCGACCGCTGCACCAGCGCCGCGCACACGGCGAATGCCGCGTACGCGCCACCGGCGAGATCGGCGATGGGCGGTCGCGGCACGACTGGCTCGTCGTCGGGGCTGCGTGGCTCGAGCGTCGCAGCCCACGACTGGTAGTTGACGTCGTGGCCGGGGTGCTCGGCGAGCGGCCCGCTCTGTCCGTACCCGGAGATCGAGCAGTACACGACGGATGGGTTCACGCGCCGCACGGTCTCGTCGTCCACGCCGAGACTGCGCACCACGCCGGGTCGAAAGCCCTCGACCACGACGTCGGCACCGGCCGCCGCTTCGAGCACCGCCGTCTTCCCCGCCGCGTCCTTGAGATCCACGGCCGCGCTGCGCTTCCCCGCGTTGAGCACCGCGAAGAGCGTCGGGAAGACCCGCATCGGGTCGCCTCCGGGCGGCTCGATTTTCACCACGTCGGCGTCGAGCTCGACGAGCAGCTGCGTCGCGTACGGGCCGGGTCGCCAGATGCTCAGGTCGAGGACGCGCACACCGGTCAGCAGACCGCGTGGCTCGCTGTCGGGCACGAATGACACGATAAGCGCAACCGGCGCAACCGGGCAGTTAACGGCTACCGGTTAGCGTGACTCTGGTGCGCTCGGTGCGAGTCGCGGTGGTCGGGCACGTCGAGTGGATCGAGTTCGCCCGAGTCGAGCGGGTGCCCTCGGCGGGCGAGATCGTGCACGCCCTCGACAATTGGGAGGAGCCGGGAGGCGGCGGCGCGGTTGCCGCGGTCCAACTGGCCCGCCTCGCCGGAGACTGCCTGTTCCTCACCGCGCTCGGGGACGACGAGCTCGGGCATCGAGCCGAGCGCGATCTTTCAGCGCTCGGCGTGCGGCTCGAAGTCACGTGGCGACGCCAGCCGCAGCGACGCGCCTTCGTCTACACGGACGCGAACGCCGAACGCACGATCACCGTGATGGGCGACCGCGTCGGGCCGCGCGGCGACGATCCGCTCCCGTGGTCCGAGCTGAACGGCGTCGACGGGGCCTACTTCACGGCTGGCGACGCGGCGGCGGTTCGGGCCGCGAGGAAGGCGCGCACGCTCGTGTCCACGGCGCGCACGATCGAACCGCTGGCCGAGGCCCGAACCCAGATCGACATGCTCGTGTCGAGCAGTCGCGACGTCGGCGAGCGCTACACGCCCGGTGACATCGACCCGGCGCCGCGCCTCGTCGCGCGCACCGCCGGGGCCGTCGGAGGCTGGGTCGACGCGCTCGACGGCACGACTACCAAGTGGACCGCCGCCCCGCTCCCCGGCCCGCCGGTCGACTCCTACGGCGCGGGCGACTCCTTCGCGGCCGGTCTCACGTACGGTCTGGCGGCGGGGCTCACTCCCGAGGAAGCCCTCGCGATCGGTGCGCGATGTGGCGCGGCGTGCGTGACGGGCCGCGGCCCGTACGCCGGTCAGCTCCGCCGCAACGGTTGACGACGGCGCGCCTCGGCCAGGATGCCGGCGACGACGACGAGGACGAGCGTCGCGATCTGCCCCTCGGCTGAGACCTCGAGCCCGATCACGACCGTCGGCACGGCGGCGAGCGCAACGGCGAGCCGGGGCGCGAGAGGCCCGGTGCGCAGCACGGCCCGGAACGCCACCAGGCCGACCACGTACGTCGCAACGCCGGCGGCGAGGAACCACGCGGTCGGCGCGCTCGCCGGCTCGTCGTACTTGACGACGGCCTCCTTCATCCCCGCCGCGAGCACGATGATCCCGCCGAGCACAGGCAGGAACGCGTAGCCGAACGCGAAGAGTGCGAGCCACGGGTTCTGCGCGTCGGGCGCGGCGTCGAGTGCCCGCTCGGCCCGGTCGTCCTCGCCGTCGAAGTACAACCACCACAGCGCCGCCGCCAGGGCCAAGCCGAGCACGGCAGTCACGGCCAGCCCCGTCGACAGGTTGTGCCCCTGCACGCCGATCCCGACGGCCACGACGGACTCCCCCAGCGCGATCAGCACGATGAGTCCGTGACGCTCGACGAAGTGCTTGGCGCGGATGCGAAATCCGCCGACCGCGGTCACGACCGGCGAGGCCCAATGCAGCACGAACGCCACAGACCACAGCGCCCACTGCACGCCACCGCTCGTGAAGCCGGCGACCAGGATGAGCCCGGCGGTGATCGTGTTGAAGGGGCCCAGTCGAAACATCGCATGCACCGCGCTCTCCTGACTCGAGCGCAGGAACAGGCCGGTATGAACGAACGTCACCAGGAGGTAGCCGATGCCGATTGCGACGCCCGAGTCCCCGAACGCGTCCGGAATCGCCAGCGCGACGATCAGGAAGCCGGCCATACCCACGAGCATCAGCAGACGCAGGACGGGCTCGCGCGGCGGTACGGCATTGGTGAGCCAGGCGTACCCGCCGTACATCCACCAGACGTTGCCGAAGATCAGCACCACGCGAACGACGCCAACCCCGGTCGGCTCTGCGACCAGGAGACTCGTCAGCTGCGTGATGGTGAAGACGAAGACGAGATCGAAGAAGAGCTCGATCGTCGAGACGCGTACGTCGTCGTCGCTCACTCGAACGACGGCACGGGTCGGCGGCGGGTCAGTGGGGTGACGCGCTCAAGCGGGGAAGACGCCCAAGCCCAAACGCTTCCGTACCTCCGGTCGACGCAACGGGGGAAGCGTCTTCGGCGGCTGGCGTCGCGGCGGGACCTCGGCGAGCAACTGTTCGGTGATGGCCGCCACCTCGAGGGCAGCGTCCTCCATTCGGTCGGCGAAGGCCGCGCTCGGCTTCGCGATCCCGCTCACCTTGCGGATGTACTGCCGGGCGGCAGCTTCGATCTCTTCACGTGTCGCGGGAGGCTCGAGCCCGCGCAGCTCGGTGATGTTTCGGCACATGCCAGGCAGCCTACGTCCGCGCCACGACCCCCGATGACCGGCAGCGACACGGCACAATGAACTGACCACGCCGCCGAGGTCTTCGGAGGAACGACATGGCCCGAGAGGACTTTCCCGCGCCCGAGCACGACTTCGTGCTCACACACTTCCTCGTGGTCTCGGATATGGACCGGTCGCGCGAGTTCTACACGTCGATGCTGGGCGGCACCGTAGTCAACGAACGGAGCCCAGTGATCATGCGGGTCGCCAACTCGTGGTTGATCATGAACGAGGGCGGCGGCCCGACAGACGACAAGCCCGACGTCATCCTCGAAACGCCCCCGGATCCGAACCGCACCAGTGCGTTCCTCAACATCCGCGTCGCCGACATCGCCGCCGTGTACGACGAATGGCGCCGCAAGGGCGTCGAGTTCCTCACCGAGCCCAAGGATCACGGGCGCGAGATCCGGGCGTACGTGCGCGACCCCGACGGCCATCTCGTCGAGGTCGGTCAGTCGACCGGCATTCTCAACCGGTCCTGAACATCAGGATCGACGACCCTCGAGGCGCGACAGCGCACTAGGTGCCGGCGCAGAACCCGGCCTTGTCGGTGTGGAACGTCCCGTCGGCGCAACGCACGTCCGGGTTGTCGTGCGAGAACACGCCCAGCGGGCTCTCCCACGAGGGCACGACCCAGGCGTGCACCATGTACCCCGTCGTCTTCAGCAGGCTGCCTTGCACTCCGGCGCATTGCGCCGCCGTCACGTCCTGATCGGCGGGGAACGGCACCTCCAGCCCGCCGGCGCCATTCTTGATGCACACGTTGCTGTGGCGGTGCCAGTGGTCGTTCGGCCCGGCGAAGCCCTCCGGCGCGTTCTCGCCCATGCCGTAGTACATGAGGCCGATCACCTGCGACGTGGGATTCGTGCCGTCGTAGATGAGCGAGATCGGCTTGGTCGGGTCGAACGCTCCCCCTCCGGTCAGACCCCCGAAGGTGATGTAGTGAGCCCCGCTGCCGGGAGCGAACCCGCCGGCGAGGTGGTACCCCGCCCCGGTCGCGTCGGCGACCGTCGGGTAGCGCAGGACGAAATCCCGCGCTTCGGTGAGCTGTGTCTTGAGCGTGGCGCGCGAGGTGGCATCGAGCGGCTGATCGGGTTGCGACTCCGCCGCCACGTCCGCGGCCTTGACCCCCTTGACCTGCTGCCCGTTCAGCGTGGTCACGCCATGCTGATGACCGGACGCGACCGCGCCATGATCGTGGGCTGACGCAGTGGCACTGTGCGAGTCGCCCCCACCGGCCTGGTGATGATGCGACGACGCGAGCGCGGGGGTGAACGCCAGCGATGAGACCACGGCGACGCCGAGTCCCGTGATCCCGACAACGGGGACGGCGACTGCCGGTCGCAGCCGGCGCTGCGCCATCGCCGGCCTGACGAGCACGGCGAGCGCGAGGGCGACGATGACCACCTCACACGCGGACGAGAGCGCATCGGAGAAGGCGATGTTCTCGGGTGTCCATGCGTCAGGACCGATGGGCACTCCCCACACCCGTGAGACCGCCCAGACTCCGAGGATCCCCGCGTTCAGGAATATGCCGGCCGTCAGCAACGACCGCGTCGGCCGAAGGACGACCGCGACCGCCCACGACAGCTGTAGCCACGCGACCACCGCGAAGAACGTGCCGTGGGCCCAGGACACGTCGTAGTGCTCACCGCTTACCGCGAAGTGGATGACTCCTGCTCCGAGCGACAAGGCTGCGAGAAGCCAACGCAGGTAGCGACCGACCGTGCGCTCGTTCGTCGTCATGACTCCCCCCGGGGTCAATCCCGCCCGTGCACCGGCGTGTGGGATCGTCGCCCTGCGGTCTTCCGGCGTCAACGCCCCACTCAGGACATTCTCAGGAATGCCGAAGAAACTGGAGAGAAATGCGAATCCTCGTGGTGGACGACGAACCGGCCGTTCGCCGATCGGTGCGCAGCGCCCTCACGTTGGAGGGCTACGAAGTGCGGCTCGCGCGTGAGGGAACCGAGGCGCTCGACGTGCTGGCGTCCGAACGCGTCGACGCGATCGTGCTCGACCTTCTCATGCCGGGCCTCGACGGGCTCGAAGTGTGCCGGCGTCTCCGCGCCGACGGCGACGCGACCCCCGTCCTGATGCTCACGGTGCGAAACCTGGTCTCGGACCGGGTCGCCGGGCTCGACGCCGGCGCCGACGACTACCTCACGAAGCCGTTCTCGCTCGACGAGCTCCTTGCCCGCATGCGCGCCCTTCTGCGGCGAGCATCGGGAACGGGCGAGATCCTCCGCTTCGCCGATCTGACCCTTGATGTCGACACCCGCGAGGCACACCGCGGCGAGCGCCTCATGAGACTGACGCCTACAGAGTTCTTCTTGTTGGAGCTCCTGCTCCGAAACCCCCGTCGGGTCCTGACCCGCGAGTTCATCTTCGACCGCGTCTGGGGCTACGGCACGAAACCGACGTCCAACTCGCTCGAGGTGTACGTGGGCTATCTGCGCAGAAAGACCGAGGCGCTCGGTGAGCCGCGCCTCGTGCACACGGTGCATCGCGTCGGCTACGTGCTTCGCGAGCAATGAGCTTCCGCGTCCGGCTCACGCTGCTCTGTGTGCTGGCTGTCGCTGTCACCGTGGTCCTGGCCTCGGTGGTGTCGTACTTCGCCGTGAGCAACCGGTTGCACGACCAGACCGACAATTCGCTGCGCGCCGACGCCACCCGGCTCGCCAAGCTCCCGAACGCCGAGCTCGCGCTGCCGTATTTCGACCTGCCGGCTCCCAGTGGCCGCGACTTCCTCCGAGTCACTTCTGCAGATGGGAGCAGCAAGGTCCCGCCCAACCAGCCGATCGCGATCCCACTACGTCGAATCGACGTGTCGATTGCGCGAGGTGACGTCCGATTCGCGTTCCGAGACGCGGTCGTGAACGGCCGGCACCTTCGCATTGCGAGCGCCACCGCCCGGGACGGACGATCGGTCCAGTTTGCACAGAACGTCAACGACGTGGATGCGACGATCACGGACCTGCGCACCACGTTGCTGATCGTCGGAGCGATCAGCATCGGCGTGGCGGCATTGCTCGCGCTGTTCGTCGCGGGAGCGAGCCTTCGCCCGGTGGCAAGGCTCACCCGGGCCGCGGAACGCGTGGCGGCGACCCAGGATCTTGCCGCGTCGATCGACGTTCGCCGTCGCGACGAGCTCGGTCGCCTGGCGTCCAGCCTCAACGCGATGCTCGCAGCACTCGACACGTCTCGGCAGCAGCAACGCGAGCTCATCCGCGACGCGAGCCACGAGCTGCAGACGCCTCTGACGAGCTTGCGCACGAACGTCGAGGTGCTTGCCGGCCGTCCGCGCATGCCGGAAGCCGAGCGCCGCAGCCTCCTCGCCGACGTCTCTCAGCAGGTGGCTGAGCTGACCGCGCTCATGGACAACCTGGTCGAGCTCGCCCGTGACACGGAAACACCCACCGAGGAGACCAACGAGATCGACCTCGACCGGCTGGTGACGGACGCAGTCGAGCGGGCTCGTTTGCGAGCACCAGACGTCACCATCGCGCCCGACCTCGAACCGACACGCGTCGAAGGCAGGCGTCACCAACTCGAGCGTGCGATCGTCAACGTGCTGGACAATGCGTGCAAGTGGAGCCCGCCCGGTGGTCGGGTCGAGGTGCGCCTGCGCAAGGGAACGATCACCGTCCGCGACCACGGCGCCGGCATCGACACGCAGGATCTCCCCCGCGTCTTCGACCGCTTCTACCGATCGCCGGCCGCACGCGCGATGCCCGGTTCGGGGCTCGGGCTCGCAATCGTTCGTCGCGTGGTCGACGCTCACGGCGGCAGCGCCACCCTCGAGCCCGCTCCTGGCGGTGGAACCATTGCGCGCATCCATCTCCCGGCGGCCGGGGTCGACTACGGCCCCTTCGACCCGGACTCGGAGCGGGTCATCGGGTCCGGAGCGAGCCCGCGCTCCTGAGGGGTTGCTGCGACGGCCGCCGGCGTCGGTCGGTACGGTGCCGGCCATGCGCGCAGTCCTGTGCAGGCAGTACGGGCCGCCCGAGTCGCTGACGGTCGAGGACGTCGACGATCCGACGGCCGCCGACGGTCAGGTCGTCGTCGACGTGAAGGCCTGCTCGGTGAACTTTCCCGACGTGCTCATCATCCAGAACCTGTACCAGTTCAAGCCCCCGGTCCCGTTCTCCCCCGGCGCCGAGATCGCCGGCGTCGTGAGCGCGGTCGGACCCGGTGTCGACCGCGTCTCGGTCGGCGATCGTGTGTTCGCGTCGACCGGCTGGGGTGGTCTCGCTGAGAAGATCGCGGTGGACGCCCGCTCGCTGATCCCGATTCCCGACGGCATCGACTTCGCCCCCGCGTCGTCGTTCCTCTATGCCTACGGCACGTCCCACTACGCCCTCAAGGATCGTGCCTCCCTGCAACCCGGCGAGACGCTCGTGGTGCTCGGCGCCGCCGGCGGCGTGGGGCTGGCCGCGGTCGAGCTCGGCGCCGTGATAGGCGCGACGGTGATCGCGGCCGCGTCGAGCGACGACAAGCTGCAGCTCTGCCGCGAGTACGGGGCCGCGATGACGATCAACTACGCGACCGAGGACCTGAAGTCACGGATCCGTGAGCTCACCGCCGGTGCCGGCGCCAACGTGGTCTACGACCCGGTCGGCGGCCAGTACAGCGAGCCCGCGCTGCGGGCTACCGCGTGGGAGGGTCGATTCCTCGTCATCGGCTTCGCGGCCGGAGAGATCCCGGCGATCCCGTTGAACCTGACATTGCTCAAGGGATGCGACATCGTCGGAGTCTTCTGGGGGGCATTCGTCGGCCGCGAGCCGGAGCGTCATCGTCGCAACGTCGAAGAGCTGATCGGGTGGTGGCGCGACGGCAAGCTGCGGCCCCACGTGTCCTCGACCTACCCGCTCGAGCGGGCCGCCGAGGCGATTCGGGAGCTCGCCGACCGCAAGGCGAAGGGCAAGGTCGTCGTCATGGTCGGCGACGGTTGAGCCACCACTAGCTGCCGGCGACGGGCTCGAGCGGTCGAGACTCCTCCGTCACGGCGTCTGGTTGGCCCTCGACTTGAACCCGTGGGAGCCATTCGAGCGCCTTCGGGAACCACCAGTTGCGGTCGCCGAGCAGCTCCATCGTGGCCGGGACCAGCACGAGCCGCACGACCGTGGCGTCGATGAACACCGCGAATGCGAGTCCGAACCCGACCAGCTTGAGGACTCGCAGGTCAGAGAGCACGAAGCTGCCGAACACGCAGATCATGACGGCAGCCGCCGCCGTGATCAGGCGTGCCGTCTTCGCGAGGCCGTGCGCGACCGCGGTGGCGTTGTCACCGGTGCGGTCGTACTCCTCTTTGATGCGGCTGAGCAGGAACACCTCGTAGTCCATCGACAACCCGAACACGATCGCGAACAGCATCATCGGGACCCATGCCTCGATCGGGCCTTCCTTCCCGATGGAGACGACATCCTTGAGCCAGCCCCATTGGAAGATCGCCACGATCACGCCGTAGGCGGCGCCGATCGAGAGCAGGTTCATGATCACGGCCTTCAGCGGCACGAGCAACGAGCGGAACACGAGCATCAACAGCACGAAGCTGAGAAGCAGGATCGCCAGGAACATGTACGGCAGGCGTTGCCCGACGGTGTCGGCGAGGTCGACGCCGACGGCCGTCTGGCCACCGACGTGCACGTCGAGTGTCGACCCGCGCGTCGCGTCCGGCACCGTGACGTCGCGCAAGCGGTGCACGAGCTCCGTGGTGCTCTGGTCCTGGGGCGAGCCCTTCGAGATGACTTGCAGGAGCACTCCCCTGCCGTTCGGGCTCGAGATGGGCGGGCTGACCTGGGCGACGCCGCGGTCGCGGGCGACCGTGGCACCGAGTTGAGCCATCGCGGCCGCGTCCTGCGGCGACCGCACCTCGCTCGTGAGCAGGAGCGGGCCGTTGAAGCCCGGCCCGAAACCCTGGCTGAGCAGGTCGTACGCGCGGCGCGTCGTGAACGATGTCGGGTCGTTCCCCGCGTCGGCGACCCCGAGGCGCAAGGAGAAGAACGGCAGCGCGAGCACGACGAGGATGACAAGCCCGATCAACACTGCCGGCCACGGGTGAGCTTGCAATGTGCGGCTCCACCGTGCCCAGAAGCTGCCCTCGACGTCGCGATTCTTCCGGGCGCTCGGAAGCGCGAACCGGTCGATCGTGTGACCCGCGAAACCGAGCACAGCCGGGAGCAAGGTCACCGCGGCGGCCATGACGAACAGCACGGCGAGTGCCGCACCAACCGCGAGTCCTCGGATGAACGACACGCCGATGAGGAACAGTCCCAGCAGGGAGATCACGACCGTGCCGCCGGCGAACAATACGGCGCGACCGCTCGAGTCGATCGCGTGCACCACTGCGTCCTCGGGATCGCGACCCTCGTGCAGACCCTCCCGGTACCGGGTGCTGATGAACAGCGCGTAGTCGATGCCGACACCGATCCCGATCAACGCCGTCACCTGCGGCGCGAACGAGGGAACGTCCAAGACCCTCGCGAGCAGGTTGACAAAGGCGAGCCCGATCCCGATGCCGAACAGCGCGGTAAGGATGGGCATCCCCATCGCGAGGAGCGAACCGAATGCGATCAGCAGGATCACCACCGCAGCCAGGATCCCGATCGCCTCGCTCGCCGGCTGCGACTGGTCCGTGAACATGGAGCCGCCGAGCTCCACCTGAACGCGAGGCGAATTCGCGTCCTTGGCGATTGTGCGCATGTTCGATGCGAGATCCACCGGAACGTCGTTCGCCCGCACGTCGAACAGGATCTCCGCGTACGCGATCTTGCCTCCGCGAGCGATGAAGCGGCTGCCCGCGGGCTCGTACGGCGTGGTCACGCTGACAACGTGCGGCTCTTTGCGGAGCTTCGCGAATACCGGCTCGATTTGGCTGCGTACATCGGCGGCGTTGACGTCGCCGGGGCCTCGTACCCTGAAGACGAGGTCGCCGGTGTCGCCCTTGCGCGAGAACTCGCGCTTGAGGACGCTGAACGCGCGGTCAGATTCGGTACCGGGCAGCGAGAACGTCTTGAGGAGATCGCCGCCGACCGTCTGGCCGAGCATGCTGATCACGATGAGTGCGACGACCCAGCCGACGACCACGCGTCGACGGCGGCGGTAGCACCACGCGGCCAGGCGGCGGAGCACGTCCAGAGCCTACGCGCGCCGCTCCGGGCCCCAGACTGCGGGTCCGACCGGGCGGATCCGGCCGCGCCTAGCTCGTCCTCGTGATCTTCCAGGCTCTGGCGACGGCTCCCGCGTACACCCCGAGCAGCACGAGCACGGAGAGCCGCAGGAGCGCGGAGTTGTCGGGAGAGAGCAGCAGGCCGACGGCGAACGCCAGCTGGAGCACGTAGACGATGATGCTCGCAACCGGGAAGACGATATTGGTCGTTCGGACGGGAGAAGTACGGGCCCAATTGCCCGCACTGATCACTCCCGGGAGCAGCCGGCTGGTGGTCCACAAGCCGAAGACGGCCATTGCGGCACCCAGGCCGGCGA
>JBKOWN010000198.1:0-12476 GCA_046724435.1 Actinomycetota bacterium
GTTCTCACTCATCAGTGAACACTCGCGAATCGTCACCGCGCCAGACGGTTTCTTGGTCGATCTGCATTGGCATTTGCGCGAGCAGTTCGTAGTTCCGGGTGACGAAATGACATCTTCCGATGACTTCTGGCGCGCCGCCGAGCCGATCGACATCCTCGGAGTAGCCACCCGTACCCCGTGTGCCAGCGACCTCCTCTTGCACGCCGTTGTTCACGGTCTCGTCTCACAAAGGGATGCGCGCGCTCGATGGGTGTCAGATTCCTTGGTCATCATCAGGCAATCGGGTGCAATCGACTGGGAAAGACTGATCGACCAGGCCAAACGGCGACGGCTTGTTCTCATCCTCCGTGCCGCGCTCAGGAGTCTCGTCGAGGATTTCCAAGCCGACGTGCCCGTCGATGTGCTCGCGCGTCTGGACAGTGTTCCGACGACCGTCGCTGACGAGCGCGCCTTCCAGCGTGCGCTGCGACGCGACGAGTACGGGCCGCGCTTGCACGGGCTCTTCGACCTGGGGCCGGTCTGGGCGTGGCGCCGCGCCCATTTGGGAGCGACCCGCGCCGTCTTCGACCTCCCCACGTTCTTACGGGACACATGGCAGGTGCCGCACACGAAAGACATCCCGGTCGAAGCAGCACGTCATCTTGCGGAGCGCATCCGTCGATATCGCGGTCCTGCTCCCCGGGGCTGACGGCGATGGCTAGGCGTCGATGCTCCGGGGATCACGGGCGTATCGCCCGCCTCGTCAGTTTCCTTCGCTGCTTGGAGCGCCGGATGCCCCGCATTACCGCGTGCCGGAACCCACGCGAGCGCCAGATCCGATTGCCGAGGGGCGGAACCATGGCCAGACCAAGCCGGCTCCACATGAGCGGACCGGCCGGGTCGGGGACACGAAGACCGCTCGACGCCCGAGCTTCTCGACCCTCCGGTGCACGCGCAGATCTTCAACATCGAATCGTGAAGGCGCGCTCTGGCCGATGAGAAACGCCGCCACGCCGGGGTCACACGTCGAACCCAGTTTGGATCGAGACCGCAGGAGGTCGAAGTGTCTGCATCGGTGCTCTACATGTCGATGTCCCTCGACGGGTACATCGCGGGCCCGAACGACGACCTGGGCAACCCCGGCGGCGACGGCTTCGCCCGGCTGCACGAGTGGTTCGTCGCTCCCGACGGGCAGTTCGTCCGGCCGTCCGGGCCGGCCGGGGAGTTGTTCGACGAGATCGATGCGCCCGGTGCCGTGCTGGTGGGTCGGCGTACCGCGGAGCAGGTCGATCATTGGGGCGGTGATCATCACAATCACGGTGTCCGGATCTTCGTGCCCAGCCACTGGCGGCCGGGTCCCTCGGTGGCGAACTATCCGTTGGTGACGTACGTGACCGATGGGATCGAAAGCGCCATGGCACAGGCGAAGGCCGCCGCCGGGGATCGGAACGTGATGGTCCATGGCGCGTACACGGCGCAACGGGCGCTCGAGGCCGGAGTGCTGGACGAGTTGCAGATACACCAGATCCCGGTGCTGTTCGGTGGCGGCCGTCGGCAGTTCGAGGTGTTGCCGTCGCGCGTCGAGTTGGAGATCGTTCGGGTGATCGACACGCCGGAAGCCACCCACATCCGCTACCGCGTCCGTCGTTGAGCCGGTCTGACGCGCACATCAGCGGCGGCGAAAATCAACGCTGACCTGCAGTTTCAGGGTGGGCGGTAGAGGATTTGAACCTCTGACCCCTTCCGCGTCAAGGAAGTGCTCTCCCCCTGAGCTAACCGCCCGTGCAAGGCGACGATGGTAGCGGCTGGCCCTCCGCTTCCTGGGCGCGCATCTCCGCGAACATGGGGCGTGAGCAGCGACGGCCGCCTCAGGAGCTTCGTCTCGACGACCCGGGATCGGGTCGACGCGGCTCGGGCGGCGGTCGAGGAACGGCGACCGCGCGTGCGCAGCGTGGATGCGACGCTGAGCGCCTACGAGCGCGATCGAGACCGTGCCGGCTTCCTGCTGGCCGGCGCCCTCGCGTACCGGCTCTTCCTCTGGTTACTCCCCTTCACCTTCGTGGTCGTCGGCGGCCTGGGATTCCTCGAGGCCGCGAATCACGACGACCCCGCGCACCTCGCCGACGACCTCGGAGTCGTCGGCCTGGCCTCCAAGTCCGTCTCGCAAGCAGCCGCCGATGCTGAGCAGGCCCGGTTCATCGTGCTCCTTATCGGGATCCCGGCTCTGTACCTGGCGAGCCTTGCCGCGATCAAAGCCTTCCGCACCGTGAGCGCGCTCGCGTGGGGCGTCCGCGCCGGACCGCTCGGACGCAAGCCGCTGGCCGTCCTCGGGTGTCTCGGCCTCATCGGGGCGTTCTTTGCCGTCACCGTCGTCGGCAGCGCCCTTCGCCACCAGTCTCCGGGCCCCGGTGCGTTCGCCACCGTCCTGATCGGCATCGCATATGTATGGCTCGCGTTCCTGGTGCTCTGGATCCTCCCCCGGCCGCCCCTCCATTGGACCGCCCTCTTCCCGGGCGCGGTCACCATCGGCCTGGGCCTGCAGGCGATCCATCTCATCAACGTCTATTTCATCTCGTACCGGATTTCGAGCTCGTCGGAGACGTATGGCGCTCTGGGCGTCGCGGCGGCGGTCCTCCTCTCGCTCTTCCTGATGGGCCGCCTTTTCATTGCCGGTGTGATCCTCAACGCCACTCTCTGGGAACGCCAGAAGACACGCACGAACGAGGCGAGTGAAGGCCAATCACCCATTCGGGGTGATGCAAAGTGAGCTGCCGAGGGAAATCCTGCATATATCAGCCGCGTTCGCAGCGGTGAGATACGGAAGGTGATGCCGCGGATGACCGCCGGCACCGAGACCGCAGACACCCCGAAACGGCTGCCCCGCTGGCGGCGGGCCCTGGTCGCGACGCTCGTCATCGTGAGCGTGGTGCTGGTGCCGTTGGCGGGTCTGTCGATCTGGGTCCGGAACCTCGTTCTCGACACCAACCATTACGTCGACACGGTGGCGCCGCTGGCACACAAGAGGGCCATCACCGACCTGGTGGCCGAGCGCGCCACTACCCGTTTGTTCCAGCAGGTCGACGTCCAAGCGCAGGCGAAGGACGTCCTCCCCGAGAGAGCGCAATTCCTCGCCGGCCCCATCAGCTCGGGCGTGGAGACGTTCACGCACCAAGCGGCTCAGCGCGCGCTCGCCACCGAGCAGTTCGCGACCGTGTGGAAGGAAGCCAACAGGCGCGCGCACGCTCAGGTCGTCAAGGCGCTGACCGGCGAAGGCAAGAACATCTCGGTCAAGAACGACAAGGTCGTCCTGGACCTCTCGGCGGTCATCGACGAGGGGGTCAAAAGGCTCGACCAACGCGGCGTCACGGTGTTCGACGGCCTCTCCAAGAAGCAGAAGAACCTGCAGGTCGAGCTGTTCGACGCCGGTCAGCTCCAACAGGCGCGCAGTGCTGTTCATCTGCTCGACCGGGCGCGCATCGTGCTGGTCGTGCTCGTCCTCGTGCTGCTCGGAGCGGCGCTCGCGCTCTCCGGCAACCGACGGCGCACGCTGATGCGGTGGGCGCTCGGGCTCGTCATCGCGATGGCCGTCACCGCCGCGTTGCTCGCGCTCGGCAGATCCGCGTATCTCAGCGTGGCGAAGAACCACGACGCCGCGGGGGCTGCTTTCGACATCATCGTCCGCTATCTGCGCAACGGCATACGCGCCATCGCCGCGCTCGGCATCATCATTGCTCTCGCCGCGTTCCTCTCCGGTCCGTCACGGGTAGCCGTGCGGATCCGCGAGGGAGCCAAGGGCCTGCTCGCCGGGGCCGGGCGCAAGGCCGACGAGGCGGGGTGGAAGCCGGGGCCGGTGGGCGAGTGGGTCGCCGCACACAAGGTGGGTCTCCGAGTGGCCGGCATCGTCGTCGTGTTGCTGGTGCTGTTCCTCTGGACCACACCGAGCCCGCTCACGCTGTTGGTGCTCGCGCTGCTCTTGCTCGTCTACGTCGCTGCGATCGAGTTCGTCGGGCGGAGCGTTGAGGTCGCGGACGAGTCACCCACCCACGAGACTTCCTGACGTCGGTCACTCCCTCGGCGATGGCCTCCAGCGCGTCGAGGCGCGAGGCGCGCCATGCGGGCAGCCATGCGGCGACGGTGCCGGCGATCACCGAGAACACGAGAAACGCCGCGACCTGGAGCGGCGGGACGTCGAACTGGTCGAGGCCTTGCTCGCTTAAGGCCGTCGTGAATGCCCAGCCCCAGAAGATCCCGAGACCGAGGCCGAAGGTGCATCCGATGACGGCGATGATGATCGACTCGCCCCGCACCATGCGGCGCACCTGAATCCGCGACATGCCGACGACCCGCAACAGTCCCAGCTCACGGGTTCGCTCGTACACCGACAGCAGCAGCGTGTTGATGATGCCGAGCACGGCGATGATCTCCGACAACACGAGCAGGGCGACGAGCCCGGCGACGAACTGGTCGACCGTGCCCTCCTGAACGTTCTGGAACTGGGCGCGCGAGTTGATCTTGACGTTGGGGAAGTCGGCACCGATGGCGCTCTCGATCTGACGGCGTGCCGCTGCCGTCTGACCCGGCTTCGCCTTCACGTAGACGAGGGTGTCCTGTTGGACGCCGCCGAAGTTCTGCTCCTCGCTCGCGGTCGACACGACTCCGAGCGGCACGGGGTACGCGCCGGTGAACTGCTTGCGGGCGTACACACCGGCGACCGGCACCTGCACCAGGCCCGAGAGCGGATAGATGAGCTGGAGCCGGTCACCCGGCCCGACCCCGTAGTGCTCGGCCTCGTCCTGCGACAGGAGGATGCCGCCCGTCGCCATCCCTCGCGTGCCGCCGGCGAGGATGTCGACGTCCAGGACGCGCCCGAGCACGGCCGGGTCGACGGCGACGACGAGTTGCTGGCGAGGGCCGATGCGCACACGGCCGAGCCGCAAGCCGGTGCTCGCCTGGACGGCAGGAAGGGACGCGACCCGGGCGCTCACCTGGGGCGAGAACCCGGTGAGCCCCTGGGCGCTGAGGATGTAGTCGGCGCGGACGCCTTTCTCGACGCCGGTGCGGATCGACGACTTCACCGAGGCGGCGACGATCGCGACGAGGCATACGAGGCTCAAGCCGACGACGAGCGCTGCAGACGTTGCCGCGGTGCGCCTCGGGTTGCGCATCGCGTTGCCTTGCGCAAGGCGACCGGTGACGCTCCCCCGCGACAAGAACCATCCGACGACGCGGGCCATAGGGCGGGCGAATGCGGCGACGAGCATCACGACCCCGAAGAAGGCGAGGAGTGCCCCGACGGCGACGACCTGGATTCGTCGGGCAAGCTGCGTGGCATCGACTTGGAACCCGAGCGTGAGCGTGCCGACGCCGGCGAACGTGATGAGCGCACCGATGAGGGCCCGCCGTCGCAGCGATGCCGATCCGACGCGCGGCAAATCGTTGATCGCCGCCACCGGAGAGGTGCGCGCCGCGCGCACGGCGGGAATGAGCGCCGAGCCGACCGTGACGACGACACCGACGATCACGGCCGCGACCACGGTGCGCCCCAGTAGCACCGGGGTCGCTTCGGGCGCCCCGAGACCGATCCGCGCGAAGCCGACCGCACGCAACAAGAGCGCCGCGAGCCCGACCCCGGCCGCAAGACCCAGCCCCGCCGCCACCACCCCGACGATCGCGGCCTCGAGCACCACCGACCACAGCACTTGCGCTCGGCTGGCGCCCAGGGCGCGGAGCAAGCCGAGCTCCCGCGTGCGCTGCGCGATGAGGATCGCGAACGTGTTGAAGATGATGAAGGAGCCGACCACGAGCCCGACGGCCGCGAAGCCGACCAGCGCCATGCGGAGGTTGCCGACGCCTTGGCGGACGGGCTCGGCGCGCTCCTCGGCCAACTTCGATGCCGGAACGACCTCGTAACTCGAGCCGAGCGCGGTCTGGACATTGCGTGAGACGACTCCGGGCCCGGCGCCGGGGTCCGTCGTGAGGTAGATGGCATCGAGCGCGCCCGGCGCAGCGAGCACGCGCTCCGATGTCGGAAGGTCGAACGCAGCGACCGTCACGCCTCCGAGATCGGCCTGGCCCTTGAGTCCGAAGAGGCCGACGATCGTGAACTGCTGAGCCGGTCCTTGGAGCAGCACGCGGACGCGATCGCCGACCTTGAAGCCGTTCGCCCGCGCCGTGCCTTCGTCGACGAGCACTTCGCGCTCGCCGCGCGGCGCTCGGCTCTTGCCGTCGTGCACGAGCGCGAGGGGGCCTTCAGCCGATTCCGGCCACGAGAGCCCGATCGTCGGCGCGAGCCCGTTCTGGATCGAGTCACCGTTGTGGCCGACAAGCTGCGCGTAACCGAACGTCGTCCCGTCCGCGGTCTTCACGCCCTCGACGGCGCGGACCCTCGCCAGGCTCGCATCGGGGATGCGCGTCCTCTGTGACCCACCACCCGTGTACGGATCACGCGCCCGCACGACGAGGTCCACGTCGGTCACGGTTCGTCGGAAGATCACGTCGAACGACCGTTCCATCGTGTCGGTCAGCACGAACGTCCCGCTCACGAAGGCGACCCCGAGAAGGACGGCGAGTGTCGTCAGCGCAAGCCGCAGCTTGCGAGCAAGGATGCCCTTGAGCGTCGCCTTCCCCATGTCGTTCCATCTTGGTCGACTGCGGGCCAGCTCTCGCGGCGCGTTCGAGCGCGTCGATACGATGCGGACTCACCCAGGAGGTGCAAATGGGGCTCCTCGACAGCCGCCGGGCGATCGTCACCGGCGGCGGTTCAGGCATCGGGAGGGCGACGTGCCGGCGCATGACCGACGAAGGCGCCCGCGTCGCGGTCGTCGACGTCAACGGCGATGCCGCCGAGCACGTCGCAAAGGAGATCGACGGCCTCGCGTACGCGGTCGACGTCACGGACTACGACGCGCTTCGCACCGCGGTCGACGACGCCGCGGACAAGCTCGAAGGGCTCAACACCGTGTTCAACAACGCGGGCGCGAGCAACCTCTCGCAGGTACACGAGTGGCCGATCGACGAGTGGGAGCGCATCGTGCGCCTCAACTTGGGCGGCGTGTTCCACGGCATCAAGGCGACTGCGCCGCACCTGTTAGCCGGAGGGGGCGGCAGCATCGTGAGCACCGCGTCGATCAGCGGGACCCGCCCGTCCGCCGGAGAGGCCCCCTATTCGGCGGCGAAGGCGGGCGTCGTCGCGCTCACCGCCAACGCAGCGCACGAGTACGCGCCGACTGTCAGGGCGAACTCCGTATCGCCCGGAATGATCCACACCGGGCTCACCGACGTGCTGCTCACCATGGACGGCATGTCCGAGCACATGGCCGCGAAGACGCCGCTCGCTCGGGTGGGGACGCCAGAGGACGTCGCCGACGTCGTCCTGTTCCTCAGCTCCGATCTCGCCCGTTTCGTGACCGGGCAGAACATCGTCGTCGACGGCGGGATGACCCTCCACGGCGCGGGCGTCGACGGCCTCCTGGAACGATTTCGCCCCGTCCTCGGCGCGGAGTAGCGCGTTCCGTGACCTGCAACGGCGGCATTGTCTACGCCACCGAGGAGTTCGGGGGCTGAGAACGCAATCCCGTCGCGTCCGCCGGCCGTAGTAGCAACGGAGCCTGACGATCAGGGGGGACCCGTTGCCGAGCGTGATCCGGCGCGCGCTGATGATTTGGACGCCCGCGATCGTGATCGCGGTCGTCGTCACCGTGGCGCTCGGTGCATGCAGTGGCGGAGATTCTGGCCACCGCACCGCTGCGCCGAAGCCGCGTGAGGACTTCGTCGCGCAGGCCGGCGACTTCCGCAACCTGCACACGATGACGAAGGTCCGCGGCTTCTACCTGGACAACCGGCTCGGCCACCTCGACGAGGCGCTCGCCGTCGCCAACTCCCCCACGGGCGGCAAATACCCGGTGGGCACGATCATCCAGCTCGTCCCGCAGGAGGCGATGGTGAAGCGCCAGCATGGCTTCAACCCCGCCACGCGCGACTGGGAGTTCTTCTTCCTCTCCGTCTCCGAGACCGGGACCACGATCGAGAAGCGCGGGACGACCGACGTCGTCAACCGCTTCGGCGGCAACTGCGCCAGCTGTCATCAAGGAGCGGCGGCGCGCTTCGACGGCGTGTGCGAAGAGAACCACGGCTGTGCCCCCCTACCGATCGGGCCCGACGTGTTCCACGCGCTCCAGGAGAGCGACCCGCGGCCGCTCGGGTGACCCCTACTGGCGCCGGCGCAACGCAAGCACGCCGAACACCAGGATCCCGACGATCGCACCCGCGATCGCACCGGTCCACAACCCGTACACGACGTTCGTGAGGAACGGGTTCCCCTTGATCGTGCCGAGGATCAGCGAACCGATCACGAAACCGATCAGGACGTATCCGCCGATCCGGACCGCTCGTTGCCACATGCTTGATCAGTCGGCGTAGACGAGTGCCGCACCGGCCTCGGGGCTGAGCGTGCGGAAGGTCATGCTCTCTTCGAGGTACAAGCGCACGCTGTCGGCGTCCTGATCGACGTACCCGATCGCGAAGTCCTGCCCGCAGGTCAGCTGGAAGTCGCCGCCGCGCAGGCTCACGACGATGGCGCCGTCCACCGCCGGCGCCCACACCACCGGCCCACCGAGAATCAGCCGAATGTGCTCGAGCACCGGGTAACCCCCGTGCTCCGTCGTCTCGATGACGCCGGTGTAGCAGCGCGGCCCGAGGGCGATCGCGAACGGCCCCCCGATACCGGCGGTCTGGAGCATGGCGACCGCCCGCGCGACGGTCCTCGGATAGTCGTTGTAATCGTCGCTGATGACAACGGGCGCATGCGGTGTGGTGTCACTGATGCCCGCAATGCCTCCGGCGTCGTACCCGTGGAAGACGGCGGCGTCCTCCGCCGCCGCGGCCTGGCGGGCGGCGTCGATCACGACCTGCAGGTCGTAGTCCCGCGATCCGCGGTCGATGGCCTCGAGCTCGCGGCGTGAGAGCTCGAAACCCGTTCGGAGCTCGGCGAGCGGTTGCATGCGGCGGATAGCTGCGTCGACGCCCGCGGCGGGCGCCGCCCCGAGCGCGTCGACGCGGCCGAGTGTCTCGGCGGAGTGGCCCCAGCCGTGCGGGCCGGAGAAATCCACGACCTTGCGGGCAGCGAGGAAGTGGCGAAGCGTACGAGACGCCTCCTCGTCGATCGCGGCCCACGCCTCGGTCGACACGGGCGCGAGCTCGCGCAGCAGATGGTTCACGAGGTCACCTCCGTGCGCAGGCTGCCGATACCAAGCGAACCGGAGTCCACGTCGTCACCGGCGGCTTCGTCTTCCTCCGCGGTGATCGAGCCTTCGGTGAACAGGTACTTGCGCAGCTGCTTGTCGAGTTGGGGATCGCGACGGCGCAACCACTCGAGCGCCATCGCCGCGTGCTCCTTCTCGTCGTCCCGGTTGTGCTCGAGAACGGCGCGAAGCTCATCGTCGTCGCTGGCGGCGGCCCGCTGGTCGTACCAATCGATGGCCTCGAGCTCCTCCATGATCGATACGGTCGCCCGATGGCGGTCGATCCTCTGGCCCCCAAGCCTCTCAGCGGACTCGTGCAAGGTTGCGCTCGACCCGGCCATGCCCGTTCCTCCGATCTCGCTGCTTCAGCAAGTCGTTCGCGACTCGCGCCCGAGCAACCTACCCGCCGACCTGTGCCGCGACGTACTTGACTTCGAGGTACTCGTCGATGCCCTCGTGGCCGCCCTCGCGCCCGAACCCGGACTGCTTCACGCCTCCGAAGGGACCGGCCGGGTTCGAAACCAGCCCCCGGTTGAGCCCCACCATGCCTGTTTCGAGGCCCTCGATAACACGGAATGCACGATCGAGGTCCCGTGTGTACGCGTACGACACGAGCCCGAACTCGGTGTCGTTGGCGGCGCGGAGCGCTTCGTCGTCGTGCATGAACGTAGCGATCGGGGCTACCGGCCCGAAGATCTCCTCGCGCAACAGCCGCGCGTCTGTCGGCACGTCCCGCAGCACGGTCGGCGCGTAGAAGTAGCCCGGCCCGTCGAGCGCTTCCCCGCCGACCAGCGTCTTTGCCCCGCGCTCACGGGCGTCGTCCACCAGCTCGACGACCTTCTCGCGCTGCTTCTCTTCGATCAGCGGGCCCACCTGGACGTCCGGCTCGGTGCCGCGCCCGACTCGCATGGCGCCGAGCCGCTCCGCGAGCCGCGCCGCGAACTCGTCGGCGACGGATTGGTGCACGTGGAAGCGGTTGGCGGCGGTGCACGCCTCGCCCATGTTGCGCAACTTGGCCAGGACTGCGCCGTCGACGGCGGCGTCCAGGTCGGCGTCCTCGAAGACGAGGAACGGCGCGTTGCCGCCGAGCTCCATCGAGACACGCAGCACCTGATTCGCCGCCGCCGCGATCAACTGCCGGCCGACCTCGGTCGAGCCCGTGAACGAGAGTTTGCGGAGCCGGGGGTCTTCGAGCAGTGGACCGGTCGTCGCGCCGGCGCGCTTCGATGTCACGATGTTCAGGACCCCCGGTGGGAGACCGGCCTCGGTCAGGATCTGCGCCAGCGCGAGCATCGACAGCGGGGTGAGCGCGGCGGGCTTGACGATGATCGTGCAGCCCGCGGCGACCGCGGGCCCGATCTTGCGAGTGCCCATCGCGGTCGGGAAGTTCCACGGCGTGATGAACAGGCAGGGCCCGACCGGTTGGCGCAGGACGAGCAACCGCCCGCTACCGCCCGGCTCGACGGTGTAGCGACCGTCGATGCGCACAGCCTCCTCCGAGAACCAGCGGAAGAACTCGGCGGCGTACTTGATCTCGGCGCGGGAATCGTCGACGGGCTTCCCCATCTCGAGGGTCATCAACAGCGCGAGGTCGTCGATGCGCTCGGTCAGCAGCTCGTACGTGCGGCGAAGGATCTCGCCGCGCTCTCGCGGTGGATGCGCTGCCCAGCTCTCCTGGACCGATGCCGCCGCGCCCAGCGCCGCGAGCGCGTCGGTGGCGTCACCGTCCGCGATGTCGCACAGCGACGACCCCGTCGCCGGATCCTCCACCGCGAACGTCTTGCCCGACGCCGCCGGGCGCCATTGGCCCCCGATGAAGAGCTCCTTGGGCACCGCGTCGACCACGGCCTGCTCGTGTGAGTCAATCGCCATGTGCGTCGCCTCCTTGTCTGGTGTGCGCTCGCTCAGGGGGTCACGGCGTAGAGGTGCCATCGATCGGGAACACCCTTGAGCTCGCGTTCGCCGCGGTCGCTGAAGGTGATACCCGATCCGGCGACGAGGTCCACCACGGTGCGGGACGCCAACACCTCACCCGGCTCGGCGCTGGCGCACACTCGTTCGCCGAGATGGACGGCGAGCCCCCCGATGTCGTCTCCGATCATCTCGACCTCGCCCGTGTGGAGCCCGACGCGCGCGTCGATCCCCAGTTGGCGGGCGCCGTCGCGGATCGCCTGCGCGGCGCGGATCGCACGGGCAGGGCCGTCGAACGTGGCCAGGAGGCCGTCGCCGGTCGTCTTGATCTCGCGACCCGCGAACCGTTCGAGCTGACGGCGGATCATCACGTAGTACGCGTCGAGCAGATCGCGCCAACGTCGGTCCCCGAGCTCGCTCACGAGGTCGGTGGAATGGACGATGTCGCAGAACAGGATCGTGGCCAGGACGCGATCGGTATCGACGCCGCGCACGCCCGTGAGGAACTCCTCGATCTCGGCGACGATCGTGTCACTGTCGCCGACGTACGGCAGATGCTCGTCGCCGGGAAGCTCCGTATAACGCGCACCGGGGATGTGCTCGGCGAGGTACCGACCGTGCCCGACCAGGGCCGCACGATTGCCCTTCCGATGGATGACCAGTGTGGGCGCCTGGATGGCGGGCAGCACGGGCCGGAGGTCGGTCTGGAAGCGGGTCTGCGCAAGGGCGCGGGCGGTCGCCGGGCTCGCGCCCCGGTTTCCGGCCCGCTGCCACCACTGCCGGAACCGAGGATCGTCGGCGACCGCCGGCACGAACACTTCGAGGTCCGCGAACGTCTGCTCGCCGCCGTCGTCGGCGACCAGTCGTTCGGTGAGCACCGCCTGCGTGAAGCGCGTGACGAGGTGATCTGGAAGCCCGTATGGGTAATCGGTGTCGCGCCGCAGGCGTGGGTACGCGTTGAGCAGGATCAGCGCCGCCGTCCGCGTCGGATGGGCGGCGGCGGTCAGCATCGCGACGAGGGCGCCCTCGTCGGCGCCGCAGAGAGCGGCACGCTCCGAGCCAACCGCGTCGAGGACCGCCAAGGCGTCGCCGACCCACTGCTCGAGCGACGGCGGGACGGATGGGTCGATCGGGTCCGACAGCCCGACCCCCCGCAGGTCCATGCGGATCAACCGGCTGAACGACGCCAAGCCCCGGTGGAACCTCGCGAATCCCGGTTCCTCGTCGATCGAGTCGATCGAGATCGTGCCCGAAGAGAGATAGAGGAGGTCGGGACCACCTTCGCCGAGCACCTGGTACGCGATGTACGCATCGCCGCTTCGTGCGTAGCGGGTCTCGGGCTCCACC
>JBKOWN010000097.1:0-8697 GCA_046724435.1 Actinomycetota bacterium
TAAGGTCTCGTGGGCTCGGAGATGTGTATAAGAGACAGGGCGCGTCCTGGTCGGTGCGGAACGTCGTAGGAGCGGTCCCGAGTGACCTCGTGATGTCGGCGTACTCGCCGGCCCCGACGAGCGGAAGACCGACCGCTCCCCGGCTGTGCACGAAGAAGCCGTCGAAGGCATGCGTGAGGGGCTGCACGCCGTTGTAATAGGTGACCATCGCGAACGCGGATTGCGATTCGCCCGCAGCGATGAGGCGCTTCGACCGTAACCCGCCCATACCGGCGCCCGAGCGAATGGCGCGGGCAACCTGGGTGTAGATGTCGAACGCAAAGCCGTCGCCGGGATGCTCCAGTGATCCATACCGGGAGGGATCGACGGCCTTGAGGCCTTGGCCGGCGGCCTCGGCGCCGGGGACTTGCACTCTCACGAGCACCGGCCCGCCTTCCACGCCGATCCGCTGGGCCGACACGCCGACCCACGCATCGCCGCGACGAAGGATCTCTTCGTGCAGGCTCGACCATTCGGGGTCTGCATCGACTCCACCGCTCACGTTCAACCACTCGACGACGACCGTGCCGCTGAATCGCGCCCGGTCGCGGGGGCGTCGGACCAGAACGCGCGTCCGGAACGGCGCGCTCCCGTCGGGCGCGAACGACCAGAGACCATCGACTGTCAGCGCGCCGGAGTTCGCGTACGAGGTCGCGGTTCCTGAGGCGACGTATTCGTTCTCCACATAACCGGCTCGCTTCAGGTTCACGGGGATCTGGTCGCCGATGAACACGCCCTTGCCGCCGGCGGCACGTGACAGGTTGGCCGAAGGTCCGGCAGTGTCCGCCCGCGAGGTCGCGCTGGTCCCGGCCGTGCGGGCTCCGCTTGCTGCCGCGCTCAGCGCCACACACAGAAGCACTGCCACGCCGCCCGCGGCCGCTCGGCGCCCGATCATCCGGCTCATGCCCCCGCCTCAGCGACGTCGACCACAACCTTCCCGATCGCGCGGCCATCGGCGACGTGGCGCAATCCGGCAACGACCTCGTCGAGCGGAAACGCGGCACCGATGTAGAACGGGGTGCGTTTCTCGACGAACGCCATCGCGCCTTCTTTGGCGTCGGCTCGCAGATCCATGCCGGCGCAAAATGCCCGTGCACCGGTGCCGGTCAGCACCACAGCGCGGATCTCGGGATCGGCCTCGGCGTCGACGATTGCCGCGCCGATGCCCCGGACCATATCGAGGGTCAGCGCGTTCCTCGCGTCGGGCCGGTTCAGGCGGGCGACGAGGACGGGCCCCCGCCGGTCGCGCACGAGGTCGTCGGTCACAAGACCGCCTACCGGTTGAGGAGAAAGTTGGCGATGGCGGTCGCGTCGGGGAACGAACCCGTGATGCCCGAGCTCATGTAGCCGGCGTCGGAGATCAACGTGATGCCGGTGATCGCGGCGGCGGCGTCGCTGCAGAGGAACACCAGGGGATAGGCCTGCTCGAGCGGCGTCGAGGCCTCGACGCCCACCTCACCCCGATAGTCGGATCCGAACCCGAGCCACATCTCCTTGTTGGCCTGCGCGAGTGGCGTGTCGGTCGGACCGGGGCAGATGGCATTGATGCGGATCCCCTCCTTGAGGAGGGGGAATGCCTGGCGGGCGACGTAAGCGCAGATCGCTTGCTTCATCGACATGTAGTCGGCCTTGCCGTGCTCCTGAACCCAGCGCGTCGCCGAGTCGAAATCGGGCGTGTCCAAGAGCTCGTTGAGCTCGGAGAGGTTCGCTTCCCAGCCCAGACCTGCGGCCGAGGAGATGAAGCCGATGGCCGACCCCGGCGGCAGCATGCGCTTGGTGAGCAACCGGTCGATCAAGTGCCGGTGGCCGATGAAGTTGATCTTCTCGATGCCGGGCGTGCCGTCGGCGACACCGGCGCACGAGAACAGCGCGTCCACTTGCCCGGCGCACTCGTCGACTCCCGCGTCGATCGACGCGGCGTCGGCGAGGTTCACGTGGATGGCCTTCGCCCCCGGCAGCGTGACGTCGGCGAAGTCCATCACCACGACCTCCGCCCCGGCGTCCAGGAGGAGCTGGGCCGTCGCCGCGCCCATGCCACTGGCGCCGCCCACGACGAGAGCGCGCTTGCCGTCGTACCGAAACGAGTCGAAGAGCGTCATGTCACGTTCCTATCAGCTTGTCGACGCGTCTCGCCCGGCGCGACCCCTCCATCGCTCTTGGCGTCCCGAATGGTCCCCGGCGGGCCGACCAGTCCGAAGTATGACGTAGCTGTTAGACGGATCGCAATCCGACGGGGCGCTGCGGGCGGCCAACTGCCAAGTTCTCCAAGGGTGTCTGGCACGTGAGCGACGCGGGTGTTATATATGGCGCCCCGCAAGACGGGAGGGGCACAGCGTCGGCCCGATGCGGGGTCGTCATGGGGGGAGTGCGATGTCACGTGCTCGAGTGCGCGTCGGGCGTTGGGTAGGGCTGCTCGCGGTGATCTCGCTCGTGGGCGCGTTGGGTGTGTCGGCGGCGGGTGCGCAGCAGAACCCGCCGGTCGACCAGCCGGGCGTGACCAACAGCGAGATCCGCGTCGGGGGCGTCGCGACGGTCACGGGTGACCCGACCGGCAACACGCTTGGGACCGCGTTCGACGGCACGAAGGCGTACTTCGATTACATCAACTCGACAGGCGACAAGGGCGTCTGCGGCCGCAAGCTCGTCCTCTCTTCCAAGCGCGACGACTCCCTTGCGAACAACCGCCAGGAGGTGCAGGGACTGATCAGCGAGGACAACGTGTTCGCCGTCCTCCCCGTGGCGGTCGGCCTGTTTTCGGGTGCCGATCTGCTCGCCGGCCAGGGAATCCCCACCTTCGGCTGGGACATCCAGGCAGAGTGGGGCTCCGAGGACAACACCCCCGGGCCGGCAAACCTGTTTGGTGCGGCGGGGTCGTTCATCAATTTCAAGTCCGCGGGACCTACGAGTTACCCCAACGCGTGGCTGGCCCAGAAGCTGAACAAGAAGCGCGTCGGACTGATCGCGTACAGCGTGCCCCAGTCGTCAGACGCGGCGAACGCCATCGATACGACGTTCCAGAAGTTCCCGAAGGCGGGGAAGGTCGTGTTCAAGGACACGAGCCTCTCGTTCGGCGCCGTTGACTACAGCGTGCAGGTCTCGAAGATGGTGGACGACAAGGTCAACCTGGTGATCCCCACCCTGGACGCGAACGGCGCGTTCAGTCTCGCCCGCGAGATGAAGAAGCAGGGCCTCAACGCGCCGATGATCCTGCCGAACGCCTACAGCCAGGACCGCATCGCGAAGAACGCCGACGTCGCCAACGGGAATTACGTGACCACGCTCTTTACGCCGTTCGAGAGCAAGTCCAAGCCACCGGGGCTGAAGCTCTACGAACAGTGGATCAAGAAGAGTGGGGGCACGAAGAGCGAGAACTCGCTCTATGGGTGGCTGAACGCCGATCTGTTCGTGAAGGGTCTCAAGGCGGCGGGGTGCGACTTCACGCGCCAGAAGGTCGTCGACGCGATCAACCAGATGAAGGACTACAACGGCGACGGGCTCATTGCCCCCGTCGATTGGACGAAGGCCCACCAGGGGAACCAGGGCTGTTTCGTGTGGTCGAAGGTCGAGAACGGCAAGTTCAAGCCGGTTTTCGGCCAGTCCGGCAAGCCGTTCCTCTGCTACCCGTCGGATCCCACGAATCCGCAGGCCGTCGGGTAACGGTCAGCGAAGCGCGCGGACCGGCACGTTCGAGTAGCCGGCCACGTTCGCCATCTGCACGCGGCGCAGCCCGGGTTCGTCGACCTCGAGCCTCCGCCACCGCGCGACAAGCTCCTCGATCGCGATCCGGCTCTCCATGCGCGCCAGCGCGGCACCGAGACAGCTGTGCACACCATGGCCGAAGCCGATCGTGATGCCCGGTTGTCGTTCGATGTCGAACTCGTCGGGCCGCTCGAAGGCGCGTGGGTCACGCGTCGCCGCCCCGGTGATCAGCAGCACGGGGAAGCCGGCAGGGATCGTCCCGCCCTCGAACGCCCGCTCTTCGTGCGAGAACCGTCCTTGGTACTGCGACGGCGGCCAGTACCGGAGGATCTCGTCGACGGCCCGCGGGATCTTCTCGTGGTCGTCGACGACCGATTGCCATTGATCGGGGTGCTGCCAGAACAGCATCACCGCGTTGCCGACGAGCTTCGTGACCGTCTCCGCGCCTGCCCCTCCGAGCAGTGAGGCGAAGCCCGTGATCTCCACGTCGTCGAGGCCCGTCTCCATGCCGTCGCCGCGATCGACGGTTACCTGCGTCAGTCGCGAGAGCATGTCGTCGCCCGGATCCTTGCGTTTGTCCACCGTGAGCTCGTGGAAGTAGATCCCGTTCTCGAGGACAGCCTGCATGTTCTCGGGGCTCGGCGCCGTCTGTCCCGTCTCGCGGTGCAGGCCGACGTCGATTTGGCGACGGATCTGCTGACGGTCACCCTCGGGCACGCCGAGCATGCGCGAGATCACTTCGACCGGGAAGGGCGCGGCGAAGTCGGCGACCGCGTCGAACTCTTCGGCGTCGTTGAACCGGTCGAGGAAGCTGCAGATCACCTCGCGGATCATCGGTTCCAGCGCTGTGACCGCCCTCGGCGTGAACACGCGGCTGACGAGCGCTCGGAAGCGGTCGTGCTCCGGCGGGTCCATCATGATGATGTTCCGGTAGCCGGCGACCTCCTCCGGGTCCTTGGACAAGAGGAACAGCTCGACGCCGTGGGCGCTCGAGAAGCCCTCCCAATCGCGGTGCGCCGCTAAAACGTCGGTGAACCGCGACAGCGCATAGAAACCGTGGCGCTGGCTGTAATTGACAGGTGCCTCGTCGCGGAGACGTCCGTAGAGCTCGTAGGGATCGTTGAAGAACTCGTCCGAGAACGGATCGAACTCGACGGGAGTCGCCGTGAGGCTCATGACGACTCCTTGATGCCCGTTCGGGGAGCGACGGTCACGGATGGCATCGACAGGGTGGCGCCCCCGCGCAGCACCGCGTCGACCACCGACACGAGCTCGTCGACCGCGATCAGCGAACCGCTCAAGAACCCGCGTTCGAGCCAGTGAGGTACGAGCTCGGCGGCAAGCTCACCGTCCCAGCCCTCGGCGAACTCCGTGCGCGAGTCGCCTTCGCCGCCGGCGCAATCGCCGACGACGAGACGAGTGAACCCGATGCCGGGATGTTCCGCCCTCCACGCCTCGACGAGCTTGTCGAGGGCCGCCTTGCTCACGATGTACGCGCCGAGCCCCGGCCAGGGCGGCGTGAGCGACGCGCTGACTGACGACAGGTACGCCGCCGTGCCGGCGCTCGCTTCGAGGTGGGGGATAGCAGCGGCGGTGATCAGCGACGCGCCGGTGACGTTCGTGTCGAACACCCGCCTCCACGCGTCGGCGTCCGTGTCGACGAGACGGGCGAGGGGTCCAACCGCCGGGGTATAGACGAGGGCGTCGATCCCGCCGAGACCGCGCGCCGCCTCCTCGATCGCCGATCGGGACGAGGTCTCGTCGGTGACGTCGCACGCGATCGCGAGCGCGCCCGGGCCGGCTTCTTCGGCCCCGGCGTCGAGACGCGCCTTGCGGCGGGCCAGGAGCGCCACCTGTGCACCGCGGTGAGCGAGCCCGATGCCGATGCACCGCCCGAGCCCGCTCGACGCGCCGACGACCACGGTTCTCACGTCCTGAACCCCCCGGACTCGATGACGCCGATGGTAGACAACGCCACTTCAGCGGACGGTCCTGAAGAACGTCCGGACGTCGTCGACGAACAGCGCCGGCTGCTCCATCGCAGCGAAGTGGCCGCCGCGCGGCATCTCGGCCCAGTGCGTCACGTTGTAGCGGCGCTCGACCCAGGCACGCGGGAGGCGTATCGGCTCTTTGGGATAGCGCGCGATGCCGGTCGGAACTCCCACGAACTCCGGCGCGCCGTGCTCCGAGCCGACGTGCTGGTTCTCCCAATAGAGGCGCGTCGACGAGGGAATGGTCTGTGTCACCCAATACGTCATGACATTGGTGATCAACTGGTCGCGGGCGAAGATGTTCTCGGGGTGGCCGTCGCAGTCGCTCCACGTGCGGAACTTCTCCACGATCCAGGCGAGCAACCCGGCCGGCGAGTCGTTGAGCCCGACGCCCAGCGTCTGCGGCTTTGTCCCCTGCACCTGCGCGTAGCCGGATTCCTCGCGCCGGAAGCCCTGCATCGCGGCGAGATCCGCTTGCTCTTCCTCGCTGAGTTGGACCCGGTCCTCGGGGCGGTCGGCGATCGGCATGTTGAGATGGATCGCCGCGCAGTGCTCCGAGTCGAGCGCGCCGATCCTCGTCGCCACCTGGGCGCCCCAGTCGCCGCCCTGGGCGCCGTAGCGCGTATAGCCCAGGCGACGCATCAACTCGGTGAACGCACGGGCGATACGCCAACCGTCCCACCCGCGCGTGTGCGTGGGCTCCGAGAAGCCGTAGCCGGGCAACGAGGGCGCGATTACGTGGAACGCGTCGTCGGCGCTGCCGCCGTGCGCCTCCGGCGCCGTCAGCAGTGGAATGACATCGAGGAACTCCACGACCGATCCCGGCCACCCATGCATGATCAGGAGCGGAAGAGCACCCGCATGCGCGGATCGCGCGCGGATGAAGTGGATCGACTGGCCATCAATACGGGTGCGGAAGTGCGGAAGCTCATTGAGACGCGCCTCCTGCACCCGCCAGTCGTACTGGTCCCGCCAGTACGCGACGAGGTCGCGCAGGTAGTCGACCGGGAAGCCGTACTCCCAGCCCGTGTCCTCGATCTGGTCGGGGAAGCGGGTCCGAGCGAGCCGGGTGCGCAGATCCTCGAGGACGGCGTCGTCGACGCGGATCTGGTACGGCTCGATCACCCGGTGACCACCGGCAGCGTCTCCCACCCCCGAACGGTGGAGGTCGGCGACAACCGGGCGTTGTCGCGGTCGACTTCCCACTCCGGGAACCAATTCAAGACCTCGTCGAGCGCGACGCGCCCTTCGAGGCGGGCCAGGGCGGCGCCGAGGCAGAAGTGGATGCCGTAGCCGAAGGTGAGGTGCTGGCCAACGTCGCGGTGGATGTCGAACCGGTCGCCGTCGGGGTAGCGGCGGTTGTCGCGGTTGGCCGAACCGATCAGGAACATCATCACGCTCCCTTCGCGGACGGTCTGCCCGTAGTGCTCGACGTCGCGGGTCACATACCTGGCGACATGGGGCGCGGGCGGCTCGTATCGGAGGAGCTCCTCGATCGCGTTCGGGATCAGCGATCGGTCCTCGACGAGCTCCCGCCGCTGGTCGGGATGATCGGCGAGCACCTTGCCGGCCCAGCCGATCAAACGGGTCGTCGTCTCGTTTCCGGCGCCGGCCACCACGTTGACGTAGGTGAGCACCTCGTCGCGCGTGAGCCGGCGGGTCTTCCCCGTCTCGTCCTCGAACTCCGCCTGCAACAGCTCCGTCATGAGGTCGTCCGAGGGGTGCTCGGCCCGCCAGTCGATGTAGTCGGCGAAGGCCTCGCCTGTCACGAACCGTTCTCGCGAGTACTTCATCGGCTTTCCCGGCTTGGTCCGCAGGTCGGCGTCGGCCTGGTCGCGAATCGCTTCCTGGTCCTGCTCGGGGATGCCGAGCAGCATGCCGATGACCCGCATCGGCATCTGGGCACCCAGGTCGCGGACGAAGTCGAAGCGCCCCGCGCCGGCGAGCGGGTCGAGGCTCCGGGCGCAGAAGTCGCGGATCTTGGGCTCGAGCGCGTTCATCTTCTTGGGCGTGAACACCCGCGAGAGGAGGCTGCGGTGCACAGTGTGGATCGGGGGGTCCTCGAAGACCAGCACCCCGGACGGGACCGCGATCCCGGCGTTGATCAGCTCGAGGATGGCGCCTCGTCCCGAGATGTACGTCTCGCGGTCGACCAGGCCGCGTTCGACATCCTCGAACCGGCTGACTGCGTAGAAGTTGTGCACGTCGTTGCGGTACAGCGGCGCCTCTTCCCGCAGCCGCCGGAACACCGGGTACGGATCGGCGTGGATCCCGACGTCATACGGGTCGTAGTAGACGTCGGTGCTGGTCGTCGTGGCCATGGAAACCTCCGCTTGGTCGTCAGGCGGTTTCGGGTCGTGTACCGGGTCGGTTCCCGGCGGAGTCCAGTTGCTCACCGCCGAGTCGGATCGGGGTGCCGTTGACGAGCACGTGGCGCACGCCGCTCGGTTCCTCGGCCGTCAGGCGCTCGCCGCCGGCGGGGAAGTCGCGGACGCGCCGCAGGGGGCCGGTTCCCACGCTGTCCGGATCGAAGACGCACACGTCGGCCCAGCACCCCTCGCGCACGTAGCCACGACGCACGAAGCCGAAGATGTCGGCCGGCTCCCCGGTCAGCTTGCGTACGGCGTGCTCGATCGGCATCACCTGCCGCTCGCGCACCCAGGTGCCGAGCAAGTCGGTGGGAAGAGGCGCATCGCACAGCTGATCGACGTGCGCGCCGGCGTCCGAGAGACCGAGGACCACGTGCTCCTGTGTGAGGAGCTTGCCCACCTCCTCGACGTCGTCGTTGGCGATGTAGGCGCGGAAGCGCGTCTTGAGGTCCTCGGCTACGGCCAGCTCGCACATCACGTCGAGGGGGCTGCAGCCGCGCTCGTGCGCGAGCTCGGTCACGCGCCGGCCCTGCAGCTCGGGGAACCGGGCCGACTCGGAGACCTCGAACGTCTCCCACCGCGGCTTCATCCTCGACTGC